>JBJLGF010000061.1:0-79674 GCA_045564975.1 Paracoccaceae bacterium
CATATCAATATAATTGCTTCATATGTAGTGGGCATTATGGGAGGTCCAAAAAAAGGATAAGCAATAAACCCAGCACTTCCCATTGCTAAGCATGCATAAAAAGTAACAGTTAAAGTCGGAATTTCAGTTGCCATATCTCTAGTGACTACGTCTCTTAGGGCTAAGCATAAAACTGCTGCCAAACCTAAAAGTGACGCCAATTGGAAGCTCCCATAGCCGGGCTGGAGTATAATTATAACGCCCAAAAATCCAATAAAAATTGCTGACCATCTGCGCCACCCAACCTTTTCGCCCAACAAAATGGCTGCTCCTAAAGTTACAAATAATGGCGTTGCTTGCAAAATAGAAGCTAGTAACGACATTGGTATCAAAACCATGGCAGAGGTAAAAGAGAGAGCTCCGAACAAGTCTGCAATCGTTCGTGATATTACATGCTTATTAAGTAGTATTTTATCAGCCAGATTCACATTCAAAACAATGGCGAGCACTAGTGTGATTAATGCACCGCCAAAGCCTATTGAAAAGAGAATTTGAGTGGCAGGTAGCCTGGCCGATAGTAATTTTATAAATGTGTCTTCAACAGCAAAACATGCCATTGACATCATCATAAATAAAATACCGCGGAGATTTACCATTTGAACCCAAATAATAATCCAAACCTGTCGCTCAGAAGGGTTTGGTTGTCAAGTTATGACTTTTTTAATGGAACGCCATAGAGCTCGAGTTTATGACCCATGAGTTTATACCCAAGCCTTTGAGCAATTTTTTCTTGTAATTTTTCAATGTCAGAGTCCATGAACTCTATAACTCTCCCAGAATTAATATCAATCAGATGGTCATGGTGTTCACGTTCGGCGTCTTCATAGCGCGCTCGGCCATCGCCAAACTCTAACTTATCTAAAATGCCTGCTTCATCAAAAAGCTTAACGGTTCTGTATACAGTTGCTATAGAAATGGTGAGATCGATTTTTGATGCTCGTTTATACAATTCCTCTACGTCAGGATGATCAGCAGCGTCTTCTAACACCTGAGCGATGATCTTACGCTGGCTCGTCATACGCAAGCCTTTTTGCTCGCACCTTTGCAGAATTGTGTCTGTCATTTTGAATATATTTTTTTAATAAACGCTTAATGTTATGGTCATGTTTAGCCGAAATGCAAGAACTAGGTACCACAGAATGTTTTTAAAACTTCTTCCTCTTCCGTCGGGATAGCTTCTAAATCTGAGTACTCTAGGGTTTTCTCATAAGGTGATTTTAAGGCCTTGTTTAATCGATGAAAAAGATCAAAATCAGAATTTAGCGCTGCTGTTATTGCAAGTTCTATTTGATGATTTCGTGGTATTAAATTTGGATTTGCCTTAGCCATAATTGAAATTGGGTCAGGTTCGCCTGATATTCGATTTTTCCAAGTCTTAAGCCAATCAGAGTCAACAGATTTGAAGTATTCGGGCTCCTCCGTCAGCTTTCTAAAGCTTATCGTGAAATCCTCATTTCTCGATGCTAAGCCATTTAAAAAGTTACTTATCAATTTATAATCACTGGGTTTGGTTTTGGAGATGCCAATTTTTTTTCCAAATTTTTTTAACCATAAACTTCTTATTTGATTTGGCATTTCGTGGACCAAATTTTTAAATTCATTCAATACATCTTCATCGTTGTTTACTATTGGCAAAAGTGCATTTGCCAATTGTGCCATATTCCAAACAATTACATCGGCTTGAGCTGAGTAAGCGTATCGCCCGTGGGTATCTATCGAAGAAAAAACCTTTGAGGGGCTATAGTTATCCAAAAACGCACAGGGACCGTAATCGATTGTTTCACCTGATATTGAACAGTTATCGGTATTCATTACACCGTGGATAAAACCAACACTAAGCCAATCGGTTACCAAATCGCTTTGTGCATTGATCACGCAACTCAAAAATTCTGAGATGGATTTTGTTTCGTTATAATGTCTCTCCCGGGTATACTTATATAAGGTTTCAAGAGCTTCCGTATCTTTATTATATGCAAAGTATTGAAACGTTCCGACGCGTATATGACTTTTCGCAATTCTTGTTAAAATGGCTCCTGGGAGTACGGTTTCTCTCAAAACTTTATCACCAGTCTCAACCGCAGCTAAAGATCTAGTGGTCGGAATTCCTAAATGATGCATGGCTTCTGACACTATGTATTCTCGTAGAACAGGGCCTAACCAAGATAATCCATCGCCACTGCGAGAATAAGGTGTTGTGCCAGAACCCTTCAATTGGATATCGTATCGTCCTGATTTCGTAGTTAGCTCACCTAGCAAAAGCGCTCTGCCATCACCTAGTTGTGGATTGTAATAGCCAAATTGATGCCCAGCATAGACTTGTGCTAAAGGATCTGCTCCGTCGGGTATCATTTGTCCTGAAAAAATCAATTCTAGTCCACTGCTAGGAAGTTTTATCTCTAATTCTTTTGCTAATTGAAAATTACAAGCTATCAGCTCAGCCTTAGTAACTGTTGCAGGTTTTTGTTTATGAAAAAACTGACTTGGAAGAGCGGAATAGGTATTATCAAAAGGAAATTGTGCATTCATGTTTACTAGCAATCGATTTTTATTCCATACCTAGTAAATTTTTCACTTAAAAGCGAGCCAAACGCTCAGTCAATAAAGAGAAAAATCCGTCAGCATTCACATCGCCAATAAAATAGGCATTTTTTGGACGATTTGTGACTTTCCACCAGTCGGCTACTGTCATTCCTAAAGTAAGTTCAGACTGGGTTTCTATTTCAACATTAATGTGACGACCTGAAAATAAATCTGGTGATAGTAGGTAGGCAATAACGCAGGGGTCATGCAGTGGGGCGCCATCCGATCCATATTTTTCTTTATCGAACCGTTCAAAAAAATCAGTCATTTCAGCTACCGCTTTACCTACCGGTGAATTCAGTGCCCGAAAAGCATCATTCCTAGCCTTAGTGACAAGAGCTTTATGAGTAACATCAAGGGGTAATACAGTAATTTTAATGTTTGATTGAAACACAATTTCTGCTGCCTCAGGATCTACATATATGTTAAATTCTGCCGTAGGCGTGATATTGCCAACTTCAAAATAAGCTCCGCCCATTAAAACGATCTCTTGGATTTTTTCCTTTATGTCCGGTGCCTTTTCAATTGCTGTCGCGATATTTGTGAGTGGTCCCAATGGACATAATGTTATTGTGCCAGCTTCGTTAGTTCGAACTGTTTCAATTATAAAATCAACTGCATGTTGTTTTTGGAGAGGCATTTCGGGATCTGGAAGGGTTGGGCCATCCAGGCCAGTCTTCCCATGAACATGCTCCGCAGTTACAAGTGGTCTTTGCATTGGGGTGTCACAGCCAGCAAAAACCTTTATCTCAGTTTTTTGTGCTAACTCGCAAACTATCCGTGTGTTTTTTTTTGTTAAATCAAGCGGAACATTACCTGCTACTGCAGTAATACCAAGAACCTCGATTTCTTCGGGGCTGGCTAATGCTAACAGTATTGCAACAGCATCATCTTGTCCTGGATCTGTGTCAATTATTATTTTACGTTGTTGCACAATAAACTAAAGTTTCGTTTGTTTTAATTTTACAATATGACTTTATACAAAAAACCTGCCCTTTGAAAAGCGCAGGTTTCAATATTTTGCGTCTTTTATTTATCCATCAAAGTTTACTATCTCGGTAAGCTTGAGTGCCTCACTTCTTAACTTAGCTAAATCCATAAGGTTTACGTTATCTGCTTTAAAGGAACCCCAATTTTTTACCAACTTTGCTGCTTCTGTCCCGGGTGCAATTGGATATTCGTAATTTACTTCTGCGTAAACTTCTTGAGCTTCTGGCGATGTTAAGAATTCCATTAATTTCAAGGCATTTTCTTGATTAGGAGAATGCTTAGCCATTGCTACTCCAGAAATATTAACATGAGTTCCACCGTTTTTGAATTTTGGAAAAATAATACGGACGCTGTTTGCCCACTCTTTTTGCTCATCGTCGGAAAGCATTTTGCCCATATAATAGGTGTTTCCGATTGATATATCACACTCTCCTGCCCAAATTGCTTTTACCTGAGCCCTATCATTTCCCTGAGGTTTTCTGGCTAGATTACTTTTTAAATCTTCTAACCATTTTTGGGCAGAAGCTTTTCCGAGGTGGTGTATAACTGCTGAAGTGAGAGCAACATTGTAAGCATTTGTTCCTGAACGAGTGCATATTCGTCCAGCCCATTTTGAGTCTGCTAAATCTTCATAAGTTTCAATTTCTCCATCGAAAACTCTATCTTTGCTTGCGTAAATGATGCGTGCACGAGTAGTAAGTCCAAACCAGTGATTGTCTGGGTCGCGATATAACTCTGGAACATTTTTAGTTAAAGAACTGCTTTGTACAGGTTGCGTTAAATTTTCTGAAACTATTCCTGCTAGCCTTGAGATATCAACAGTTAGAACTACGTCCGCAGGACTTCGTTTACCCTCCGCCTTCATTCTCTCAACCATTCCCTTTTTTAAATATGCGACGTTAACTTTTATTCCCGTCCGTTGCGTAAATTTATCAGTTAGTGGTTTGATTAGTTCAGGTTGGCGATAGGAGTACACGTTTACTTCCGAGGCCATCAATGTACCTGCGTTGGCTAAAATTATTAATAAAATGGTGATTAATTTCGACATCATATTTTCCTCTTCCACCATTACTTAGATTTATCTGATAAAAATTGTCAAGAATAAAACCTGATAAATTTTATAAGAAATAATAAGATGTGAAAAAATTAATCTAAGGCATTGAAAAAAATACATATAAATTCAAAATTCAATTAACTAAAGGAAATTAATTTTAGTTTTTTAAACTTGGAACAAGATTGAATTTCTCGCAAAACAATCTCTTGAACTACAAAATTGAGCAATTTGCACTTTGGCAAAGACGCCTTCAACGAATCCAATTTTGGGAAGTCATTTATACAAAAGATGATTTATTAAAAACTTAATATTTACTATTTTTTGCTTTGCTCCACAGTTTTTCCATTTCTTCTAGTGAAGCGCTTTGAATATCTTTACCTTCAGATAAAATTGTCTCCTCAACAAATTTAAATCGCTTGATGAATTTTCTATTGGTTTGCTTAAGAGCTTCTTCTGAATCAACACCGAGGTGGCGGCCTAAGTTTACGATTGAAAACATTAGATCTCCAAATTCTTCATTAATCTTTTCTTGAGATTCGAGTTCTTTTGCTTCGACTAGCTCTTTTGTTTCTTCCTCTATTTTTTCCAAAACTTGTAAAATATTAGGCCAATCAAACCCAACTCTGGCAGCCCTTTTTTGCAACTTGAGAGACCTTACTAGTGCAGGGAGGTTGAGAGCCACATCGTCCAAAATTCCTGTCTGATTTTTTTTTGCTCTTTCTTCTGCTTTGATTGACTCCCAATCGTTTACCTGTTGGGATGCTGTCTTATTTCTATTTTCATTACCAAAAACATGAGGATGCCTTTTTATCATTTTTTCTGATATTTGATTTACTACATCATTAAAATTAAAGAGATCCTCTTCCTCTGCCATTTGCGTGTGATAAACAGTTTGAAGCAGTAAATCCCCTAATTCATTTTTTAGGTCCTCCCAGTTTTCACGCTCAATGGCATCAGCAACTTCATAAGCTTCTTCTACAGTATAAGGCGCAATCGTCTTGAAATTCTGTTCAATATCCCAGGGGCATCCTCCGTCAGGGTCTCTAAGCGCTCTCATTATTTCTAATAATCGAGGCAGTCCTTTTGAGGGATTATTAATTAGATTTTCATCAAAAGACATTGCAACGTCCCTTTTTCTCAGATTGAATGATCAAACACCAAAATATACGAGCGAGTCATACTTATGGCAATATTGAATAGCATAGCCGGTTTTGAGAAAGATATGGCAAAGTGGCGCCAACATTTGCATCAAAATCCAGAGCTTGGCCGAGAATGTTATAAAACTGCTGAATATGTAAGTGAACGTTTAAAAGAATTTGGTATTACGGAAATTCATACGGGATACGCTTCTACTGGACTTGTGGCGATAATAGAGGGTAAGGCTCCCGGTCGGACTATTGGTTTAAGAGCTGATATGGATGCTCTGCCTATAACGGAGAATACTGGATTATCTTATTCTTCAGTAAATGAAGGCGTGATGCATGCTTGTGGACATGACGGCCATACAACCATGTTACTTGGAGCGGCACGTTATCTTTCCGAAACTAGAAATTTTAGTGGGCGCGTTGCTCTTATTTTTCAGCCTGATGAGGAAGCGACCGGTGGGGCTAAAGCAATGGTTGACGAGGGCATTATAGAACAATTTCAGATAGAGGAAGTTTACGCTCTCCATAATATCCCTGGCCATGATGTCGGAGTAATGTACACGCGTTCTGGCCCAATAATGGCAGGTGCGGATAGCTTCAGTGTTGAAATCAAAGGGAAAGGTGGTCACGCTGCTTATCCACATGAAGTAAAGGATCCAATAGTTGCAGCCTTATCTATTGCACAGGCTTTTCAGACTATCGTTAGTCGAAACAATATTCCTAGCGATGACTTGGTTATTTCTATAACGCAAGTGCATAGTGGAACTACTGATAATGTGATACCGGAAACAGCCTATTTGAATGGAACAGTACGGACATTCGATTTGTCTGTTCAGGAAATGGTCATAAAACGTATGGAAAAAATTATTTCAGGGCTCGCCATGAGTTTCGAAATTGAGGCGAAACTTAATTATGAGAAAGGATACCCACCCACCATAAATCATGAGGAAGCAACAAATTTCGCAATCGAGGTTGCTAACGATGTCTGTGGGCCTGATCGGGTATTAACTTCGGTAAGTAAGGAAATGGGCGCAGAAGATTTCAGCTACATGTTAGAGAAAAGACCAGGTGCGTACCTATTTTTAGGAGTAGGGGAAGGTGCCGGTTTACATAATCCAAATTATGACTTCAATGATGCTGCTGCACCTATCGGAGCATCTTTTTTTGCTCGGTTAATTGAGAAAGCCCTTCCTTTAGGCTAGAGTATTTTAAGATTAATAAATTAAATTTGTAAAGAAAATCAGAGATAAAAATGGTATTAAGTAACGCAAAAACTGAGATAGATCTCGCTTTTACAAGAAAAGATTTAAAGGGTTTATCATACGAAAATGCTTTCGGTGGTTCGACTTCATTTTTGCGACGACGCTACACCAAAGACTTAAAAGATGTTGATATAGCGATAACTGGGGTGCCCTTTGATCAAGCAGTAACAAATCGGCCAGGCGCCAGATTTGGCCCTAGGGCTATAAGGGAAGCATCAACTTTACAGACATTTGATCCGCCATATGGCTGGGACTTTGACCCTATGCAAGAGTTAAATATTATTGATTACGGTGACTTGGCTTTTGATTATGCCAAAGTGCAAGATTTTCCCTCCTTATTGGAGCAGCATATATCTAAAATTCTGTCCAATAATGTTTCAACAATAGTTTTAGGGGGTGATCATTTTATAACATACCCAATATTAAAAGCTTATTTTAATAAGCTAGGGTCACCTTTATCTTTACTACAATTTGATGCGCATTCAGATACTTGGCCGGATGATGATGAAGACCGAATTGATCATGGAACGATGTTTTACAAGGCAGTCAAAAGTGGAATAATCGATCCTAAAACATCGGTTCAAGTTGGTATTCGTACAACAAATGAAGATACCTTGGGGGTAAATATTATTGATGCAAGGGAAGTACATGAAAGCGGTCCAGTTGAGGTCGCAAAAAAAATAAAATCAATTTTGGGAAATCAACCCACATACCTGACATTCGATATCGATTGTCTTGATCCGGCTTTTGCTTCTGGTACTGGGACACCAGTTTGGGGCGGGCTATCTTCCGGTCAGGCTGCAATTCTTCTTAGGGATATCGCAGGGATTAATATGATAGGTGGAGATGTTGTTGAGGTTTCGCCTAGTTATGACGCTTCTGGTGCTACCGCTATTGCTGGCGCTCATGCTGTTACGGAGCTTTTATGCATTTGGGGTTCTAATTCAAAAAATAAGAGGGCTTGACCCAAGCTTCTTAAAAATCTTATCACCTCGCCATGGTTCCTTTACAAAAATTAGAACAAATTCATCAAAGATATGAATTCCTTGAGGCGCAAATGAGTACGGGAATATCTGGTGAAGAAATAGCCAAACTTTCTAAAGAGTACTCAAAACTAAAACCAGTAGTTGAAAAGATCGAAGAATATAAATCGCTGCTTGAAGATTTAAATGAAGCTGAAGAAATGATGGCTGATCCTGATATGCGGCAACTTGCAGAGGAAGAACTGCCTCTTTTAAAAGCGCGGATGCCTGAAGTGGAAAAACTACTGCAGTTGGCGCTACTGCCTAAAGATGCTGCAGATGAAAGATCTGCAATGATCGAAATTCGACCAGGTACTGGTGGAGACGAGGCTGCTTTATTTGCTGCCGATCTTTTAAGAATGTATCAAAGATTTTCAGAGGCAAACGGTTGGGCATTCGAAGTCATTGAAGAACAGTTATCGGAATTAGGAGGAATAAAAGAGGTTGTTGTTCACGTAAAAGGAGAAGGAGTTTTCGCCAAACTCAAATATGAAAGTGGTGTTCATCGAGTTCAACGCGTTCCTGAAACTGAAAGTGGAGGTAGAGTGCACACTTCCGCCGCAACTGTTGCTGTTCTTCCTGAAGCGGAAGATGTAGATATAAAAATTGAACAAAATGACCTTCGGATAGACACGATGCGAAGTTCTGGGGCAGGGGGGCAACACGTAAATACTACTGACTCCGCCGTTAGGATAACTCACATACCTTCGGGAATTGTTGTAACAAGCTCTGAGAAATCTCAGCATAGGAATCGAGAAATTGCTATGCAGGTTTTAAAGACACGTCTTTATGATTTGGAGCGACAGAGGGTTGATAATGAAAGGTCAGCTGATCGCAAATCACAAGTAGGATCGGGAGATAGGTCGGAAAGAATTAGAACTTACAACTTTCCGCAGGGTCGCGTTACCGATCATCGAATTAACTTAACTCTGTATAAACTAGATCAGGTTATTCAGGGAGATTTGGGTGAAATGGTTTCAGCGTTGATTGAATATGATCAAGCTGAAAAATTAGCTGAGATTGACGAGTGAAATTAAAAGAAGTTTTAGCTGATACTACAATTAAGTTGTCAAGATCAGGAATTGAGGGTGCGGCAAGAGATGCTAGGATACTGAGCGCCTTTGCCCTTGAAATTCCAATTTCTGAATTGTCACTTAGGATCAATGAGCAAGTATCGGGGAAAACAACCTCTAAACTTGAAAAATTAATACTCCGCAGAATTCACAGAGAGCCTATTTCAAAAATTTTAGGGAGAAGAGAGTTTTGGGGTAGGACGTTCTCTCTTAATGAAAATGTTTTGGATCCACGTGGCGATACAGAGACACTAATAGATTTTGTAATAGAAAAACCGGTTAAATCGGTTTTAGAGCTTGGTACAGGTTCTGGTGCAATTGCGGTCACCCTAGCTTGCGAATGGAAAGAGGTTCATGTGACAGCGGTAGATATTTCGGAGGATGCGCTATCGCTGGCTAAAATTAACGCGGAGAAGTTTAATGTTCAA
The DNA here is from genome assembly GCA_045564975.1 of Paracoccaceae bacterium. Classification (GTDB taxonomy): domain Bacteria; phylum Pseudomonadota; class Alphaproteobacteria; order Rhodobacterales; family Rhodobacteraceae; genus Salinivivens. The sequence continues at coordinate 9,594 of JBJLGF010000061.1, forward strand.
AATAAAATTGATTTTTTAAAGTCTGACTGGTTTGAAGCCGTAAAAGGGCCATTTGATCTCATAATCTCGAACCCTCCTTATATCGGTTTGGCAGAACAAGATGAATTATCTGACGAAGTTATAAAATATGATCCTGAAATTGCGTTGTTTGCTGGTCGTGATGGATTGGACGCTTATAAAAGGATAATTCCCAATTTAGCAAAATTTTTGAAACCAGATGGTTTTGTTGCTCTCGAAACAGGGGCATCACAAAGTAACCAAGTTAAAAATATGATGAACGCAGTTGGTTTCATTGATGTAAAAATAGTAAAAGACTTGTCCGGAAAAGACCGTTTAGTGGCGGCAAAACTTGCTTGATTAGTAAATTTTTATAGTTTTATTCTTTTTAGCCTTGTTTATTCATATAAAATTAGGTTACAAGATGCGTGTCAAGCGCTCACAGTTTTAGCTGCCGCGCAAATAACAACAAGCCCACATCGCAAATAGTTACAACATTAACAGCTCGCGATGAACAATATAGATTGATATAAGGCTCGAAAATTTAATGAGATCTCCCAAATCGCGCTCTCGGAGTAAGCAGAATAGAAATAATAACCGTTCTGTCGGTAACGTTTTAAACAGAGTTTTTGATAGTTCTGGACCAGAAGGTAAAGTTCGTGGAACACCCCAGCAGATCATTGACAAGTATAATCAATTGGCGAGAGACGCACAGCTTGCAAATGACCGCGTTGCTACTGAAAACTTTCAGCAGCACGCTGAGCACTATCTAAGGCTCCTAGCTCATGCTCAAAAAGAGCAGGAGGCAAGACGTGAGCAACAAGAAAAAGAAAATAGGGGCCGAAACGCTGATAGGGAAAGAAATAGAGTAGAAAACGGGTCTGATATATCCGTCGGAAATGCTTCAGGTTTGGAAAAAGACAGAAACGTTACTTCAAGTACCGATAGCGGTAAAGACAATGATGAAGCAACTCAAGAAAATAGTCACTCAGAGAAAGGCAGCTCAGGCTCCGATGGCAATGACAGGTCTTTCAAGTCGAATAGACAAAAAAGAAATAGTAATATTGAACTTGACTCTATTGATAACGAAAATGACAAGTCAGCTGATAAAACTTCAAAAGAGGCTGCTGAGTAGTACTTAACTTAGCCTAAAATGATTGGCTAATAGACAAAACTCTTCGATTGTTAAGTTTTCGGCTCTTGCTGCTGGATCTATTTTTAAATCTGTAAGTAATTGTTCTGCATTAGGTGTTAAGCTTTTAAGCGATGATCTCAACATTTTTCTGCGCTGATTAAAAGCTGCAGCCACAACTTTTTCAAGATTACTTAAATCGGCATCATAATTTGGTGATTTTAATGCCTCTATTTGAACCACAGCACTCGTCACTTTTGGGGAGGGATAAAAAACTTCGGGGTTTAGTTTCATCTTTATGGAGGTGTTACATCGCCAGTTTGAAAGTACCGATAGCCTACCAAATGATTTTTCGCCTGGTTTTGCTGCTATTCGTTCTGCAACTTCGTTTTGAAACATGAGTGTTAAACTGTGCCAAAAAGGTGGCCAGTCTTTTGCAGTCAACCATTCAATTAAAAGTTTTGTTCCGATATTATAAGGAAGATTGGCAACAACTTTAACTGGTTTCGTAAAATACTTTTCTTGCTGTATCTCACTAGCATCCCCTTCTATTATTTGTAATCGCTCAGGGTAATGGTTTTGAATTTCTCTCAAAGCTGAAATGCATCTTTTATCTTTTTCGATGGCTACAATTCTGTGGGCTCCTTCTGAAAGAAGTCCTCTTGTTAAGCCGCCTGGACCGGGCCCAATTTCCAAAATCTCAAAATTTGTTAAATCTCCTGCAAGCCTAGCTATTTTTGAAGTAAGGTTTAAGTCGAAAATAAAATTCTGGCCTAAAGATTTTTTTGCGTTGAGATCATATTTTTCAATGACCTGTCTTATAGGCTGAAGTTTATTGATCCTTTTGTTCCTTTTTTGACAAATTCCAGGCCAGTTTTATGGCTTCTATAGTCGAAGTAGGGTTGGCCAAATTTTTACCTGCTATATCGAAAGCTGTTCCGTGATCAGGTGAGGTTCTAATGAAACTCAGCCCAATCGTTAAGTTAACACTAGTATGAAAATCTAGTGTTTTTATTGGTATTAATGCTTGGTCGTGATACATACAGATCGCGGCGTCAAAATTACGTCTTTTTTTTCCGTAAAACATAGTATCAGCAGAGATTGGGCCTATCAGATTATATCCCTCTGCGCAAAGTTCTTCTATAACTGGAATTATAAATTTTTGCTCTTCATCTCCAATTGTTCCATCTTCTCCAGCATGAGGATTCAGTCCTGAAATCCAAATGCTTGGATTTGAAATCGAAAACCTGCTGGTAAGTTCCCGATGTGTAGTTTTAATTGTTTTCTCAATTAAATCTGCATTCAAATACTTGGTTATATCTTTGACAGGAATGTGAATAGTAGCGGGGACTACTCTTAAATACTTGTTAATTAGCATCATCCCATATGTATCTCTTCCGTCCAGGTGAGCTAAATATTCCGTATGTCCAGGAAAAGGAAAATTTGCTCCATTTTTGAGGATTGCTTTACTTATCGGCATTGTGCAAATTGCGGAACATTCTCCATTTTTTACAAGTTGCACTCCGTGTTCTATTGCTTTAATCGACGCTTCTGCGTTTTTTGGGTTTGGTTCACCTGGAACTCGATGTTCAACAAACTTGTGCCTAATGACTGTCAGGCAATCTCTTTTAATTTCAGAAGTGCGCGGTGGATAATCAAGAGTTTTTATATTTATATTTTTTGGGACAAAACTGGGATCAATAATAATGCACAGAGGAATTTCGTCTCTTAGGGCTTTCCAAGCCGAAACGGCCACCTCGGGCCCGACGCCAGCAGGATCTCCGCAAGTAATTACTATTGGTTTATAATTGTCGTTCATTTGAAGACTATTCGAGCTTCTTGGCGTAAATTTTCAAGGTAAGAATTTGCTAAATTAAATAGTCTTTTATTTGCAAGTCTGCGACTAATATCGCTAATATCGCTTTTTGATAAGTTCTCTTTCTCGGTACGTCCACAGACCATAAGGACTTTTGATGTAAAGTTGTCATTATCTTGAATAATGAATTCATTTTCATCTAATTCAGATAAGATATTTTGAAGCTCTTTTGAAAGTAAATTTTCCTTTACATTGTTGCGCGATATTTCGGCTTGCTGGATGCTATTCGAAAACGTGTATAAGTCGTCGCACATTAAAACATTACTTATCAAAGTATCATTTGTTTTCTTGTTTTTTTTGAAAATAAATTCGATGTAATTAACAAATTTTGAATTTGATTGACTATATCTACTTTCTCTTATTTCCCGTAATTGAAAAATAGCAATACCTCCAGGAATAGGAAGTGGTTCAGAGACTTCTCCTTTTGAAAGTCCTGAGATCAAAGGTTTCACAACAGCGGGAAGGTCTGATAAATTTTGCCATTTTACTTTTCCACCAACATCTCTTGTTGGGGCAACAGAATATTTAGATGCAGCTTCAGAAAACTTTTTCAAAGATTTTGTTCTTCTTAGAGATTCTATTCTTTGGTTAGTTTCTTCCTCAAAACCTAACTGGACTGGAATAATAATTTCAGTTAATAAAACTTGGATTTCTGACATGGAAGCTGAATAATTTATAAGATCATTATTTGCCATGGAAGAAGCAATTTCAGGAGCGAATTTTCGACTGACAGTTTCGAGCCATAAAATTGGGATCTGTGCGTAACTTTCCCAGGTTATTCTATCTACCCCTGCTTTTTTTAGGCGTTTAGCAAATTCATTTATGGTTAGATTTCCACGCTGAGCAAACATTTCCATTTCGATTTTTACCGCTGCGGGATTTGCTTCTACGCCCAATTTTTCAGCGGCTCTTAATTTTAAACGATCATTTATAAGAGATTTTTCTGCTTCTTTCTTATGATTACCTGGAAATTTTAATAGCTCAAAGAATAAAGCTCTTTGATCTATCTCATACTGCGTGATTAGCATATCGTCCACTTGGATTTTAGGCGCAAAAGTATCGTTGGCATATACAAAACTTGCAAATAGCATCATCGCAACAAAGACTGGTGTCGCATTTCTGTATTTCATTTTATCCGTCTTCCATATGTAGGATTAATGCTAAAGCTATCAAAATGCTGGAAATAGATGGTACCCAAGTCCCAGCAATAAGATTCAGTTGACCACTTTCTGCCAAAATTTGTGCGAAATTTCTTACGTAATATAAACTAAATCCTAGCATGATCGAGGCAATTATTGCCAGACTTTTTCTATTTCCAATGAAATTTTTCATTGTAAAAGCGCAACCTACTAAAGTCATAGCAATCAAAAATAAAGGATGAGACAATTCTGAATGAAATCTTACCTCATATCTAAGTACGGAAAAACCTGCACCTTTTAATTGTGAAATATGAGATCTTAGATCCCAAATAGAAATATTGGATGGGTCACTTATGCGCTCTCTTATCTCTTCTTTTGTAAGGTTTGAAGAGATTATTAATTTGTCCTTGAAAAGAGCGTTCTTTTCCGAACTTAGACCTCTTTTGAGCGGCCAAATCTTTACATTGTTTAGATGCCAATTCTTATCAAGAATTATTGCTTGCTCTGCTTTTAATCTCCGAACAGCCGAGCCATCCTCAGAAAATGAAATAATTGTCAAATTATATAGAATAGACCCATCATAATTTGCTCCGCTAGCTCTAATAACAGACTGTTCTAAATCATCTCCCTGCCGCAGCCAAAGCCCTTCTGCTCCAATTGAAAAGGCTGCTTTTTCTCCTTTTATGTAGGTTTCTTTATTATTCAGGTAAGATTTGCTAGTTGTTGCAACCAAAGGGTTAAGTATTCCCAAAAATAACAATCCAAAAATTCCACTTACTAGTATCGGTGAGAATATTGCTCCATAAACGGACCTACCAGCACCTCGAACGATAATAAGTTCGCTCGTTCTGCTCATTGATATGAAAAAGGCGAGAGATGAAATTAACATCGTTAGATCAATTACTTCATAGATACTTTTTGGTAAATTTAAAAAAGTTAAATGGAGAATGCCGAAAAGATCTGTGTAATAAGAAAACCGTCTAGAGTGTTCAATAAGATCAATTAAAATCAATAATAAAGATATCAGAAAAAATGTAGTTAACATCACTTTAAAATATTTCAGAGCAAAATACGTATGTAGTGTCATAGCGACGCTCGATCTTTTAAGCGGTAATCTGACGCGGAAATATTCAAAAATAATAGAGACGAAGTAATACCGATAAAACTAGGAAAATATATAAGGGGCCAAAGTAAAAAGTTTTGTAAGGAAAGTTTTGTTGTGTAGCTTTCGGTAATTTTTATTAAAACTACTATGGACAAGGCCAAAGCTATTTGTTTTCCAAAGCCAAACTTACTGTGATTTCCGATTAAAAGTGATGAAAACCCTAGTACCGCTGCTACGAAGCAAAACATTGCTCTATGGAGCCTGTTATGCAGTTCAAATACTATCGAGCTCCTAGAAGCTTTAGTTGCTGTAGCTACCTCTCGCCAGTTTTTAATTAATAACCAGGTTGAAACGTGAGATAGGTAAGCAGTATTATTTTCGCTTTTTTTGATGGCATCTGATAAATCAATTGCAACACTTTTGAATTCAGTCGTTGATATATCTTCACTTGAAGTACCAAAAGTTTGTATCAAACCATTTTCCATATATAAGACTGTTTTTGTTTCGTCTTTTGCCAGAAAAGCGCGGGTTGCAGTATAGGTTAGAATTTCATCTTTGTTTCTTCTGTCATGAAGAAAAACGTTTAAAAGAGTTCCATTACTCTCAATACCTTTAATATAAAAAGTCACACCTCGGAAAGGATGAATAAATTTGCCTTCTTTCAAAAATCTCGCGGATACCGAAGAATCAAGTTCTATTTGCTTCTCATGGAGTATTTTGGCGGTATAAGGAACTACAAAAGTTGTAAAAAATCCAAGTATTAGCATACAAACAAACCCGAAAATAAAATAAGGTTTATTTATTCTCCACGGGCTTAGACCTGCTGACTGTAGTACAGTAAGTTCAGAATCGCTTTTTAAGCGGTTTGTTACAAAAATGACCGATGCAAAGCATGCTAGAGGGAAAACAATTGTTGTTGTGGATGGTAAACTAAGTAAGGCAAATCGGAAAAGTATGGATGTTGAATGGCCATCAGAAATTAATCGATCGAACAAACCTATCGCTCTATTTATCCAAAAAATCATTGTAAACACGAATAAAAAGAAAACAAAATTTAAAGATAATTGTTTAAATATGTACTGGTCTAGCTTCTGCACGGATAAAATACCATCTATCAATAGTTCTGAAGGATTTATATTATTTAATCAATTCTGAAAACTCATTAATTATTGTATAGTATCTTCTTTGTGTTGATACACTGGAATATTCTTTGAATTGATATTATCTGCATCTAAACAATTGATTGGGGAAACTATGAAAACATCTGTTGATGTAAGTCTGGAAAAGTACGACCTAGAGTTGCTTGAAAAGGATTATGATCGGATTTCAATCTTTATTGAAAATAGAAAAAAATTAGATAGCATTAGTAGTCGCGTAAACAAATTAACCAATGGTGCAATTTTTAAGGCTATAAGTTCAAATGAATTCGAAAAAAAATCTTGTGGTGAAGTTTTAACGCTTTCTTTTCCTAGTAAGCTTCAAGTAAAACATCTAGATTTAGTGAAATGGTCAAAGTCAGTTAAACCTAATGATGCTAGAAAAGCCGGTGTAAACTTAGCTAAGAAATCAAACAATAACAAAATTTTGGTATGTGCTAGTACGCAGAAGTTTTTGGATGAATTTATACAGGGTTATCTTTTGCGCCGATACGAATTTGCAGATTACAAAACTATTGAAGATCAAAGCGTAGCATCAGTAACACTGATGCTGAAGAACCCAAAAGAATTTGGAAAAACGTTACTACAAATAAAGGCTGTAGTCGATGGAGTGTTTTTTACAAGGAATTTGGTAAATGAACCTGCTAATATTTTAAATACAGTCGAATTTTCAAATAGGTTAAAAGAGTTGTCTGCTCTGGGTCTTGAGGTCGAAATCTTAGAAGAAAAAAAATTGGAGGAGTTAGGCATGAATGCACTCCTCGGGGTTGGAAAAGGATCAGCCAACCCAAGTAAAGTAGTTGTGATGTCCTGGAAGGGCTCGTCTGAGAATATTAAACCGTTAGCTATTGTAGGTAAGGGTGTTGTTTTTGACACTGGAGGTATTTCGCTTAAGCCAGCAGGTGGTATGGAAGATATGACAATGGATATGGGTGGAGCTGGAGTTGTCGCTGGAACGATGCTGGCTTTGGCTAAGCGAAAAGCTAAAGCAAATGTTGTAGGCTTGGTTGGTTTAGTAGAAAATATGCCGTCAAGTACCGCTCAAAGGCCAGGCGATATTGTGAAATCGATGAAAGGTGACACTATTGAAGTTATAAATACGGACGCTGAAGGGCGATTAGTTCTCAGTGATCTTCTGTGGTATACACAAGAAAGATTCAAACCTGTCAGTATCATTGATCTGGCAACATTGACGGGCGCGATTATAGTTGCATTGGGATATGAAAATGCTGGGGTTTTTTCTAATGACGACAAATTTTGCAATTCTTTCTTAAAAGTTGCTAATCAAGAAAACGAAGGGGCTTGGCGTATGCCTCTTAGCCCTAAGTATGATAAAAAACTTAAATCGAGATTGGCAGATATGAAAAATGTTGGTGGGCGTGATGCCGGTGCAATAACGGCAGCACAATTTATACAAAGATTCATTAAGAAAGATATGCCTTGGATACACATTGATATTGCTGGGGCGGCACATACCAAATCCGAAAGCACGTATGCACCTGCAGGTGCAACTGGCTGGGGGGTTATGAGTTTAAATCGTTTGGTAAGTGAGAAGTTTGAAATTAATAAATGAGTGAAGTATTTTTTTATCATTTAACCCAAACACGGCTTGAGGCTGCTCTTCCCAAAATGTTAGAGCGTGCTTTGGCGGCTGACTGGTCGGTAGAGTTAAGAGTCGGGATGAAAGCCGATGTCGAGCTGATTAGCGATGCAATTTGGAAAGGCCCAGACGATAGTTTTTTACCGCATTGTTCTGAGGATAATGATATATTACATGATTATCCGATAGTTTTAAGTAAATCTCGTTTATCTGAGGTAAGAGATTGTCTTATAGTTGTTGATCAGGCTGAATTAAAAGAAAATGAAGTTAAGAAATTTAAAAGAGTTTGTTTGCTTTTTGACTCAAAAAATGAGCTTGAGTTAACGCATGCACGAGCAACTTGGAAAAGTCTTTCAGATGCTGGTTTGAAGACGAGTTATTGGGCAGAAAACAATGGGAAATGGACTAAAAAAGATTAGTAGCTAAATTTCAAATATCTATTATCATTATATTCTTACCAAGCTCCAGTTTCTTAAGTCTGCTAAGAAAACTCATGCCCAACAATGATTTTTCCATATCTTTCTGACTTATAAATGCTTTAAAATTTGAAAAGTTTTTAAATCCTAAGCTAACTTTATCGAATACAACTGGAAATATTAGAATTTCTCCATTTGCGGTCTGAGCTAATTGCGAAAAATTAAGGTTGCCTACGTTAAATCCGAGTTTTTCACCGTCTTTTTTTGATAAAATCATTGCTGTTGCCCCAGTATCAATAAGAAAATCTATTGGATTGTTGTTAATACTAAGAGTTACGTAAAAATGACCATCTGTTGCTGTTTTTAAAGTAAGCTTCTTTAGATCTTTATCAAAACTGTTCAGGCTGAATTTTTCGTTACGATAGTTTTCCCAAGCCAAGGCCACAACGATGAACAATATGAAAATTATAAACCAAATTAGACCAAACTTAACAAATTTCCTCAGTGAGTTTTTCCAACTAAAGAAGGAAAATATTAGGATTACGCCTAAAATAGCGAGATAAATCAAGTTTCCGGTATTGTCTGTGTTCACTTTTGAGTTGCGCTTTCCATTCTTTCTTGAGCTTGGATCCAAAGATCCTCTGCTCGTTTAATTGCTTCATTAATTTCGGAAAGTTTTTTATTCCATTTTTCTAATTCTTTAAGTTTTTCATCTGCGTAAAGGGCTTGGCTTGAAAGGATATCAGCTACCTTTTTTTTCATATTTTGGAGCTTCTCTAATCTATCTTCACATTTTTTGACTTCGGATTTGTAAGCAAGAACTTTCTTTTTAAATTCTTTCTTATCACGTGAGTTTTTGGGAGTTTTTGAATTTTTTCTGGATTTGTTTATTAAAATATCAGAGCGGTAAGTTTCAAGATCTTCCTCATATGGACATACAGTCCCGTTATTCACTAACCATAATTTATCAGAAACTAACGATAATAAGTGGAAATCATGGCTCACTAAAATAACAGCTCCGGAAAATTTAGTCAGAGCTTCAATAAGTGCCTCGCGGCTTTCTATATCAAGATGATTAGTTGGTTCGTCTAATATTAATAGATGTGGGTTGTCTAAAGTCGCCAACAAAAGTAACAAACGGGCCTTTTGCCCGCCCGACATTGCGGCTACCTTTAATTCTGATTGATCAGAGCCAATCCCAAAACCACCCAGGATTTTTTTTCTTTCTGATACACTTTTACTTGGTCTAGCTCGTGATAAATGTTCGAAGGGTGTTTCATCTTTTCTTAATTCATCTGTTTGGTGTTGGGAAAAATACCCTATTCGTAGTTGCGATGACCTAATAAGAGAACCACTCAATAGAGGAACTCGATTAGCCAATAACTTTGATAATGTTGATTTCCCTTCACCATTTTTCCCAAGTAATGCTATCTTGTCATCGTAATCTATGCGCAAGTTGAGTTTGCTAAGGATAGCTTTATTGTTATAGCCAGTTGAGCCGTCCTCGATTGACACCAAGGGTGAAGCTAACTCTTCCGGAGCTGGAAATAGAATTTTTTTTAATGCTCGTTCCTTTGGTAAAGAAATTGTCTTTAACTTGCCGAGAGCTTTTAATCTTGACTGAGCCTGCTTAGCTTTTTTAGCTTTATACCGAAATCTATCCACAAAAGATTGTAAGTGTTGTCGAGTTTTGTCTTGTTTTTTTATTTCTGAAAGTTTGCTTTCAAGTTGCGCCATTCTGGTTTCGGCAAATTTTTCATAATTTCCCGAATAATATGTCAAATTCTTATCTTCAAGGTGAAGAATAGAATTCACGCAATTATTCAAAAGATTTCTATCATGACTAATAATAAGAACCGTATGTGGATATGTGGCTAAGTAGTTTTCAAGCCAAATCGTACCCTCTAAATCAAGATAATTAGTTGGTTCATCTAACAAAAGTAAATCCGGCTGATTAAATAATACTGCTGCCAAAGATATTCTCATTCTCCAACCACCAGAAAACGACTTACACGGAAGATGATTATCCTCTTCGTTAAAACCAAGCCCTTTTAAAATTGTAGATGCCCTCGCTTCAGCAGACCAAGCCCCTATGTCTTCAAGTCTGATCTGTATTTCAGCAATTCGATCTGGATCTTTTTCGGTTTTACTTTGTTTTAAAAGTGTTTCGCGTTCCTCATCTGCTGCCAAAATTGTTTCTAATACGGATAAATCATTTTCTGAAACTTCTTGTTTGACATCGTCAATTTTAGCATTTTTTGGTAAAATAATTTGGCCGCTTTCTAATTCTAGGTCTCCTTTTATCAATCCAAATAAAGTTGTCTTTCCAGTGCCATTTCTACCAACAACGCCTATTTTATGACCGGAAGGGATCGTTATATTGCCCGTGTCTAAGAGTTTTCGACCGCCTATGCTGAATAAAATCTTTTCTATTTTGATCATCGTGACTGAGTAACAGTGAAAAAATCTTTTTGAAAGAAAAACACCAAAAAAAATGTTTATTTATATATTCAAGATAATGCGTCTTTTAAATTTAGTTTACCCGTGTTAGTGCCTCCAATCAAACAATTCAAATTGATAAAAACTTGTTGATAAAAGAGGAATTTTAGATGGGTTTGGAACGAACATTCAGTATTATTAAACCTGATGCAACACGCCGTAATCTCACGGGGAAAATAAATGCAAAGTTTGAAGAGGCAGGTCTTAAGATTATTGCCCAGAAGCGTATTCATATGACAAAGGAACAGGCTGGAAAATTTTATGAAGTCCATTCTGAACGTCCATTTTATGATGAATTGTGTGATTTCATGTCATCGGAACCCGTCATAGTGCAGGTATTGGAGGGCGAAAGCGCCATTTCTAAGAATAGAGAAGTTATGGGCGCAACGAACCCCGCAGATGCGGCCCCAGGCACTATTAGGGCAGATTTTGCGGAAAGTATGGGCGAAAACTCGGTGCATGGTTCTGATGCCCCTGAAACCGCTGCGATCGAAATTGCCTATTTCTTTTCTGGAATAGAATTGGTTGGGTAGTCCCCTTAACTGATAAAGCGTAAATCAAAATCTTTTGAATTTAAGATCGGGTTTAATTAGTTTTAAACCTGATCTTTTTTATTTCGCTCAAGAGAAAGATCATTTGCAAATTTACAAACGCTTCGAAATGTTTCTGTAAATTTATTATCCTCTAAAGTCAGAGAAATTCTGACGTGCCCTGATGCAGCTTCTCCAAAGCTTTCCCCAGGCATTACAGCGATCTTTTTAACGTTTAAAAGCTTGCTAGCAAAACTTAGACCGCTCATTCCTGTAGCTCGAATATTAAGCATTAAATACATTGCGCCTTGGGGTGGAATATGGCCCAAATTGGGAAATTCTTTTAAAATATCTAATGCAATTTTGCTTCGGCGATTGAACGGCTCAGATATTTCTTCTTCAAATTCCTTACCTTGTTCTAAGGCGAAAATACCAGCTTGCTGGACGAAGCCAGGAACACCGTAGGTCATATTTGTCGCTAAATCTATTGCCTTGGATATTATTAGCTCTGGACCTATTAGCCACCCTAAACGAGAGCCTGTCATAGCATGGCTTTTGGAAAGAGAACCAACTACAAGAGTTCTTTCCACCATATTATCAATCTCACGCGGCGAAATATGTTTGCCAGCCCATATTTGTGTATCGTAAACTTCATCGGAAATAACCCAAAGATTGTTTTTCTTTGCTACTTCACAAATATTTTGGATAGTAGCTTTATTGTACACCATGCCCGTTGGGTTGTTAGGTGAGTTTATTAATAATGATTTTGTTTTTTGAGTTGAGCTATCTAATTGATTAAAAGTAGGCTGAAAATAATTTTCCGCTTTTGTTATTATTCTTCTTTCCCGCGCTCCAACAGATCTAATCGTCGTAGGGTATGTTGCGTAGTAAGGGTCTATATAGGCCGCTATGTCACCCTCATCCAAGACTGCCATGTGAGCAGCGAATAGAGCGGATTGCCCTCCTGGTGTTACAATGACATTCTCTGAAGTCGTTTTAATTCCAGTTTTCTTTTCAGTTCGATGTGCGATTAAGGCTCTTAATTCCTCAAGGCCAGGGACTGGGGCATATCCAGTCTGCCCATTTATGGCAGCTTTATGCATTGATTTGAGTATGCTGATGTGGGTTCCTATGTCATGTTCGCCAATACTGAGCTCTATAACATTAATACCAGAGGCCATCATTTTTCTGGCTTTATAAAAAATTTCCCATCCGTCAGAACCGCCATTAGTTATATTTTCGACACGATTGGAAGGTTTCATTCTATTATTCCGAAAAGAAATTTTCAGTATTACGGTCGATTATTTCATGTGATGTCAAATCAGAAATGAATAATTTGCCTAAATTTATTAATTTTGCAGCATCTATTTTTTTGATGCCAAAGTGATTTGTCATTTCCAAAGACATTTGTTCTTGCTATTGCGGTCTCGTCATATTTCAATAAATGCAAGTGAATGATAAAAATTAAACTGCATAATACGCTTACAAGAAAAAAGCAGACTTTTGTTCCTTTAGATGAAAATAATGTCAGGCTCTACCTATGCGGCCCTACAGTATATGATCGCGCTCATCTTGGAAATGCCCGAAATGTAATAATGTTTGACGTTTTATACCGGCTTTTGATCGAAATTTACGGAATTGATAGCATAACTTACGTGAGAAATTTCACTGATATTGATGACAAAATTAACAATAAGTCTTTAGAGAGTGGTAGGTCGATAGATACTATAACTTCTGAAACCATTAAATGGTATTTGGAAGATATGGCAGCTTTGGGAAACTTAGAACCTAACTTAATGCCGAGAGCAACAAATTATATCCCTCAGATGATTAGTTACATTGAGCTTTTAATAAAGGGAGGTTTTGCATACCCTGCTGAAGGCCATGTGCTTTTCTCGGTTTCAAATTATAAAAATTATGGAAGACTGTCGGGACGAAGTGTAGAGGATATGATTGCTGGTGCTCGAGTGGAGGTTGCCTCGTATAAGCGAAACCCCATGGATTTTGTATTATGGAAACCCTCTGAAAAAGATTTGCCAGGTTGGGACAGTCCTTGGGGTAGGGGACGACCAGGTTGGCACATAGAGTGTTCGGCTATGGCCCATGATTTGCTTGGCGCCACTTTTGATATTCATGGCGGTGGTAACGATTTACAGTTCCCACATCATGAAAATGAGATAGCTCAAAGTTGTTGTGCATACCCTGAAAGTGAATTTGCGCGTTATTGGTTACATAACGAAATGCTTAAAGTTGATGGAAAAAAAATGTCTAAATCTCTTGGCAACTTTTTTACAGTTCGCGATTTGCTTGATCAGGGGTATCCTGGTGAAGTTATAAGATTTGTGTTTCTCTCGACCCATTATAGCAAGCCAATGGATTGGAATAACTCGAAAGCCTTAGAAGCTAAAAACATTCTGAGAAAATGGTCGGGATTATTGAAAAATAATTTTGAAATTGTCCCAGTACCAGAGGAAGCTATTAAGACTTTATCTGACGACTTGAATACTGCTGGCGTTATTTCGTTGCTTCATAATTATGCCAGTAATGGGGAAATAGGGAAGCTCAAAGCTAGTGCTAATTTTTTGGGTATTTTAATGGAGGATTTTAATGGCTGGTGTGCAGATGTCGATATGAGCTCTTTGGAAGAACTCTTTACAGATCTTAGGAAAAGAGCCATTGAAAGTAAAAATTTTGAAAATATTGATGTGTTGAGGTCGAAACTAACAAATGCAGGGGTAGATGTCCAAATTGGAAAATCGAATGTTACTCTAGTACCAAACGCGAGTTTTGATCTTCAAGAAGTGAACAAAATCATTGGACTTTATGGTTTAAATTAGGTCTCAAATGCAGAAAGAACGATTATATATTTACGATACGACTTTGCGTGACGGACAACAAACCCAAGGCGTTCAGTTTTCCATAGATGAAAAAATAGCTATTACCCGTTCACTAGATGGTTTGGGTGTTGATTATATAGAGGGCGGCTGGCCAGGTGCTAATCCTGTCGACAGCGAATTGTTTGAACGGAAAGAGAAAACGAAAGCAATTTTTACGGCCTTTGGAATGACAAAGAGATCCGGTCGATCAGCGGCCAATGACGAAATCCTTTCTGCTGTACTTAATTCAGGAACATCTGCTGTTTGTTTGGTAGGTAAATCTCATGATTTTCATGTTGAAAAAGCTTTGGGTATCTCTCTTGATGAAAATTTAACCAATATTTCTAAATCAATTAGGCATTTGGTTGATAATAATAGAGAGGTTATTTTTGACGCAGAGCATTTTTTTGATGGGTTCAAGGATAATCCTGGTTATGCGGTCCAAACTTTAAAGTCAGCTTTAGATGCTGGAGCGAAATGGGTTGTTTTATGTGACACAAACGGTGGCTCTCTTCCAAACGAAATAAGAAAAATAGTTGAGGATGTTATAAACTATGGGATCGTCGGTAATTGTTTGGGCATTCATGCCCACAACGATACTGAAAATGCAGTAGCGAATACATTAGCAGCGATTGATGCTGGCGTTCGTCAGATACAAGGCACGTTAAATGGTTTAGGAGAACGGTGTGGAAATGCAAACCTAACTTCTATCATCCCAACTTTATTGCTAAAGCAGCCTTACAAAGAAAGATTTGAGACAGGGATATCAATGAGCTCGCTATCGAGCCTCACCCGAATTTCTCGCCAATTAGATGACATAATAAATAGGATCCCTTTAAAACAAGCTCCTTATGTTGGGGCTTCTGCGTTTGCACACAAAGCGGGTCTTCATGCCTCTGCTATCATTAAAGATCCCACTACATATGAACATATAGAACCTTCTTTGACTGGAAATAGTAGAATAATCCCTGTTTCCAACCAAGCGGGGCAGTCTAACTTAGTTAGCCGGCTAAAAGAAGCAGGTCTCAGTGTTAAAAAGAATAATCCGGCTATTGCCCGAATTCTTGAAATTGTAAAAGAGCGAGAGGCTGTTGGTTATTCATTTGATACTGCACAGGCAAGCTTTGAACTTTTAGCCCGCCGTGAGCTGGGCGAGTTACCAACTTTTTTCGAAGTCAAAAGATACCGAGTGACTGTAGAAAGACGCAAAAACAAGTATAACAAATTAGTAAGTTTATCGGAGGCCGTTGTTGTCGTTAAGGTAGATGGCGAAAAAAAACTTTCTGCTAGTGAAAGTATGGATGAAGTTGGTTCGGACCGAGGTCCTGTGAATGCTTTGTCAAAAGCTCTGACTAAAGATCTTGGAAGTTATCAAAAATTAATTAATGACATAAAATTAGTTGATTTCAAGGTTCGCATAACCCAAGGAGGAACAGAGGCTGTAACGCGTGTCGTTATTGACAGTGAAGATAAGAATGGATTGCGCTGGTCAACAGTTGGTGTTTCACCCAATATTGTTGATGCTAGTTTCGAAGCACTTTTGGATGCGATCAACTGGAAGTTAGTTAGAGATACAAAAAAGCAAAGAAAATTTATTACCAGGCATTAGCGAAGTTCTATATTGGAATGGGTTTTGGAATTATCGGATGATATACTTCAGTGCGCTAGCTTAGTGAAACAGGGTGATTATGAGCGCTATAGAGTCATAATGACCCTAGATCCAAAGTTGAGATCTGATTTATTTGTTTTAATGGCGGCAAATATAGAAATTTCTAGAGCTCCTTGGATAAGTAGAGAAAGTTTAATTTCGGAAATTAGGTTACGATGGTGGCTTGAGGTAATTGAGGAAATTGAGTCAGATAAAGCTGTCCGCAGGCACTTTGTCGCATCACCTTTAGAAAATATCTTGAACCAGTCACAAACAAAATTAATCAAGGAAAATATAACAGCTCGTTCTTGGGACATAAATACTGACCCACATCTAAACGAGAAAGAATTGCTTAATTATATTGACTGCACTTCAGGCAATATTTGGGCAGTTGCGGCCGAACTTCTTGGCGGGTCACAAAAAATTGGTAGGTTATTGGGTAATGCAATTGGTGTTGTTCAATATTGTAAAGCTAGCAATGAATTTACTGAAAGGGGTAGGGCTCCTTTTCCTAACCCTGAAGAGGAAATTATTCAAAATTTTTTGCAATGGGGACAAATACAATTAGACGAGGGCTTACTTGAAGTTGAAAAATTACAAAAGCCAGAGAATGCTATCCGTAGATTTGTGTGGGATACAAGCTTTTATCTAAAACAGTTCTTGAGAAAACCAAACTATATAAAAACCTCTATAAAGCCAACCGATACAGTGAGGTTTTTTCGGTTTTGGATTGCATGTCTAAGATTTTGAAAGATTCAATTAAATATGCGTTATGAATTGATGTAATTAGGTTTTTTATTTCTTATAAGCCAAACCAATGCTGCTCCCGCGATCAAGAGCATTGGAAATATTGCTAGATTCACAGCTGTCCAACCTGTCAAATGATCCCCGCCTGTGCAATTCATAAGCCCTCCTGATGAGAATGAAGCTACGGTTACACCACCAAAAACGAAAAGGTCATTCATGCCTTGGATCCTGCCACGTTCGGCTTCAGAATGACTGTTTGTTAACATCGTAGTTGCACCAATGAAGCCAAAGTTCCAACCTAATCCGATAAAAATAAGCGCTATAAAGAAATTTTCTAGTTGAATTCCCGATAGTGCTACAACTCCTGCAAAAGCAAGAAAAAACAATCCAATACAAACAATTAATTCTTCGCCGTATCGGGTAATTAGATGTCCAGTAAAAAATGAGGGTAGAAACATTGCAATAACATGTGCTGAAACAACATTCGCTGCATCACTAGGAGAATATCCACATCCTACCACTGCTAAAGGTGTGGATGTCATAACCAAGTTCATCATGGCATAAGAAACCATGGCGCAAATCATTGCCACAGCAATGCGAGGCGTAGATACGAGTTGCTTATGGGATCGCCTATCTAGATTGTAAGTGTTTTTCTTCTCAAACTTTGGCATTTTTAAAAACAAAAATAAAAATGAACCAACAAAGTTTAAAATAACGACTGCGATGTAAGTTCCAAGAAAAGGAATTACCATAGATTCTGCTGAGATTTTTACTATTTGCGGGCCAATTATTGCAGAGGCTAATCCACCAGCCATAACGTATGAAATAGCCTTGGGTCTAAAACTTTTAGTTGCGGTATCGGCAGCTGCAAATCGGTAAAAACCTTGGGCAGACATATAAATACCTGTAAAAAAGCTTCCAAGAAGAAAAATATAAAAAGAGCCGGTCGCCAGACCAATGGCTCCGATGATACCTCCAGTAAATCCACCTATTGCTCCTATAAAAAAACCAAATTTTCTTCCAAATTTTTGCATTAAGTTTGATAGAGGAGAAGCCGTAATCATGGATCCCAACACAATCATCGAAATAGGAAGTGTCGCAAAGCAAGCGTTTGATGCTAAAGACTGACCAGCCAGCCCACCAACAGTAAAAATCATTGGCATCTGTGAACCAAGTATAGCTTGAGCGCATATCAAAACGGCAACGTTACGTTTCGCTAGACGATTATCACCTTTAGTAGACATAAATCGGCGGTACGCGTTTACGATTTGATATTCAAGGACTTATTAAACATAACAAACTGATTTATTAACCTGATAAATTATTTTAAATTCAAAATTATAAAATCTTTAAAATAGTTTTTTGCATCGAGGTTCAAATGGATGAGCGCGTAATAATATCTCAAAATTGTATTTCTGAGGGTTTGGCCGCTTTAATAAAACTTGAACCCAAATTCAACCAAGCAATAAACACTGTTGAGGAAATTCCACTCAGAAGGAGTTCTGACGGTTTCGATCGTCTTTTGTCAAATATAGTATCGCAGCAACTTAGTGTAGCTGCGGCAGATGCAATTTGGAACAAAATAGAATTGGCTGGGTTGAGTAAAATCCAAAAGATCAGAAAAGTATCAGATCAAGAACTGCGAGATGTTGGATTGAGTAAACAGAAAATCAAATATGTGAGGTCGTTAGTAAATGCTAAAATCAATTATAGATCTTTAAGGAGTATGCCGACTTCGCAAGTCGTAAGTGAACTCACTCAGGTATCTGGAATAGGAAACTGGACTGCTGAGATTTATGCTATGTTTAGCTTAGGTAGAGCAGATGTTTTTGCTCCTGGCGATTTAGCACTTCAAGAAGCAGCACGTTTGCTATTTAATCTTCGAGAACGCCCAAGTGAGAAGGAATTAAGATCTATGGCCAAAGATTGGTCGCCTTGGCAAGCCGTTGCGGCTAGATTACTTTGGTCTTATTATAATTACCAAAAAAAACGGGAGGGAATTCGTTGACCCGAATACTTAATTCTGAACGAAAAGAGGCACTCTCTGGATCGATCCGATCAGTAGTTGTTTTTCTTCATGGATATGGAGCAAATGGTGCTGACCTTTTAGGGCTCGCAGATCCACTTTCAGAGCACTTACCTGATACTTTGTTTATTGCTCCTGATGCTCCCGAAAGCTGTGCAGGGTCTCCCTTTGGTTTTCAGTGGTTTCCCATTCCTTGGATTGACGGATCCTCAGAAGAGGAAAGTATGCGAGGTATGGGAGCTGCAGCAAGCGATCTAAATGCTTTTCTTGATGCGTTGATGGTTGATGAAGATTTATTACCAGAACAAGTTGTTTTATTTGGTTTTTCCCAGGGTACTATGCTCGCTCTGCACATAGTTCCTCGGCGCGAAGATGAGATTGCCGGATTGGTTGCCTTTTCAGGTAGGCTTTTAGACCCGGAGGCACTAGTGGACGAAGTAATTTGCAAGCCACCTATTTTATTAGTGCACGGGGATCAAGATGATGTAGTGCCTGTTCAATCTCTACCATCTGCTGTTGAGGGCCTAGAAAAAGCTGGTTTCAAAGATGTATTTGCTCACGTAATGAAAGATACTGGTCATGGCATTGCTCCTGATGGGTTATCAGTTGCATTGGCTTTTATTAGAGATAAGCTTGGGTTTTTGTGATTGAGACTAAGACATCATCTTTAAGAATAGCTACATGGAGAGGCTTGATACAATTTAAATACGATATATAGTATATAATGGAGCAACTGCATCTTATAATAAACATGAAAGGGGGTCATTAAATATGGGTGAGTTAATAGACGGTGATTTATCGAAAGATTTGAGCACCTTGAAGCATCATCCGGCCTTAGTTTTAAATGCTGATTATAGACCTCTATCATACTATCCTTTGTCACTTTGGTGTTGGCAGGATGCAGTTAAAGCAGCTTACATGGAGCGTGTCGATATTGTTGCTCAGTACGATAAATTTGTTCACAGCCCTACCATAAAAATAAAAATACCATCTGTTGTCGTTTTGAAAGATTATGTGAAGCCCCAAAAAAGCGTTGCATTTACAAGATTTAACTTGTTCTTACGTGATGAGTTTACGTGTCAGTACTGTGGAAATCGGGGAGAATTAACATTTGACCATGTTATTCCTCGTGCTTCGGGCGGTACAACAAGATGGGACAACGTCGTAGCCGCGTGTAGTCCATGTAATCTTCGGAAAGGTTCTAAGTCTTTGGGGCGGGCAGGGTTGAATCTGAGGCGAAAGCCGAGACAGCCAACTTCTCCCGAATTGCAAAATTTAGGACGCAAATTCCCACCTAACTACCTTCACGACAGTTGGATGGATTTTCTATATTGGGATAGCGAATTAGAGGCATAAATAAATCTAGTAGCCACCTCACTTTTTGAGGTATTAAATTACCCCATTTTTAACTTATTGATTTATAAAGATAAATTATTTATTTTCTGCATTGACTATGATTTGTTAGCTCAGTATCAACCATTGAACTTTTGTTTAAATGAGCAAAAAGTGATAAAAGGAAAATTTTATGAAAACATTTTCTGCGACTCCTGCGGATATTGAAAAAAAGTGGATACTAATCGATGCCGAGGGACTAGTTTTGGGTAGATTAGCTTCTATAATAGCAAGTCGATTGAGAGGGAAGCATAAGCCATCCTTCACCCCTCACATGGATTGTGGTGATAACGTAGTTGTTATCAATGCAGATAAAGTTCAACTAACCGGCAACAAGCGTCAAGAAAATTACTATTGGCATACCGGCTATCCTGGTGGAATTAAATCACGAACTAAAGAGCAAATATTAGATGGTGAATACCCAGAAAGAGTTCTGACGTTAGCGGTGAAACGGATGTTGCCTAGTAATCGTTTAAGCCGACAGATTATGACCAATTTGAGGGTCTATGCTGGCTCTGACCATCCTCACGAAGCACAAGCTCCAGAGATATTAGACGTAAAATCAATGAATTCTAAAAACACAAGGGTTGCATAAAATGGCAGAAGATATCAAAAGTTTGGGAGACCTAGAAACAGTTGCAGCCTCTTCCGAACCAATCGTTGAAACAACAACGGTTCGTGAACCGAAGCGTGATGATTTTGGCCGCTCTTATGCTACCGGTAAGAGAAAAGATGCAATAGCTAGAGTTTGGATTAAACCTGGTTCGGGTAAAGTTGTCGTCAACGGAAAAGAGATGAACTCATATTTTGCTCGTCCTGTTTTGCAAATGATCTTACGCCAGCCTTTTCAAGTATCGGGCGTAGAGGACCAATTCGATGTGAATGCAACGGTGAAAGGTGGCGGTCTTTCTGGCCAGGCTGGAGCAGTAAAACATGGAATCTCAAAGGCGCTTCAACTGTATGAACCCTCCTTACGCGGGGCGTTGAAATCCGCAGGGTTCCTCACACGTGATAGTCGAGTTGTTGAACGTAAGAAGTATGGTAAGAGAAAAGCCAGACGCTCTTTTCAGTTTTCTAAACGTTAATACTTCATTTCGAAATTATGCGACCAAAGAAAGCGCCTTCGCAAGTCGGCGCTTCTTTAAAATTATAATAGGCAAGTTAATACTAAGTTACGTTTACTTCTTTGGCTCTTCGTTTTCTTTCGTGTGGATCTAAAAATATTTTTCGTAAGCGAATGCTTTCAGGCGTTACCTCAACCAACTCATCATTATTAATATATGCAATAGCTTCTTCTAGACTAAATTTTACGTGAGGGGTAAGGCGAACTGCTTCATCTGATCCAGAAGCCCGGACATTCGTCAATTTTTTACCTTTGAGTGGGTTAACTTCAAGATCATTTTCTCTGCTGTGCTCGCCGATAATCATTCCCTCATAAACCTTGCTTTGAGGGCCTAAAAACATTCGACCTCTTTCTTCTAAATTCCAGAGCGCATAGGCGACTGACTCACCATTTTCAATAGATATTAGAACTCCAGCTCTTCGACCTGGAATTGCACCTTTATGTTCTGCCCAATTGTGAAACACACGATTTAATATCCCTGTACCTCTAGTATCAGTCAAAAACTCACCGTGATAACCAATCAAACCTCTCGATGGAACATGAGCTATTATTCTTGTTTTGTTGGACCCTGATGGACGCATTTCAATCAAAGACCCTTTTCGAGTTCCTGTTATTTTTTCAATAACCGCTCCAGAATACTCATCGTCAACATCAATAGTGACTTCTTCAATAGGCTCTAGGGTTTTTCCCATTTCGTCTTTTTGAGTAAGTACTTGTGGTCGAGAAACGGATAGCTCAAAACCCTCACGCCGCATATTTTCAATCAGTACTCCCATTTGTAACTCCCCACGTCCAGCGACTTCAAATGCATCGCCGCCGGGAGTTTCGGAAACTTTTATCGCGACATTGCTTTCCGCCTCTTTTAGCAGCCTTTCTCTAATAACTCTGCTCTGTACTTTACTTCCTTCACGCCCAGCCAGGGGACTATCGTTTATTCCAAAGGTCACACTGATAGTAGGTGGGTCGATGGGAAGAGCTTCAATTGGTTCTTCCACGGCTAGTGCGCACAAAGTATCAGAAACAGTAGCTTTATTCATTCCAGCTAGGGAAACGATATCGCCCGCAGTAGCTTCTTCAATGTCTTTCATTGATAAGCCTCTAAAAGCTAATATTTTTGTTACTCTGAATTGTTCAATTTTTTGTCCTATACGACTCAGTGCTTGAACAGTGGAGCCTATCTTTATTTGCCCACTTTCTATTCTGCCTGTCAAAATTCGGCCTACAAAAGGATCGTGGCCAAGCGTTGTTGAAAGCATTCTAAAATCTTCATTTTTTTTACTTAATTGTCCAGGGACAGGCACATGATTTATTACTAAATCAAATAGGGCGCTCAGATCTTTTCTTGGGCCAGTCAATTCATGATCAGCCCAGCCTGACCTACCTGAGGCATACATATGTGGAAAGTCTAACTGATCTTCATTGGCATCTAATGAAGCAAACAAATCAAAGCATTCATCTAAAGCTCTATCAGGTTCAGCGTCCGTTTTATCAACTTTGTTCAAAACAACTATTGGACGCAGTCCTAAATTTAAAGCTTTAGATGTTACAAATTTTGTTTGTGGCATTGGTCCTTCTGCTGCATCAACTAACAGAACAACGCCATCAACCATACTAAGGATGCGTTCAACTTCTCCACCGAAGTCGGCGTGACCAGGAGTATCCACAATATTTATTCGAGTTTCTTTCCACTCTACTGACGTTGCTTTAGCTAAGATCGTAATGCCACGCTCTCGTTCTAAGTCATTGCTATCCATAACGCGCTCGGACACGTTTTGGTTAGCCCGAAATGCACCTGACTGTTTAAGTAGCTCGTCTACTAAGGTAGTTTTTCCGTGATCTACGTGTGCAATAATTGCAATATTGCGAATATCCATATTGGAATACCTCTATAATTCACGGCGCGAACTATAGGGTTTCTAAGGAGAATACCAGTAAATAAAATTAAAAATAAATATTCATTAAATTAGCAGTTTTTATAAGTGGTTTTGAGACTACGCCAGGTGAATATTAAATCCAGATCTAAGTTTTTTATCGATTATAGGATCAATTTTTTTTGTGGCATTATTTAAGATATTTTCTTTTTTCTCAATTGCCTTTTGAACTAAATTAGGTTTGCCAAGCTCTACCCACTCTTTGGGCGACGTTCTGTCTCCCAAAGATGGATAAATATACTCAGTTTGCATCAGGCTTAATGTTTGCTCTGAACCTAAAAAATGTCCTGGCCCCTCTAGGCACGTATTTTTAATAACATCCAGGCTAACGCTGTCTTCAGTAACTTCAATACCTCTAACGCAGCGCATCGCTTGCCCCAAGAGGTCGTCTCCAATGATCAAAGACTCGAGGCAAAAACCTAAAAGTGAAGCATGCATTCCGGCCGCTTCATAAACCATGTTGAGCCCTGTAAGACCTGCCATAACGTTCGACATAGCTTGTTCCCAGCCGGCTTGCATATCCGGCATTTTTGCATCGGCAATTCCCGCTGCTGCTCCACCAGGCAGGTCATAAAATCTATGCATTTGAGCGCATCCGGCTGTCAACAGTGCTTGTTCGCCACTACCGCCGGACATGGCGCCAGTTCTCAAATCTGAAACAAAAGGCCATGTGCCAAAAATACAAGGATGGCCAGGCTTTATAGAATAGACATAAACTAAACCGGCAAGACACTCTGCGACGGCTTGGACAATTGCTCCGGCGATTGGTGCGGGTGCTGTCGCGCCGGCTTGACCAGCACTCAACAGTAAAATTGGCATACCAGCCTTTATGCAAGCTTCCATTACCTGACAGCTTTCGGTCGCAAATTTCATTGGAGGTACAACAAAACAATTTGAGTTGGAAACAAATGGCCGTTCGCGCCAAGCTGCCTCACCACCGGCTATTATATGTAGCATTTTTATGGCATCAGTAACAAAGGATGGTTCAGTAAATGAGGTGCCGACATGTTTTGTTGTACCAGCACAACACGCATAAACGGTGTTGTAGTCCATTTCCCTGTTATCAACTATATCTCTACAGACCATCGGGCGTTGAAGAAAATGAATATTATCTAATTCGTTAACAATACAAGCAGCATCAAAGAGGTCTTTAACCTTACTGTCACGATACTCATTATTCAGGACGTCGACGATATGAACTGCGGCGCCAGCTGTACCAAAATGGACACGATTTCCCGATAAATCCAGGTCATGTTTTTGATCTCGGCCAAACAGTGTTACATTTCTATTTGCGGAGGCAAGTGCATCTTCTACGAGCGAACGGGGGTACCTTAAACGCCCATCATCACCCAAAATAGCTCCGGCTTTGATCATATTATCAATACCAGATTGTGGGGCATCCGCTAGACCGATAAACTCCAGAGCATCCAATGCTGCGTTATGTATTTTTTGTTCACCCTCAGGAGATAGGGGGGAATAAGATCCACCGACCATTCCAGCTTTAACTGGACGAAGATGTTCTGCTAGGGGAGCAGATCTTGCTGTTCTGCGTGCTGTTCGACCTCCGGAGCGGCGGGAAATAGAATTAGACATATTGACTTACCGTTATTCAAGTTAAAGTAGCGCTTAAAATATTGATAAAATTAAGGTCGTCCGCGAGCAGCGCGTCCCCTTGTTGCTCCGATAGTTACTTTAACCAGTTGTACTTTAGATGTTTGATTCTGCATCGTTGTTCTCATAGTAAAAATGGGACTTCAATCAATAAGTAAAAGCTTGTCTGAATGCGACATCTTGTTTTGACGTATTTCAGAATTTTTTTATGATAAGTTTACTAAGATATAGTCTGCTATCGTTTTGCCCAATATTTTATGAGCTTCTGGTTCAAAATGAACGCCATCAGTTTCACTAGTTTCTATAAAATCACCAGCGTTTAATTTCTTAACTTCGTACTTTTCAGCAAGTTGACTATAAAAATGATCTAATGCGGCTGTTTTTTCTTTTGCATTGAAAAAAATTTTTTCTAAAGCGTTTTGCTCCTTAATTTGTGGAGGGGTTATGATTAGGATTTGGAAATTATTATGTTTGCGCTGCATGTCAGGCGTATTGGCGATATTTAAAAGACTAGCTAATCCTGACGCGATTTGTTTTGCCTCTAAACCGAACTGAATTTTGCTATCGTTTGTGCCAAGCATAATTACTAATAAATCAATTGGTCCATGGCTATCTAATGCGATTTTTAGACCAAGTTGCCCATTCATGTGATCACCCATTTCTGGATCGGGCAGGGAGGTGGTTCTTCCTGGAAGGCCTTCCTCTATAACTTTCCAGTCTGGGTTTAGATAATTTTGCATTATCATTGGCCAACGGATATTTTCTCCGTATCGAACAGTATTTCCTTCTCTTAAGAGCATAGGGGGCGTGCCAAAAGTATTACTATCGCCAAATGTCAAAATTTTTTTAGCCATTTTTAAAACTTTCAATTTGAAAAACTTAAAAATATTTTTTCTTGGTTTGATAAATTTTTAGAAATAAAGATACATTTCGATTAGTTTATCAATGATTTTTATATTTGAAATTATGGGATTAATTGTAAATGTTCCATTGACAAGTAAAAAAAAAATAAACATAAGCCGCGAATAACATCAATTTAACAACGCCGTCAGGCGCGCTGTTCCCGGCGGTTCAACCGAAACACATATGTGGCCAAAGAACGCGATTATTTAGGAATATAGATATGTTTGCTGTCGTAAAAACAGGCGGAAAGCAGTATAAAGTCCAAACAGGTGATATTTTGCGCGTTGAGAGACTAGCCGCAAACGCCGGTGACAAGGTACAATTCAATCAAATATTGATGGTTGGTGGAGATAAACCTGTTGTGGGCTCTCCCTTGGTCGCTGGAGCAGCCGTACAAGCGGATGTGATTGACCAGATTAAGGGTGAGAAAACTATAAAGTTTGTAAAGCGTAGACGTAAACATAGCTCAAAGAGAACTCGTGGACATCGTCAATACTTAACTTTAGTTCGGGTTACAGATATTTTGGCTACTGGTGCAGATAAGTCGAAAGTGCAGGAAGCCGTCGGTTCGGGGTCAGTCGATTTTAAGTTTGTTGAGAGTGTGAAACCAAAAAAATCAGCTGATTTGAAGGCAAAGGTAGAAAAATCTCCGAAGGAAACAGTTAAAAAAGAGGCTAAACCAGTCAAGGAGGCTAAAGCAGCTAAGGAAGTTAAGCCTGAGAAAGATGCAAAAACTAAAAAGTCGGCGCCGGTAAAAGAAAAAAAGGTAACGGCTTCAGTTTCTGATGATTTGAAACAGTTATCGGGTGTTGGTCCCGCACTTGAGAAAAAATTGCAGGCTGCTGGCGTCAAGAGTTTTGAGCAAATAGCCGCTTGGTCTAAAAAAGACGTAGAAGCGATTAATGAAAAAATTTCATCGAAAGGCCGCGTTGAAAAAGAAGGCTGGATCGATCAAGCTAAAGAAAAGCTTAAGGGATAAGGAGAACTAGGTATGGCACATAAGAAAGCTGGAGGTTCATCAAGGAATGGACGTGACTCGGCAGGTAGAAGGCTTGGTGTAAAAATCTTTGGTGGTCAATCTGCTATCCCGGGTAACATAATAGTACGTCAGCGAGGCACTAAAATGTGGCCAGGAGAGGGCGTTGGGATGGGCAAAGATCATACTATATTTGCAACAGTTGAGGGCAATGTGAAGTTTCATAAAGGCTTGAAAAACCGCACATTTATATCAGTTTTGCCTTCTAGCAAAGCCGCTGAATAAGTTATTAATATATTAATTTTATAGAGGCTCGGCATATTTGCCGAGCCTTTTTATTTAGAGTCTGAAAAATTTAATGGTGCTGTCTTTATTTCACTTTCTAATATTTGCCTTTAGTCAAATTGCTACTCCGGGGCCAGCAAATATGATTATGTTATCTACTGGTGCAAAGTATGGTTTTCGTAATGCACTCCCTTTTGTATCTGGCGTAATTGTTGGAAAACAAATAATAATTTGGCCGATTGGTTTTGGGTTGATGCTCCTCAATAAAGATCATCCTTATATTTTTATATTTTTTAAGTATATTTCTGCCGGTTACATTTTATGGTTAGCTTGGCGCATCGCCAATATGCGTATATCAGCAACAACGTCTGATAGACCGGCCCCTGGTTTTCTTTCTGGTCTTATAGTACATCCCTTAAATCCAAAAGCTTGGGCCCTAATAACAACAGGTTTCACTAATTTTGTAGATCCAATAAGTCCTGTTCTTTATTCTACTGCAACCGTCGCTTTTTGTTTATTTGGTGTTCAGGTCGTTTGTCATCCCATTTGGACCCTCTTTGGTGAAAGAATAGCAATATTGGTTAGTGGGTCAGTATACGAGCGATATCTGATGTTATTTTTTGCGGCGCTTACGGTAATTTTTGTTAGCCTTGCGATTGCGAGCTCATAATTTAAATTTCGCTTAAGTCACAATGATTTCATTGAGTGATTTAAACGAAAACCTTGAGACATTGCAATAAAAGGTTTATCGCGGGGAAAGATATGAAAGTCGCTCTATGAAGTTTTTGGATCTAGTCAAAGTTTATATCCGCTCAGGTTCTGGAGGGGCGGGTTCAGTTAGTTTTCGCCGAGAAAAAAATATAGAGTATGGCGGACCTGATGGAGGTAACGGGGGGCATGGTGGTTCTGTGTGGGTAGAAGCTGTGGAAGGCTTGAACACACTCATTGACTTCCGGTATCAGCAACACTTTTTTGCTGATAATGGAAAGAGCGGTATGGGAAAGCAACGTTCTGGCTCCCATGGAAATGATAAAGTCTTGAAGGTGCCAATTGGAACAGAAATCCTAGATGAAGATCAAGAAACTTTGTTAGCTGATTTAACCGAAGTGGGAAGTCGTGCTTTATTGGCTGAAGGAGGGAACGGCGGCTTTGGAAATTTACACTTCAAATCATCTACTAACCAAGCCCCGAGGAAGGCCAACCCAGGCCAAGAGGGTATTGAGAGAACAATTTGGTTGAGATTAAAATTAATTGCTGATGTTGGATTGCTAGGTATGCCAAATGCTGGGAAATCCACGTTTCTTTCTGCAACATCAAATGCACGTCCCAAAATAGCAGATTATCCTTTCACAACACTTTATCCGAATTTGGGTGTTGTAGGCATTGATGCCAGTGAATTTGTCGTTGCCGATATACCAGGCCTGATTGAGGGAGCCCATTTAGGACATGGGTTGGGCGATCTTTTCCTCGGGCATGTGGAGCGTTGTACTGTATTAGTACATATTATAGATATTACAAATGATGATTTTATAAATAATTACAGTATTATAATGGAAGAAGTTAATCAATATGAAAAAGCGCTCTCAGATAAGCCGCGTATAACAGTATTGAACAAAATAGATGCCTTTGGTGAAGATGAAAGAAAGTTATATAAAGAACAACTGGTAAAAATTACTGACGAACCAGTATTTATGATTTCCGCTGTAAGCGGAGAGGGAATTGAAAATCTGCTTAGAGCAATTCGTATTGAAGTCGATAAGGGAAAAGTCCCAGATGTCGAGGAAGAGCGAGGGTCATTAGAATGGCATCCTTAACTAAAGCGAAACGTGTTGTAATAAAAGTAGGCTCAACTCTTTTGGTAGATAAAAACTCTGGAGATTTGAACTTAACTTGGCTTGAGTCGTTGGCCTCGGATGTGTCTTCACTTAAATCTAGGGGTATCGACGTTGTATTAGTGTCTTCTGGATCCATTGCTCTTGGACGAGGCTCTCTTGGATTGCAAGATACAGAGCTTTCCTTAGAGAATAGTCAGGCATCGGCTGCAGTTGGTCAAATTAGGTTGGCCCGTGCATATGAGGAAGTTCTAGCGCCATTCTCTGTTAAGACTGCACAAATATTAGTTACTTTAGAGGACAGTGCTAATCGCCGAAGATATTTAAACACACGAGCTACTATGGAAAGGCTACTAACTTTTGGTGTTGTGCCAATAGTTAACGAGAATGATACTGTTGCTACTGATGAAATACGTTTTGGAGACAACGATAGGTTGGCTGCCCAGATTGCGGCGACAGTTAGTGCTGATAACTTAATTTTATTATCCGATGTTGATGGTTTGTATTCGAGTAATCCCTTAACAAATCCAGATGCAAAAAGATTAGATGTTATTAAAGAAATAACCCCGGAAATTGAGGAAATGGCAGGTGAAGGAGTTTCGGGTATTTCTAAGGGTGGAATGATAACAAAACTCATGGCGGCTCGAACAGCTACTCAGGCTGGTTGCGCTATGGTAATTACCAAAGGAGACGTTCCCAATCCCATAACAGAGCTTGAGAACGGAGCAAATTGCACTTGGTTTAAGCCGAATGTAGATCCGCAAACCGCCAGGAAAAGATGGATCTCATCTCAGAAGTCTGTTGGTAAATTGATCATTGATCAGGGCGCTGTGACGGCTTTAATAGATGGAAAGAGCCTTCTCCCTATTGGCGTAACTAGTATTGAGGGTAATTTTTTAAGAGGTGATATAGTGAGTATTTATTCAACCAATGGACGTGAGTTGGCGAAAGGTATATGTGCATATCCTGCAGTAGAAGCGAAATTAATTATTGGCCAAAATAGTAATGAAATAGAAACCATTCTTGGTTATGCTGGTAGGGCTGCAATCGTTCACCGAGACGATTTAGCAATTTAAGGTTGGTTATGTCAGACATACATTCTCTAGTTGTTGATATAGGTAAAAAAGCTCGAGAAGCATCTAGAAGGCTAGCTGTTGCATCTAGTCTGCAAAAAAAGGATGCATTGATTTTCGGTGCTGACTCAATCAGGGATAATACTGCAAATATATTAGAACAAAATAAAAAAGACCTTGATTTTGGAGCGTCCAAAAGCTTGTCAAATGCTTTGATGGATCGATTGCTTTTAAATGAAGAACGAATAGGTTCAATGATTGATGGTCTGGAAGCGATTGCCAATCAAGACGATCCTATTGGTGAAATTATAGAGGCATGGAGACGCCCGAATGGTCTTGAAATTAAAAGAGTTCGTACGCCCTTAGGGGTAATTGGCGTAATATACGAAAGTCGTCCAAACGTAACCGCTGATGCGGGTGCTCTTTGTTTAAAAGCAGGAAATGCGGTAATTTTACGAGGAGGCTCTGAAAGCTATAATAGTTCCATTGCCATCCATAATTGTATGAAACAGGGATTGTCGAGGGCGAATTTACCTGAGAACTCTATTCAGATTATTCCAACGAAAGACAGGTCTGCGGTTGCGAGCCTTCTCAAATTGACTGAGTATATTGATGTTATTGTGCCTAGAGGTGGTAAAAGTTTGGTTGGGCTGGTTCAATCGGAGGCGAAAGTTCCGGTGTTTGCGCATCTAGAGGGAATTGTTCACATATATCTTGATAAAACTGCGGATCCAAGAAAAGCATTTGATGTAATTTTGAACTCAAAAACGAGGCGCACGGGTATCTGTGGTGCTGCAGAGTGCCTTTTAATCAACAAAGATATACTAAACGGCCTGGGCTCAGAGATCGTTAACATGCTTCTTGATGCTGGAGTAGAGGTAAGAGCTGATAAAGAGGTAGTAAAAATACCCGGAACAGTCGCAGCGAATAAAGATGATTGGGGCAACGAATTTTTAGATAGCAAAATGGCGGTTAGAGCCGTGGCTGACCTGGAAGAAGCAATAAATCATATTCAAAACTATAGTTCGAGTCATACAGATTGTATAATTACAGAAAATTTAGAGGCTCGAGACGAGTTTTTTACTCGGCTAGACAGCGCTATCTTAATGCATAATGCTTCAACACAATTTGCTGATGGAGGAGAGTTTGGAATGGGAGCAGAAATAGGTATTGCAACTGGAAAGTTGCATGCAAGAGGACCGGTTGGGACTGTTCAATTAACTTCATTTAAATATCTGGTTGAAGGGCAGGGGACGGTCAGGGATTGAGCATATTTTTAATTTTTATTTAAAGTATTTTTGTTATTTATTATCAAGATGTTGAATTAAAGGAAACAAATTTGGATGATTTAAACCCATTTTTAGAACCTGGAATGTATGTACGTCACCCATCTGAAAAAGATTGGGGTGTTGGGCAGGTGCAATCGTCGATCAAAGGAAAAGTAACAGTAAACTTTGAAGAAAATGGTAAAGTTGTAATCGATGGAACGCGGATTAGTTTAGAAATTGTTTCGAATTAATCTATACTCTTAATCGTACTTAATATTACACTATAAATTTAAAATTATTAACTGAAATCGATGCTTCAACATACTCCAAAATTTAGAACGAAAATTGCTGATAGTCCATCCGAGTTTATAGCCGCACAGAAATTGCGCTATCGTGTTTTTGTTCAGGAGTTGGGTGGTGGTGGAGATATGGTTGATCATGATTCCGGCTTGGAACGAGATCGCTTTGATCCTTATTTTGATCATATCCTTCTGTTTGATGATGCTTTAAAAAATGATCCAATTATAGGCGTTTACAGGGTTATGACTTGTGAGAAAGCTTTTGAACTTGGCGAATTTTATAGTGATAAAGAGTATGATCTGTCAGTGTTGCGTCGATCTGGTAAAAAGTTACTAGAGTTGGGTAGGTCATGTTTAGAGTATGATTATCGGGGGGGGACTGCTTTAGCTTATTTATGGCAAGCAGTAGCAAACTACGCAGCAGAGCGGAAAGTCGAAATTCTATTTGGAGTGGCGAGCTTTCATGGAACAGATGTATCGGAATTAGCTGAACCATTAAGTTTATTGCATCATCAGTATTTGGCTGATGAAAAAATAAGGCCAATTGCAAAAAAGCCGTTTAATCAGAAAATGAATATTTTAGAACCAGATGTAATTGATCGAAAATCGGCTGTTTTAAAAATGCCTGCTTTGATAAAGAGTTATATAAAACTTGGAGGAAAAGTTGGTTTGGATGCCTACGTGGATCATAAGTTTAATACCATAGATGTATGCTTGATTATGGATACTTCCTTGGTCGACCCAAAAAGAAAGAGTTTTTTTGCCAAAGGAGATCTTACTTGACTACTACCTGGATAAGTGAAGATGGTGAGCCAGTCAGTAAAAAAATTTCAATTTTTGGATGGGTATTATTATTTAGTCGCGGAAGCGGGATTATTTTTATTATACTATTTGGTCTAATTTTAAAATTTTTAATTAGGCTTTTTGAAAAGCCATTATTTGGGAATAGGAGGCCAGTGAGCCCACAAATAACGGTTATAGTTAGCAAAATATCCCTTTGGCTTCTGTCCCTCCCAGTGAAGCGTTTTGGAGCTCCTCTTACACGACCTGGCGCCTTTGTTGCTAATCATTCTTCCTGGTTGGATATATTTGCCTTAAATTCTGGTCAGAGCCTCTATTTCGTTTCAAAATCAGAAGTAGCCAGCTGGCCTGGTATAGGGTTACTAGCCAAAGCAACGGGAACTTTATTTATTCGTCGAGAGTCAAAAGAGGCTGTTACCCAGAAAAAACTATTGGGGCAAAGAATAAAAATGGGTCATAGGCTTCTATTTTTTCCTGAGGGTACATCTACTGACGGTATGAGAGTGTTACCTTTTAAATCAGCATTATTTCAGTCTTTTTTTGAATCAGGATTGAATACACCGTGTTACATCCAACCAGTAACCGTTACTTATTTTGCTCCAAAAAACGAAGATCCTAGGTTCTATGGTTGGTGGGGTGATATGTCATTTGCGGTACATCTGTTAAAAACAATTGCCTCAAGGAGGCAAGGTAGCATAGAGGTTCGATACCATGAACCTTTATTGGTCTCTAATTTTGCTAAACGAAAAGAGCTGGCGGCAGCGGCAGAGAAAGTAGTTAGATCTGCACATATTTTTGCAGTCTCTAATCCGAAAAACCAAGTAATTGATTAAGCTCTTTTAAAGGATTATTTGCTTTCCATAACTCATCTCCAAAAGCCAAAAAATCTGTTGTGTTTTCTAAATTATTTACAAGGTTTTTGCTTAGGCCTCCTTCTGATATTACTGGGATCTCTATCATTCTGCTCCACCACATAAACAAATCAGGGTTGGCAACAGTACCATCCTTAAGGGTTGTATTGCTCAGTGGTCCAAAACTTATATAGTCAGCCCCAGCTTCGCCAGCCGTTATCCCGTTATGTTTTGAATTCCCACAGAAAGCACCGACTATTGCCTCTTTTCCCAAATTTTCACGCGCTTTTCGAACACCTCTTGCTCCGTCTGACAAGTGTACCCCATCCAGTCCATGTTTTTGAACAAATAAAAAATGATCTTCAATAATAATCGCAACATCTCTAGAATGACAGATATTTCTTATAAAATCAGCAGTTTTTGCGATAATACTCTCTTCTTGGGTAGATAGTGCCAACCTAAAACAAGAGATCTCAATTGAATCCAGTATTGGCTTTAAATCTTCGGAAAACCTTTCGATTTCGAATTCAGCTGGACTAATAATATAAAGTTTAGGCTGCTCTGTTTTTATCATTTCCAAAAGCCAATTTAGTCATTAATTAAACATTAACCCCAAAAACAAAATTAACCAATATCAACAAACAAAATTTTATCCTTGGGTATGGATTAAAATTTTATTGACCGAATTGAAGGAATTAAAGGTGCCATTGGATAATAAACAACCTTGTTTTATTTTGGTAAATCCGCAAATGGGAGAAAATATAGGTGCGTCAGCTCGTGGAATGTGGAATTTTGGTTTAGAGCGTATGCGGATCGTTGCACCTAGGGATGGTTGGCCCAATCAAAAAGCGGTGGCCATGGCAAGTGGCGCTGGTCGATTATTAGACGAAGCATTGATTTTTCCCACTTTTACTGATGCCACTGCTGACCAACATTTCGTTTTTGCCACTACAGCCAGACCGAGGGATTTAATAAAACCAGTATATTCTCCCAAGGAGGCAATAAAACTTGCTTTTAGTAAAATATCCAAGGGGCAAAATGTAGGGTTTGCTTTTGGCCCTGAAAGATCGGGCCTTGAGAATTCAGACATTATTAAAGCTAACGCAATTGTGTCTGTTCCAGTAAATGAACAGTTTCCATCGCTAAACTTGGCTCAATGCATTCTCTTATTAGCTTATGAGTGGATGCTTAAATCTACCAACCCAAGTAGTGACAAATCAAACTCAAAGGAATCAGATATGGTTCCTTTAATGAAAGTGGAAAAGCTTTCTCAGTATTTTGAAGATTCATTAGAAAATTCTGGCTTTTTTTATCCCGAAGATAAAGCAGAAAGTATGAAAGCAAATTTTAGAAATATGTGGTCCCGAATGCCTTTAACTAACTCGGATGTGCAAATTTTCTATGGTATGCTAAGACAATTGCTAAGAATAAATAAAAAAAGTTGAGATCATAAATACTTTTACTAATTGTAAATAAAAAAGGGTTCGTTGTGGGTAAATACTGCCGGAAGCGTTTTGGTAAATAATTATGAGTAAAAAAAGAGCAATTTTTCAGGAGGTTTCGGCTAGCACAAAACCAATTATAAGCAACAGTATTGGAATAATTGATAAAAACTCCAATGAGAAAATAAGAAATACAATTCAGTTATGGTTGAAAACCCTATTTGTTCTAATTGTGTTAATTATATTAGTAGGTGGTTTAACACGCTTAACAGACAGTGGATTATCAATAACTGAGTGGAAACCTATCACTGGTGCCTTGCCGCCATTTTCTACAGAAAGCTGGGCGGCTGAGTTTAACAAATACAAACAAATTCCAGAGTATAAATTACAAAACGAAGGCATGAGCCTAAATGAATTTAAATTTATTTATTGGTGGGAGTGGGGCCATCGGCAGCTTGGCCGTATTATTGGCGTAGTTTGGTTTTTTGGCTTTATTTCTTTATTATCATTTGGAAAGATCCAGAAACCTTGGCGGCTAAGATTGTTACTTATAGGTGTTTTAATAGGTTTGCAGGGAACAGTTGGTTGGTGGATGGTTTCAAGCGGGTTGACTGGTACTGTATTAGATGTCGCTAGTTATCGACTTGCGACACATTTAGGGCTTGCATTCATTATTCTTGGATACATTACGTGGTTTATTCTTCTGTTAGGGAGAAACGAAACATTTTTACTACAAGCGCGCAGAAATGCAGAACCAAAATTTATATTCCTATCGACGGGTTTATTACATTTAACGTTTTTACAAATTCTATTTGGGGCTCTAGTAGCTGGAATTGATGCAGGTAGATCTTATACCGATTGGCCTTTGATGGCTGGTCAAGTTTTTCCACCTGATTTATTTTATTTGAACCCTTGGTGGAGGAACTTTTTTGAAGATCCTGGTTTAGTACAATTTGTTCATCGAATTAGTGGTTATATTCTATTTGTTTTTTGTGTGTATAGTTGGTCAAGTGTCAGAAAATCGGGGAATGAAAGTTTAAAGTTTGTTTTTAATCTGATTTTTGCAATTGCTTTCTTTCAAATGGTTTTGGGAATAGTAACGGTGATGTATGCTGCTCCATGGGAGATTGCTATCGTTCACCAATTTGGCGCAATATTACTTTGGGTTTCTGTCTTGAGGGCGAGGTTTATTTCTAAATATCCGCCAAATAACACTTTATCAAAGTAGTCAATTTTTGATTTTTAAAGATTATTAGTCTTGGTGATCTTCTTATGCATCATCACCCTGATCTGCAATCCAAGCTACTGATACAACTTCTTCGTTTTCCTTAGTATCAAATACTTTGACACCACCAGCGCTTCTAGATCTGAAAGAGATACCTTCTATAGGTACTCGAATCGACTGACCGTTTGAAGTTGCCAACATTATTTGGTCCTCAAGCTCTACTGGAAAACTTGCGACAATAGCTCCGCCCCGCATTGTCTTATCCATTGCTGCGACACCCATTCCCCCTCGGCCTCTCACAGGATAGTCGTGACTTGAAGAAAGCTTACCTGCTCCTTCAGAAGTGATAGTGAGTATTAAGTTTTCAGAAGCCGACATTTCTGCGTAGCGTTCAGGCGAGATAGTTGCATTTTCGTTTACATCGTCTTCGTCTGAATTTACTTCCTCATCGACTAGTCCAGATACAGCACGGCGCATCTTTAAATAAGCTGATCTTTCGTCCGGTGTTGCAATAAAATGCCTTATTACAGACATCGAAACAACTTTATCTTGCCCTAGGAGTTTAATTCCACGAACACCCGTTGATTTTCGGCCTTTAAATACTCTTACGGCCGTTGTTGAAAAGCGAATTGCTCTTCCAGAATCCGTAAAAAGCATTACGTCGTCTTCTTCACCAGCTATACGAGCGTTTACTAGTTCAGTACCCTCGTTCAAATCCATAGCAATTTTTCCATTAGATCGAACGTTGGTAAAATCGGAAAGAGCGTTTCTGCGTATATCCCCGGCAGAAGTGGCAAAGACGATTTGCAAATTATCCCATTGTTTCTCTTCGACATCGACTGGCATTATCGCAGCTATAGAAACACCTACTGGAATTGGTAAAATATTTACTATGGCTTTACCTTTGGCAGTCCTTCCACCCAAAGGCAATCTCCAAGTCTTGAGTTTATAAGCCATACCGTCTGTTGTAAAAAATAGTAGCTGAGTGTGAGTGTTTGCAACGAATAGTGTCGTTACTACATCCTCGTCCTTTGTTTGCATGCCTGCCAGGCCTTTACCACCACGACGTTGTGCTCGAAAATCGATGAGTGGTGTGCGTTTAATATATCCTCCGGAAGTTACGGTTACGACCATGTCTTCGCGTTCAATTAGGTCTTCGTCCTCCATGTCGCCAGACCACTCTACGATCTCTGTTCTCCGGGGAACTGCGAACTGTTCTTTTACTTCTTTCAATTCATTCGTAATGATTTCCATGATTTGTTCACGGGAACTCAAAATTCCTAGGTATTCTTTGATCTTTACTGACAGAGTTTTTAACTCTTCCGTAACCTCTTTTACGCCAATCTGTGTTAGCCGTTGCAACCTTAATTCTAATATCGCTCTCGCTTGAGTTTCTGAAAGATTATAGGTGTCATCTTCATTTATTGTATGGGTTGGATCATCAATGAGTTTTATGTACTCAGCAATTGATCCAGCCGGCCAACGTCGCAGCATAAGTTTTTCCCGAGCTTCGGCGGCGTCAGAAGATGAACGTATAGTCGCAACCACTTCATCAACATTGGTAACTGCCACAGCTAGACCACAAAGAATATGTGAACGTTCGCGGGCTTTCCGCAATTCAAAAGCCGTTCTTCGAGCGACAACAAGTTCTCTGAAGTCGATAAAGTTTGTTAAAAATGAACGTAGTGTTAATTGCTCTGGTCTGCCCCCATTTAAGGCTAACATGTTACAGCCAAAAGAGGTTTGCATTGGAGTAAATCTATAAAGTTGATTTAAGACAACCTCAGCAGTTGCATCTCTTTTTAATTCGACAACAACCCTTACGCCATTCCTGTCGCTCTCATCTTGCACATGTGAAATTCCTTCTACTTTTTTATCCCGTACCTGCTCGGCAATTTTTTCTATCATAGAAGCTTTGTTAACTTGATATGGGATTTCCTCAATTATGATAGCGTATCGATCTTTTCTAAGCTCTTCAATTTTAGTTTTAGCCCGAATTATAACGCTGCCTCGGCCTTCAAGATACGCTTTGCGAGCGCCTGATCGACCCAACATCATCCCGCCAGTTGGAAAATCTGGCCCAGGCACATACTGAATTAAATCTTCTGAGCTCAAATCAGGAGTTTGTATTAGGGCTAGTGTTGCATCAACAACTTCACCAAGATTGTGAGGAGGAATATTTGTAGCCATCCCAACAGCAATTCCTCCCGCTCCGTTAACCAGCATATTCGGAAAACGTGCTGGCAGAACTGAAGGTTCTCGATCCTTTCCATCATAATTGTCTTGAAAATCAACGGTATCTTTATCTATATCATTTAAAAGGAAGGCTGCGGGTTTATCCATGCGCACTTCTGTATACCTCATTGCCGCGGGGTTGTCCCCGTCCATAGAGCCAAAATTTCCTTGGCCGTCGAGCAAGGGTAAAGACATGGAAAATGGCTGAGCCATTCTTACTAAAGCATCATAAATTGCACTGTCGCCGTGTGGGTGATATTTACCCATAACATCGCCTACAGGTCTCGCAGATTTTCGATATGATTTTTCATGGGTGTTGCCTGTCTCGTGCATTGCATACAAAATTCTACGATGCACGGGTTTCAAGCCGTCCCTTAAATCTGGTATCGCCCTACTTACAATTACGCTCATTGCATAGTCCAAGTAGGAGGTTTTTAGCTCTTTTGTTATCGAGATTGATGGGCCATCGTATGGCTTGCGTTCGACAACGCTTGATCCACCTTCTTCTGCTTTATCTTCTGAGTCGCTCAAGGTTACGCACCTATTTGAAAATACTACATTTTGTTATCAGTACTATAGCAGAGCATGTATGTTGTGCGCAATGAAAGACTTCAGATAATTCTTAAAATTCAATTATTGTAAATGACACACTTAGTTTTCAGTTTTCTCTATATCAGAACCGTAGTTTTGTATATTTGCTACCCTCTAATGTTGCCCCGAGTTTTAATCCTGCTTGGCCAAAAACCAAAGCAATAACAGGGGATAAGGTTGTAAGCGTTTCTACTTTCAATGACTCGCTTATTCTGGGCGTAATGTATTCTAAATCCCCGCCCGCTGAAAAACCCATTGAGTATTCAAATTGTGTTAGTGCCGTATCGGTCATGAAAAACAGTACGTGCGCATATTGCTGGGCGCCCAATTGGATACCCGTATTCGCAGAAATTGATGAATAGTAGTTCTTAACTGAGCCATTTACCACCAGTGCGCCACGACCATATCCTGCTCCGACACCAAATCCTGCTTCTGTCACAAGAGGCATTACCAATAATCCAGATGCTTTTGCTGCTAATTGTCTGCTGTATGGATATTCTAAATACATTTGTTCTATTGTTTTAAAAACCCTTGCATCAATTTGAGCAGCTGTTTTGGGAGTATTCAAAGGGTTTGATATTTTTGGGATACTACAAGATGATAAGAAGACTGTAAGTAACAAAGTTATTGAGAGGAATTTAAAAATAATTTTCATTAGATATCACTTGGTTTTGTTTATTTTAATAATTTTGCAGCTTCAGGGGCAAAGTAAGTTAATATTCCATCACATCCAGAACGCTTAAATGCCATTAACGTTTCGATGATGATTTTATTTCGATCCAGCCAACCCTTTTCAAACGCTGCAGATAACATCGAATATTCGCCACTAACTTGGTATGCAAAAGTGGGAGCGCCAAATGTATCCTTTACCCTCTTACAGATATCAAGATAAGGCATCCCAGGTTTTATCATTACCATGTCCGCGCCTTCTTTAAGGTCTCTCGCTACCAATCGAAGCGCTTCATTAGAATTTGCTATATCCATTTGATAAGTTTTTTTATCACCGGTAAGAGCGCCAGATGCCCCGACAGCATCCCGAAAAGGTCCGTAAAAACTGCTAGAGTATTTTGCCGCATATGACATTATACTTACTTCAGTATGTCCATTTTCCTCTAGAGCTGCCCTAATTGCTCCAATGCGACCATCCATCATATCAGATGGGCCTATCACATCAATACCCGCCTCGGCTTGTGAGAGGGCTTGTTTAACCAAAGCCTCCACTGTTTTATCATTCAAAATTTTTCCATTTTCGACGAAGCCATCGTGTCCATTAATATTATATGGATCTAAGGCTACATCTGACATGACAACCAGCTCTGGAATTTCTTTTTTAATGGCTCTGGTCGCTTTGTTTGATAGATTGTTTGGGTTCCATGCCTCGGCGCAATCTTCTGTTTTTAAAGACTGTTCCGTGTATGGAAAAAGGCAGATAGCTGGCACTCCCAAATCAAAGGCCTCAGAAGCTGAGTTTACAAGGCAGTCAATACTTCTTCTTTTCACGCCTGGCATTGAAGGCACATCTTGTTCTATATTATTGCCATCACAGATGAAAACTGGCCATATGAAATCATTCGCACTAACGCTTGTTTCACTTACCAAATTTCGTATTTTTTCGTTTTTTCTAGTACGCCTAAACCGTAAAGATGGAAATTTTTGATCGATAAAATTCATAGTAAAAACAATCTTTTTAAACAACTTTACATGAATTCGACATGACCTCAAGTGTTTGTGTGAGTGTGTTCTTGTAGTTTCGCTAGCCTAGACTAAATTGTTATTCGGTAAATTTAAGTTAGTGATTAATTAATGGTTTTTTTTTCAATAGATGCCTATTCAAGCATATGGTTCTGGTCGCTACTAATTATCGCGTGGTCAATCTCAATAGATAAGTTCTCTGTACATAGTCACTACCAATGGCTTTCTGCTTCAAATAGTGGTGCATCACAACAGAAAGAGATACTAACATCTTTTTACTTGAAGGCGGACTATCAAGGTAAATACGAAAATAACATTTTAACCCTTTTATCAATTTGTTTTTCTTCGTTCTTTATCGTTAATTTGGCAGTTGTGGCTTTTTTCTATTCTATCGAGTTTCTTCAGGCCGCTTTTTTGCTTTTTTGTCCATTTATGAATTGCATTATCTTGCGTGTCAGTCTCCGTCAGTCTATTGGATCCTTGGATGAGGTTTCGTTCAAAGATGTCTTTAAAAAAGTTAAGCTATTTAGACGTGTTGGTGTGGTAATCGCATCGGTATCGCTTTTGAGCAGCATTACTTGGGGTTTCTATTTAAACTTAAAAACTATCTTTTTTTTAACTTGAGCAATTTTTTCACTTGTTAGCTATAAAATGATCAACAATTTATTAAAAATGGGTGGTGCTCCTGAAGGGTATGATGCGGCTTTAATTTTAAAAGAATTTGAAAAGTCGGGCACCTGTTTGCTTCATGTTGCTCGAGACGATAAACGAATGGTGGCAGTTAAAGATGCTTTGAACTTCTTTGCCCCAGATATTCCAATAAAAGTATTTCCTAGTTGGGATTGTTTACCATACGACCGTATTTCTCCAAATTCAGAGATATCTTCACGCCGATTGTCCCTTTTAACTGATTTAGCGCAGAATTCTTCTTCGAAATATATCATCTTAACAACGGTTAACGCGGCAACTCAAAGGATTCCAAATAGATCCATTCTCTCATCTGCGACATTCCAAGCCGATTTAGGAAAAAATATAGACATACATCTATTGTATTCGTTTCTCAGCGAAATGGGATTTTCCAAAACATCCACCGTTTCTGAGCCTGGAGATTATTCAGTCAGAGGTGGAATTATAGATATATTTGCCCCAGGTGAGGTTGGAGCCATCAGACTTGATTTATTTGGTGACGTTTTAGATGGTATTCGTCAGTTTGATCCCATTTCTCAAAGAACAGTCTCAAAAATGTCCAATATAAGGCTTGGTCCTGTTTCGGAAGTAATTTTTGACAAAGCGTCAATTTCTAGGTTCAGGCAAAATTACCGAAAAGAATTTGGGGCCTCCCACTCGAATGATATTTTATATGAATCTGTTAGTGCTGGAAATAAATATCAAGGTGTAGAGCATTGGCTACCTTTTTTTCATGAGAAATTAGAAACGATTTTTGATTATCTACCGCGGGTAACGATTACTCTCGACGATAATTTAGATGCCTCTCGAGCCTTGCGTTGGGAGGTTATTACGGATCAATTTCAGTCAAGAAAACAGAACTTAGATCAAAAAAGTAGATTAGACTCTGTTTACAAA
This sequence comes from Paracoccaceae bacterium, assembly GCA_045564975.1. GTDB lineage: Bacteria > Pseudomonadota > Alphaproteobacteria > Rhodobacterales > Rhodobacteraceae > Salinivivens. The sequence continues at coordinate 51,456 of JBJLGF010000061.1, forward strand.
CCAATTGAGCCTGAGCAACTTTATTTAAATGAAAATGACTGGAAGTTTGCGTTAAGTTCACGCGCTGTTTTACAGTTTAGTCCATTTCCACAAACTCCAGGTCCAAATGTAATAGACGCAGGAGGTACGATAGGGAAAAACTTTTCTATTGAAAGGCAGGTGGAGAATATAAATATTTTCAATGCTCTAGCTTCTTACGTTAAATCGGAAATGGAGACAAAGCCTGTTATTATAGCCAGTTATACCGATGGTGCCAGAGAGCGGTTGAGGGGGTTACTAAAAGATGAAGGGTTAGACGGCGCATATCTTATCCAAAATATAAGCCAAGTTGATAAGATAGGAATATTTTTGGTGGTATGGAGTTTAGAGCAAGGCTTTCAGACTGATGAATTTACGATTATTTCAGAACAGGACGTTTTAGGCGAACGGTTAATTCGACAGGCATCTAAACGCAGAAAAGCCGAGAACTTTTTGACTGAGGCAACGTCTCTTACCTCTGGGGATCTTGTTGTTCATGTAGATCATGGAATAGGAAAGTACCATAACTTGGAGGTTATAAAAGCTGCCGATGCTCTACATGAATGCCTTGTTCTAGAATACGCCGAAAATTCTAGACTTTATCTTCCCGTTGAAAATATTGATTTACTCTCGAAATATGGGCAGGAATTTGGGCTTCTGGATAAGTTAGGTGGGGCAGCTTGGCAGGCAAAAAAAGCCAAACTTAAACAGCGAATTAAGGATATTGCGGAAAGATTAATTAGGGTAGCCGCGGAGAGAGAATTAAGAGCTGCGCCTATATTCGAACCGCCCCCAGGTGTGTGGGATGCGTTCTCGGCCAAATTTCCGTATCAAGAAACGGATGACCAGATGAATGCTATTACTGACGTTATTGGTGATTTAACTTCGGGACGTCCAATGGATCGGCTTGTCTGTGGTGATGTAGGTTTTGGGAAAACAGAAATAGCTATGAGGGCAGCATTTTTGGCCTCAATTGCAGGCTTTCAAGTGGCCGTCATTGCCCCAACAACACTATTAGTCCGGCAGCATACTAAGAGTTTTTTGGACCGGTTCCGAGGCTTGCCAGTTGAGATAAGACAGTTATCTCGTTTTGTTTCAAAAAAAGAAGCAGAAAAAACAAGGGATGAAATACAAAGTGGTGGTGTGGATATTGTGGTTGGAACACATGCACTTTTGGCTCATGGTATCAAATTCAAAAACCTTGGTCTGCTTATTATAGATGAGGAACAACACTTTGGTGTCCAGCATAAAGAGCGACTTAAACAATTAAGAAGTGATATCCACGTTTTAACGCTTACTGCAACTCCAATACCCAGAACCTTGCAGTTATCCCTTGCCGGTGTGCGTGACTTATCCATTATCGCGACCCCGCCTGTGGATAGGCTGGCAATTCGAACATTTATAAGTGAGTTTGATACCATCACGGTAAGAGAAGCATTGTTGCGCGAACGTTTTAGAGGCGGACAAGCTTTCTATGTCGTACCCAGGATCGCTGATCTTGAAGAAATTGAACTATTTCTTCGGGATCATGTGCCAGAGGTTTCTTACGTTATTGCACACGGCCAATTGCCTCCTGGTGAATTGGATAATCGGATGAATTTTTTTTATGATGGTAAATATGACGTACTTCTTGCCACCACTATTGTCGAAAGCGGTTTGGATATTCCATCGGCAAATACGATAGTCGTCCACCGCGCTGAAATGTTTGGATTAGCTCAGCTATATCAAATAAGAGGTCGAGTTGGCCGTTCAAGATTGCGTGCCTATGCTTACATGACGACCAAGGTGAGGTCAAAAATGACAGCTGCATCGGAAAAAAGGCTGAAAGTATTAGCATCTCTTGACGCTCTTGGCGCAGGTTTTTCATTGGCGAGCCAAGATTTGGATATAAGAGGTGCCGGTAACTTACTGGGAGAAGAACAGTCTGGCCAAATTCGCGATGTGGGATATGAACTTTATCAATCTATGTTAGAGGAGACGATTTCAAAAATTCGAGGAGGTCAAATTGATGTTTTAACTTCAATGGATAATCAGTGGTCTCCTCAAATAAATTTGGGAGTTTCAGTTTTAATCCCAGAAGCGTATGTAGCGGATTTAGATGTTCGTCTAGGCTTGTATAGGCGTCTTTCTAATCTAAACAAAAAAGTAGAGTTCGAGGGTTTTGCTGCTGAGTTAATAGATAGATTTGGAAAATTACCTCCTGAAGTAAATACATTGTTATTGGTTGTTAGAATAAAATCTGTTTGTAAAAAAGCAGGAATAGGTAAGCTTGATGGTGGTCCAAAAGGAGCTACTGTGCAATTTCATAATGACAAGTTTATATCTCCAGAGGGTCTTGTTGAATTCATTAAAAAACAAAATGGCTTAGCAAAGATTAAAGATAATAAATTGATTATCAAACGCGACTGGAAAAAAAATTCAGATAAATTTAAAGGAGCATTTTCTATAGCTAGGGATTTGGCTGAAATAGCAGCTTCTTACCAAAAAAATTCTCGCGCTAAAAATTAACAGATCAATTTTTGCTTACTCCATTATCGAGTGTTTTCAGTCAGACGCCTTTTAACATAAGTCGTTACATGTTCAATCATGGGATCCATGTAAGGTTCTTCATAAAAGTGGCCAGCTCCATCAAGTTGTGTGTGAGTTATCGTTATACCTTTTTGCTCATGAAGTTTTTCAACTAATATTTCGGTATCTTCTGGTGGGGCAATACGATCTTTTGTTCCATTGATTATCAAACCAGACGATGGGCATGGTGCCAAAAACGAAAAATCATACATATTTGCAGGCGGTGAAGCAGATATAAAACCAGTAATTTCTGGTCTTCTCATCAATAATTGCATTCCAATCCAGGCACCGAAAGAAAAACCCGCCACCCAACAATGCTTAGAATTGTTATTCATAGATTGTAGGTAATCCAAAGCGCTGGCGGCGTCAGATAGTTCTCCGACACCTTGATCATATTCTCCTTGAGATCTTCCCACGCCTCTAAAATTAAATCTAAGGACAGTGAATCCCATGTTAAAAAATGCGTAGTGAAGGTTGTAGACGACTTTATTATTCATAGTGCCACCAAACTGAGGGTGGGGATGCAATATTATGGCAATAGGAGCGTCACGGTCTTTTTGGGGATGATAGCGACCTTCTAGTCGGCCTTCAGGGCCAGGAAAGATAACCTCTGGCATATTATAAACTCCTAAAACTCATTATAGTTCCGTTGACTTACAGTAAAAGCAAATTTAGAAGAATTCTAAACTTTGAAATATACTTGTGATGCACTTAAGCGGTGTAGCTGAAAAGGTCAATAAATACTAAATGGATTTACTATGAAGCTTAGTACAAAAGGTAGATATGCAATGGTTGCAATGGCTGATATAGCTCTGTCAGCAAAAGAAAATTTGGTAACTTTGGGCGAAATTTCCAAGAGACAAAATATTTCAATGTCATATCTCGAACAGTTGTTTGTTAAGCTTCGAAGGTCAAAACTAGTTATTTCGGTGAGAGGACCTGGCGGTGGCTATAAGTTGGCCAAACCTCCACACCAAATTCGCATCGTTGATGTATTAACTGCCGTAGAAGAAAGCGTTGACGCAATGAGCCAAGGTGCGGGTGCTTCGGGCGGCCTATCTGGTTCAAAGGCCCAATCGATGACAAATCGTCTTTGGGAAGGATTAAGTGCTCACGTCTTCGTTTACCTTCACCAAACCAGATTGTCTGACGTTATTGAAAATGATCTTGCACCTTGTCCTGCAGTTCCAACTATTTTTTCTGTAGTTTCTGATACTGAATGAGAACTTATTTAGATTACAATTCTACTGTACCGCTGAGAAGTGAAGCTAAGCAGGCAATGATTGAGGCTATGAATTATGTGGGCAATCCCTCATCGATTCATTTAGAGGGTAGGGCTGCGAAGAATTTAATCGAAAATGCAAGGGTTAAAATTGCAGAGGCGATTGGAGCAGTTGGAGCAGATATTGTATTTACATCTGGTGCGACAGAGTCGGCAGCGTTGGCCCTTTCAGGACGAAATATTATCTGTTCAGGAGTAGAGCATGATGCTGTCAGTAGTTGGTGCACTGTTAAACTTTCGACAGATCAATCTGGAATGGTTGATATCTATAAGCCTGAATATTCCGCACTTCAAGTTGCTAATTCTGAAACTGGAATATTACAAAAAAACGTAAAGGGCATATGGCTTTCTGATATGACGCAAGCCTTTGGAAAAGTCCCGTTAGCTTTTAATTGGCATGATTGTGATTGTGCTATGATTTCTGCTCATAAGATCGGTGGTCCCAAAGGTATTGGAGCCTTAATTTTAAAAAGGGGAACTGATTTGGCAGCTCTTATAAAAGGTGGTGGCCAAGAGATGGGCCGACGATCTGGAACGGAAAATGTGTTAGGTATAGTTGGGTTTGGGGCGGCTGCTGAAGCCGCCCAAAAAGACTTAGTGAATGGCAAATGGGAAAAGATTTTAGAATTTAGAATGATTCTAGAAAATATGATTGAAGAATTCTCAGATGTTCCTATCTTAGTAGGTAGGGATTCTAAAAGATTGCCTAATACAACCTGTTTAATTACGCCTGGATGGAAAGGAGAAACCCAAGTAATGCAAATGGACCTTGAGGGTATTGCGGTTTCTGCTGGATCTGCTTGTTCGAGTGGAAAAGTTAAACCCAGTAGTGTGCTTCAGGAAATGGGTTTTTCAGAAAGTCAGGCTTCTTGCGCATTGAGAGTTTCTTTGGGTTTGGAGACTACTAAGGATGAAGTTTTGCGGTTTGTAGATACTTGGGTGAAAAAATTTGAGCTAACCCAAAAAAGAGAAAATATTTAAATGAGGGCCTGGAATGGCAACTGTCGAAAAAATTGAAGTAAAAGAGGGTGTTGATCAGGAAACTGTAGACGCGGTCCGAGAGGTTGGTGGAGCGTATAAGTACGGTTGGGAGACTGATATTGAAATGGAGTACGCTCCAAAAGGCCTGAGCACAGATATTGTTAAGCTTATAAGCGATAAAAACGAAGAACCTGATTGGATGACTGATTGGCGCTTGAAAGCTTTTAGTCGATGGGAAAAAATTAAAGAGCCAAAGTGGGCAATGGTTGAATATCCAGAAATTGATTTTCAGGACCAATATTACTATGCCCGACCGAAATCTATGGCCGAAAAGCCGAAATCTCTCGATGAGGTGGACCCAAAGCTTTTAGCTACTTACGATAAGTTAGGAATACCGCTTAAGGAGCAAATGTTACTGGCAGGTGTGGAAACCACTGAAAGTATTGAGCAGGGAGAGCGCAAAGTTGCGGTTGACGCTGTATTTGATAGCGTTTCAGTCGGAACAACGTTTCAAAAAGAGCTCAAGAATGTAGGAGTTATTTTTTGTTCGATATCAGAAGCAATCAAAGAACACCCTGAATTAGTAAAGAAATATCTTGGCAGTGTTGTTCCAGTTACAGACAATTATTATGCAACATTGAACTCAGCTGTCTTTTCCGATGGATCATTCGTTTATATTCCGCCTGGTGTTCGATGCCCAATGGAACTTTCGACATATTTCCGTATAAATGCGGAGAATACAGGTCAGTTTGAGCGTACGCTGATTATAGCAGACAAAGGTAGTTATGTGTCCTATCTTGAGGGGTGTACTGCACCCAAAAGAGATACAGCCCAGCTTCATGCAGCCGTCGTTGAGATTATTGTAGAAGAGGATGCTGAAGTTAAATACTCTACCGTTCAAAATTGGTTCCCTGGTGACGAAGATGGGAAAGGCGGGATATATAATTTCGTAACTAAGCGAGCTGACTGTCGAGGAGATAGATCAAAGGTTATGTGGACCCAAGTTGAAACAGGTTCAGCGGTAACTTGGAAATATCCTTCATGTATTTTAAGAGGTGATGATAGTCAGGGTGAATTTTATTCGATTGCAATTACAAATAATCATCAGCAAGCCGATACTGGTACGAAGATGGTTCATTTGGGTAAAAATTCAAAGTCGCGAATTGTTTCTAAGGGAATAAGTGCAGGTTTTGCTCAGAATACATATCGAGGTCTAGTATCAATGCACCCTAAGGCAAAAACGAGTAGAAATTATACACAGTGTGACAGTTTGTTAATTGGGGATAAATGCGGTGCCCATACAGTTCCTTACATTGAAGTGAAGAATAATAGTTCTCGCGTCGAGCATGAGGCAACGACGTCCAAGGTAGACGATGATCAGTTATTTTATTGTAGGCAAAGAGGTATGGGTGAGGAAGAAGCTGTTGCTCTTGTTGTAAACGGGTTTTGTAAAGATGTGCTTCAGGCTCTTCCCATGGAATTTGCTATGGAGGCCCAGCAGCTCGTAGCAATAAGTTTAGAAGGAAGTGTTGGTTAAAGGGAAGAAGACTTTTTCCAAGCTAATTAACCTAATTATTAAACGTATTCATGGCGAAATTAAGGATGCTAGATGCTAGAAATTAAAGATTTACGAGTGAACCTCGAGGACGAAAATAAAGAAATCCTTAAAGGTGTAGACTTAACCGTCGAAGCTGGCAAAGTGCACGCTATCATGGGACCAAATGGATCCGGAAAATCAACTCTATCTTACGTACTATCTGGAAAAGAAGGCTATGAAGTTATGGATGGAACCGTTTTGTTGAATGATAATGATATTTTAGAAATGGAGCCAGAAGAAAGAGCTTCAGCTGGGTTGTTTTTAGCTTTTCAGTATCCTGTAGAAATTCCAGGCGTTGGAAATATGACTTTTTTGAGAACGGCTGTTAACGCGCAGCGTAAAGCGAGGGGCGAGCAAGAAATTAGTGCAACTGATTTCTTAAAACAAGTAAGAGAGCGTGCCAAAGCCTTACAAATTGATGCTGAGATGTTAAAGCGTCCGGTAAATGTTGGATTTTCTGGAGGCGAAAAAAAGAGAAATGAAATCCTTCAAATGGCTATGTTAGAGCCAAAGATGTGTATCTTGGATGAAACAGACTCTGGCTTAGATGTCGATGCTATGAAGTTGGTTGCTGAAGGCGTTAATTCTCTGCGTAATGCCGGAAGAGGCTTTCTTGTAATAACGCACTATCAAAGGTTGTTAGATCACATAAAGCCGGACGTAGTGCATATAATGGCAGAGGGAAGAATTGTAAAAACAGGTGGGCCAGAGTTGGCACTTGAGGTTGAAAACAATGGCTATAGTGGCATCCTAGCGGAGGTCGCTTAATGGCGCTTAAGCAGCAAAACTTTGATCCGATTGTCAGCGCCAAGTCTTGGTTATCAAAAGAAAAAAAAGGTTGGAGCCATAAAGCACGGGAAAGTGCTTTGGGCAGACTGTCAAATATTGGTTTGCCCAGTCATAGGGATGAATATTGGAAGTACACAAATCCAGCTGAATTAATTACAGAAAAACCAATTACATCGCAAGTCGCTGGTCTAGAAGATGCTAACTTATTTTCAGAAATAGACGTACAGAAAATTGTTTTCTGTGATGGTGTTTTCAACTCAGAGTTATCAGATAGCATGGCGTCAGAAAATATGAGTATTACCAGACTTTCGGATATTGATGACTTACATTGGGCGCAAAATTATTATGGTTCTCTTGAAAAAAAGGGGCAAATCCCTGTTAGTCGACCTCTAGCGGCTTTAAATACGGCCATCGCTTCTGACGGTGTTTTGATTCATGTAAAAGGAAACATTGATAATCCAGTTCTCATTCTAGGTGTGCACAATACTCCATCTGAAGCTATGCTTCATCATGTAATTAAAGTGGACAAAAATTGTTCTTTGACGCTTTTGGAAAGTGGTCCTTTTGCTACAAAGCTCAATACAGTCATGGAGGTTTTTCTCGAGCAAGGTGCAAGTTTTGAACATGTTCGAACCCAGGGAAGGGATAGTGACCGTTGGGCGGCAACTCACATGTTTTCAGATATTCAAGAAAAAGCAAAATTTAAGTCGTTTACACTATCCGCTAATGGAACTTTGACCCGAAATGAATGTGTTTTGAACCTATCGGGTAACGACTGCACTGCTCACGTGGCTGGAGCATCAGTAGGTGATGGGAAAAAATTTCATCACGATGATACCGTATTTATCACTCACAATGCTGTTGCCTGTGAGAGCAGACAAGTATTTAAAAAAGTTTTAAGAAACGGAGCTACTGGAGTTTTTCAAGGTAAAATTTTGGTAAAAGAAGGGGCCCAAAAAACTGATGGGTATCAAATTAGCCAATCACTGTTACTTGACGACGATAGTCAATTTTTAGCTAAACCGGAGCTTGAAATCTATGCAGACGATGTGGCTTGTTCGCATGGCTCTACTTCGGGTGCTATAGATGAGCAGGCACTATTTTATCTCTGCAGTCGTGGTATTTCGAAGAATGATGCTACCGACATGCTTACTTTGGCCTTTTTAGCTGAGGCTGTTGAGGAAATTGAAAATGAAAATATAGCCACAATTATTGTGGAAAAAATAACTGCTTGGTTATCACGGCGCAAAAACTAATGTCAGTTGTCACTAATATCTCCAAAACTTATTATAAGCCAATTCAAACCTACTGCAAAATGTTTGCAGCTGGCGCTTCTGAGAAGGAAAACTTAGCCTATCTAGTAGGTGGATGTGTTATTAGTTTTGTTGCTCAATGGCCTGCCCAATCTAGGCAGGCTTTTATAAACCAGCAACCAGTTAATGAGTTGATGGGAGCAATCCTATTATCTAATTTATTTTTACTTCCTTTGATCTTTTATTTGGTTTCAGCGGTCATTTTTATTTTTGCAAAAATTTTTAGAAGTGCAATTTCAGGAATGGAATTGAGATTGATAATTTTTTGGGCATATTTCGCCACAACCCCCGTTTTATTGTTAGTTGGGTTAGTTGAAGGTTTTTTTGGCAAAAGTTATCAATATTTTGCAGTAGCTGGACTTTGGTTTTTAGTTTTTTTTGCGTTCATATATTCGGGATTTAAGGGTAGGACTGAATGAGTTTGTCTTTAAAATCTCTTTTTGTAGAAACGATTACAGCCCCTAGAGAAGCAGCTCAGCAGATAATTGCTTTAGGAATATCGCGTACGACTTCAATTATGAGCGTGATTTTCACAATTTGTATTACTGTTATTTTGTTCTTTTTAGATTTAAGCAGTTCCGCAAACTCTATAATTTTTCCTTTTCTGATGCATCATCCCTTGGTTCTTGCTTCCGTTATGATTTTTGGTACGGTTTGGTCTGCTTTCGTCATAGGTTTTTTTGGTAAAATTCTAGGTGGAAACGATAATATAGATGACATTTTAGTGCTTTTCGCTTGGGGGCAGGCTGTACAAGTTGGCTTTCAGGTAATAGCCACAGTTATTTCTTTGCTCTCAATTCAACTTGCAGCCCTGTTCCAGTTAATAGTTTTCTTTATATACATATGGATATTTATTTCTTTTATTGATGTTGCTCTTAAACTTGAAAATTTGTTTAAGGCTTTTTTTGTCACATTTTCTGGCTTAATTGCAGCCTTTATAAGTGTCAGCATGGTTCTGTCATTATTCGTAGGGTTGTTTAATGTATGATGTTTCACAAATTAGGGCAGATTTTCCCATTCTCGCCCGAGAGGTTAATGGGAAGCCTTTAGTGTACCTTGATAACGGTGCTTCTTCACAGAAACCAGAGGAAGTTATTAGTGTAATGAATCAAGTATACAAAGACGAATATGCCAATGTTCACAGAGGGTTACATTACCTTTCCAATCAAGCCACTGAAAAGTATGAAAGTGTTCGCGGAATAGTAGCTAGATTTTTGAATGCCTCTGATGAAAATGAAATAATACTAAACTCGGGTACCACCGAGGGGATCAATATGGTTGCCTATGGTTGGGCCATGGAACACCTTAAAAGCGGTGACAACATAGTTTTGAGTGTTATGGAACACCATGCAAACATTGTACCGTGGCATTTTCTGCGTGAGAGAATGGGTATAAAATTAAAGTGGGTGGAAATTGATGATGATGGAAACCTTGACCCTCAGTCGGTAATTGATGCAATTGATAACGATACTAAGTTGGTCGCTATCACGCACATGTCGAATGTGCTTGGCACGATAGTCGACGTGAAGACAATATGTCATGCAGCTAAATCTTTAGGAATAGCAACCCTTATTGATGGGTCGCAGGGGGCAGTTCACATGCCGGTCGATGTTCAAGAAATTGGTTGTGATTTCTATCCTATAACAGGACATAAGTTGTGCGGTCCAACTGGTTCGGGTGCTATTTATGTTAAAACTCAGCGAATGAAAGAAATGCGTCCGTTTCTGGGAGGCGGAGATATGATTAAAGAAGTTCATATGGATAGTGTTATATACAACGATCCTCCAATGAAGTTCGAAGCTGGGACACCTGGAATTGTTCAAACTATAGGTTTTGGCGTGGCGTTAAATTATATGATGAATATTGGTTTAAACGATATTGCAGAATATGAGGCTGAATTAAAAGACTATGCATTAGAAAGGTTGACTGCACTGAATTGGTTAAAGCTTCAGGGACAGCCGGATAATAAAGGAGCTATTTTTTCTTTTACAATGGATAACGCTGGCCACGCACATGATATATCTACGATATTAGACAAAAAGGGAGTTGCCGTTCGGGCTGGTCAGCATTGTGCTGGTCCACTAATGGACCATATGGGAATTACTGCATCGTGCAGAGCATCTTTCGCTTTTTACAACACTAAAACCGAAGTTGATGCTTTAATAAATGCACTGCATTTAGCTAATGATTTATTTGGTTAGTTCGATCTGTATTGAGCTTTACAATTTTTATTATCAGAGTTCGTCAGTTTTTAAAATATAAACAAGTAGTAATATAGCTATGAGCAGTCCAAATGCTGCAAAATATTTTAAAAAATAGAGTACTGGATTAATCATAAAGATGCTTGTAATACACAGAAGAGCAAATAGAAGTGTGAAAAAAAAAGGTGTTACCTTGCCTTTTAAGGTTAAATTTTTTTGATTGTTTTTATTCATTATTCCCAAAGCTCTAGTTTTTCATAGATATAGCTTTTATATAAAAATTTTCCAAAATATTATAAATTGAGATAACGAATATTCCTATTTTATGAAAGCACCATAGTGTTTGATTATCAGTTGCCGAATTATAATATTTATAACCCTGATTTTAAAAACCAATTTTTTACTTTACCTTAGCGGATAATGCTTTTTCCATTATTCCAGATGCAAGAACAACTCCAATAGCGACAATAAAAATTCCTACAGATTTAAAAGGTGTTATTGTTTCTCCTAAAAAAAGAAAGCCTCCAATTAATGCTAATATGGGTGTTAAAGCACCATATGCTGCAGTTTGAGCTGATCCTAGTTGCCGGATAGCAAAATTATAAAAAAGCATAGCAAGTATAGCTATGAGTAAACCTTGAAGAATTATCATTGAAAAGATATCGAAGTTTGAGGCTTTTTCAAACGAAACATCTCCAAAAAGCAATAATAATGGTATTACAACAGTTGTTCCCCAGAAAAGTCCAAATACTAAACCTGCCAATGGTTTTATACCGCTTTGCCTAAAATGAACGGAATATATTGACCACATTCCAGACCCAGCCAAAAATAGTAAATGCCCCTTCCAGGTATTTTGATCACTGGAAGCCAAAATACTATATGAGCCAACCAAAACAGCACCTAGTAATATTATAAGTAGTCCAAGAAATCTCATTCTACTTGGTGTTTCTCCAGTGATAATAAAAGCAAATAAAGCTGTCCAAAAAGGCAACATTCCCGCTGCTAGCGCTCCCGCGTCTGAAGCGGGCGCGTAATAGACTCCTGTTGAAATAAGGTACGGAAAAAAGGCAGTTGCACCCAATGCAATCATGAGTAGACCAAAAATAGACTGACCTTTTACAATCACACCCAATTTCAACATTAATGGAAGCATAATAAAAAATGCGGGAATAAGCCTTAAAACTAGCACCTCGTCTACTGTAAGGTTTCCACTAACAGCAAATCTAGTTCCTATAAGAAAAGCTGCCCAAATTGTAACGGTGGCGAGTGCTGCTACAACGCCTAATAAATAAGAACTATTTTCACGAAACATTTAATTGAACCAAAATCGGCATAATAAAGGGCGATAAGCTATCTGTGTAGTGTTATCAATGGGAAACGGAGCTATCTTACGTGTCGTAATGAGTTTTAAACCTACCGGGCAAAGATACCTCTAATAATTCTAAATCTTCGCTCAAATTAGAATATTCTGTTAATATGTTTGGCGGAATTACAAACGCATCTCCAGAATTTAATTCATTTGCTGGCTGTCCAGTGGCCGTGAGCGTCATTTTACCTTCCATCACAAAATTAAAAAGTATATCGCAATCGTGGCTACTGGGTTTAATCATGGCTCCATTTGGTTTGACCACCTGCACCCCGGCAACATTTTGAGTATTATCAGCTATAGTGGTGTCGCGGCAGATAAATCCAGGAATACGAAAGTCGGACCACTTAGATTCTGTAGCTTTGTTATGAACAAATTTTTGCCCTTTAAACTCCCTTTCTGGATTAAACTCTTTTGTGGGCAATTCCATATCATGATCAATTGTTGTGACATGTTCGGCTGGAACACCAATTTCTATAACTTCGATATTATCACTTGCATACAAAACCTTATGACGAATTTCAGGCGGTTGAATAACACAATTTCCGGCAAATAGTCTAAATGGTTCACCTTGATCTTCGTAAACTAAGTCAACCCATCCCTTGTAGCAAAAAATTAGTTGAAAACCAACGGTATGATAATGAACAGTATCGGGAACGGGTCCTCCATCTGGAATTCTTATGTGACTTGCAATTATAGATCCACCTAAGCGATTAGGTATCAAATCCCTATAGTGCATACCAGCGCGTCCGATAATCCAAGGGGCCTGATCTACTAAACGTCGAACAACAAACTCATGTTGTGTTTCTGGTAAAATAAGTGGTGGGTTCTTTTGTAATACTTTGAACTGAGTTCCATTTGGCGCAGTAAGCTCTACTTTGCCAGATGAAAATTTTTCTGGCGCATCTACTAATAAATTGATTTTCGCCGGGCTTCCGCAAGTATCTTTATCGATGCATATTGATATACCGTGCCCAGAAAAAACTGCTACTTTTGGATCGTCAGCTGGATAGATAGTTTCCATACGCATCTTTAAAGTCTTTGTAAAAAAAGGAATGTCGGCCTGTAAATCGTCTGTTGGGATCACACATTGGGCATCAGCAATTACCATCTTTTTTCCTATTCACTATTCTTCTCTCATCAATATAAATTCAGAGAACATTCAGTCAAATGTAAGGAAGTAGCCTTTTGTTATCCGCGCCAAGTTCGAATCGGACCGCAGTCCATGTGTACAAAATCTGATCGATAGTACCTACCAACGCCGCCGCCACTACACTTTGCTGCGGCTTTGAAAATCTGCTTGACGCTACGAGAAGATAAGCGGATATCGGCAGCTTGACCGGTCATGTGCAGTGAATGTCTCGCTACTGATCTTGATCGTCTTCTGAGCATCGCATTTGTCTTGGCACTCCGATAACCTGATAAAAGAGTGTATGGCTCATCTGTATTGAGAAGGTTATGACTCGCCGCAATTATATCGATTGTTCGTATATCAATAGCTTTTATTTCATTACGCCGCCAATCCCTCATAAAGAAGCTGATTTCTTCTAAAACCTCAGGAATATATTCATTATCGATGCAGTATATGCCCTTAAACCTTTCCCCGGTTCTCCTCGAAATCATATTTAGGCTTCGAATATCTCCGGCCCCTCTTAAAAAGCCAGCCGCTTTTGTAAAAGTAGGCGCGGCTGTTACTGCCGAAGCTGCGAAGGCTCCCAGAATAAATCTTCTAGAAAAATTATTATTTTCTGCTTTTCCCAAAATAAATTATCCACCCGCAAATATTAATTCTCAACCAAAAAACAATTAAGAGCAGTTTATTGCATAAAACAATTTAATAAAAAAGCACTAATTTAAGTGTGCCGTGCATGTAACCCAATGAAATAAAATACTATTTTATTAAATGTATTTGAACAAAATATTTTTTGAACCTAAAATTCATACCTGAATGGAAAAATTTTTAGGATAATTCACGATTTCTTATCTCGTATAATTAGTGTAATGGTTTAATATAAAAATAAAATAAATGAGGTAACTTCGTGGCGCATTATTGGATTGTTTTTAAAGTATCCAAATTAATAGCCGTTATTTTTGGTTTATTCTTGGCCTCAACATCAATTGCAATTGCGAATGTAAATAGTATTGATTTTAAAGTTTCTTTACTGAGTGTTCTCTCAACAAACACTGAGATTGTTGAGTTTTATGAAAAAAATGAATTTAAACCTATTTGGGTTGGAGGAGATAGATCTGCCAAAGAGAGGAGATCTTATTTTTTTAAAGAACTCAACAATACGTCAAAGCACGCTTTGCCAAAAGTCCGTTATGATCCTGACCCTTTAAAAAGTCAGTTTAGGAAAGCGCGAACTGCTACTGAACTAGGATTAATTGAGGCATTAATTACGTTAAAATTCTTAACTTATGCTTCTAATATCCAAACAGGTATTCTGAAGCCAGCTTCTGTAGATAAAGAGATTGTTCGAAAAGTTCCCTACAGAAGTCCAAGTGCCTACCTCAAAACTTTAATTTCAGTTAAACCACAAGATTTCTTCAGTGGGCTTCATCCACAATCCAAACAATACACTTTACTGCTTTCGGAAAAAAAGCGTCTTGAGAAAATTATTTCCAAAGGAGGTTGGTACAGTGAATTGCCAACTGAACTTTTGAGGCCAGGTGATGTTGGGAAAAATGTTTTACTACTTCGCAACGCGCTAATAAAGCGTGGATATTTAAAAAGTAATTCATCCGAAGTTTATGACGGTAATCTCAGAAGGGCAGTACAGCTATTTCAACTCAGGCATGGTTTGGCTCCAGATGGGATAGCTGGTCCAGCAACATTTTCTGAAATTGGGAGGACTGCGGAGGAGAGGCTTGCATCTGTAATTGTAGCCTTAGAAAGAGAGAGGTGGACAAATTTTGATTTAGGCGCACGCTATGTAGTAGTAAATTTACCTGATTTCTCGACTAAATTATTTGAAGATGGAGCCCTTATTTTCGAAACAAGAAATGTGATTGGGACACCAGTAGATGAACAGAGAACCCCAGAATTTTCAGATGTAATAGAGCATATAATCACAAATCCGACTTGGAATGTTCCAAAATCAATCACCTTGAAAGAATATCTACCTGAAATGCAAGAGGATCCATTGGCTCATGATTATCTAGAATTGATTGATTTAGATCGTGAAATTGTACCACGATCCTTTGTGGATTTTAATGAATATGACGAAGAGACTTTCCCTTATGATTTGAAACAAATGCCTTCAATAACAAATGCTTTGGGTTTGGTTAAGTTTATGTTTCCAAATCAGTATAGCATCTATCTTCATGACACTCCTTCCAAGCCCTTATTTGACTTAGAGGTAAGGGCCTTTTCTCATGGATGCATCAGATTACAAAAACCATTTGAATTTGCTTATGAACTTCTTAAACCACAGACTTCTGATCCACAGGTGCAGTTTCTAGAGGCTATGGATTCAGGAGAGGAAACTGTAGTTTATCTAAGAAAACCTGTTCAGGTTCATCTAATTTACAGAACTGCTTTTGTAGATGAATTAGGTGTAATAAATTATAGAAGAGATATTTACGGACGTGATGCAGCAATTTATGAAGCTCTTATTGAGGCTGGCATTCAGGCAAAGAGGTTGTCTGGATAAAAGTTCAAATTAACTGGTATTGTAGGATTTAAATGAAATTTACGGTTCAGGAAATAGCTAAGTCAATTGGTGCCGAGTTTTTTGGTGATCCGAAAATACAGGTTTCGTCGATTGCAGAACCTAAGTTGGCGTCCGAGCTGGATATAGCTTTAGCAATTAATCCCAAATTTCTAGATGATTTGAAAAATACTTCTGCTAAATGCGCTCTTCTTACAAAAGGAATTGATTGGGCTCAGTATGATTTAAGTGCTGCTCTATTAGTTTCTCGACCTAGATATGCAATGTCTACTATTACAGCTATGTTGGATAGGGGGCAGTACTATAAACCAGGTATTCACCCTTCTTCGCTAATAGATCCAAGCGCACAAATAGGAAAAAATGTTTTAATTGGTGAAATGGTAGTTATTTCATCAAATGTACAGGTTGGCGATAACTCGATCATAGGACCTCAGTGTTACATAGGGTCTAATTCAACATTAGGGAGCAATTGTTATCTCCGTGAGGGAGTAAAAATTGGTTCTGGTGTTATTATTGGGGATCGTTTTTGTGCACAGCCTGCTTCCATTATTGGAGCAGATGGATTTTCTTTTGTTACAGAAGCGACGTCAGCTGTTGAGGAAGTTAGGGCTGATTTGAGTAAATCAACCATTAGTAAAAATGAAAACCAAATTTGGCATCGGATACATTCCTTGGCAGGCGTTATTATAGGAAACGATGTGGAAATTGGAGCAAATACCTGCATTGATCGTGGAACAGTGAAGCCAACTTCAATTGGGGATGGCGTTAAGGCTGATAACTTAGCTCAAATAGGGCATAATGTTCAAATTGGGAATAATACTCTGATCTGCGCGCAAGTGGGGATAGCTGGAAGCGCTGTAATAGGTAGTAATGTAGTTTTAGGGGGGCAGTCAGGCATAAGCGACAATATATTTGTGGGTGACAATGTTATAACCGGTGGAGCAACAAAAGTACTTTCAAATATTCCGGCTGGTCGGGTCATGTTGGGCTATCCAGCAATGAAAATGGATGCCCAATTAGAAGTTTATCGAAATCTGAGAAAATTACCTAAACTACTAAAAGAATTCACAAAGATAAAAAAAGCCGTTTCCAAGTCAAAGAAGATAGATTAAATGCAGTTTAGAATTTTGTTGAGGAACCTAATATTATGGATATTGGTGCAAAGGTAATCGATATCATTGCTGAGCAAGCAATCCTCGAACCTGGTGATGTCACCTTGGAAAGCACACTCGATAGCCTTGGTATTGATAGTATGGGTTTGGTCGAAAGCATATTTGCGATTGAAGAGGCATTTGATATTCAAATTCCCTTTAACGCAAATGATCCGTCCGATAGCGAATTCAATATATCATCTGTATCTTCAATTATATCCGGTATCGAAAAATTAGTGGCTGAAAAAACTTGAATAGAGTTGCTATAACTGGCTCTGGAACAATTAATTCACTTGGCCACTCGGCTAAAGAAACATTTGCCAATATGGCAGAAGGTTTATGTGGAATTGGACCTCTTTTTTTTAGAGATATTGATCGTTTAGATATAAAGATTGGTGGACAGGTAAAAGATTTTGATCCTACGACGGTCTTTAATCGCCAACAGCTTGCTTTGTATGACAGAGTGACCCAGTTTACGCTTATTGCGGCTAAAGAGGCTATAAAACAGTCAGGAATAATTTTTTCAGGTGAACTTGCAGCAAAATCCGGAGTTGTTTTGGGAACTGCAGGTGGTGGTGTGAGCACTTGGGATGATAATTATCGAGCTGTTTATGAAGAAGGTAAAAATCGTGTTCATCCTTTTGTTGTACCTAAACTTATGAATAATGCAGCTGCAAGCCATGTCTCTATGGAATATAATTTAAAAGGCCCTGCATTCACAGTTTCGACGGCTTGTGCCAGTTCAAATCACGCCATGGCGCAAGCTTTTCAAATGGTCAGGTCTGGACTTTCTGATGTTATGGTTACTGGAGGCTCCGAAAGCATGTTGTGTTTTGGAGGAGTAAAGGCCTGGGAGGGATTACGGGTAATGAGTAAGGACGCATGTAGGCCATTTTCAGCGAACCGCAATGGAATGGTTCAGGGCGAGGGCGCGGCAATATTTGTTTTTGAAAATTTTGACAAGGCAAAAAAACGAGGAGCAGAAATCTTAGCTGAGGTTATAGGGTATGCTATGTCTTCTGATGCTAGTGATATTGTTATGCCGTCAAAGCAAGGTGCGGCTCGTGCTATTAAGGGCGCTCTAAATGATGCTCGACTTAGCCCAGAAGATGTTCAATACATTAACGCGCATGGAACTGGAACTGCGGCTAACGATAAAACAGAATGTGCTGCAGTCGCCGATGTTTTTGGGAGGCATGCCGATAATTTGATGCTTTCATCTACGAAATCCATGCATGGCCATTTGATTGGAGGGACAGGTGCTGTTGAACTTCTTGCCTGTATTATGGCTGTTAAGGATGGAATAGTTGCACCAACAATTGGATATGAAGAAGCTGACCCCGAGTGTGCTTTGGACGTCGTTCCAAATCTTGCTCGAGAAACAGAAGTTGATGTTGCGTTGAGTAATGCATTTGCTTTTGGGGGACTTAATGCAGTTTTAGCTCTAAGGTCCGTCTAACAACTCTATAAGTTAATAATTAATTTCTGGAAAAACTGAAAGAGAAAACTATTGGGTTATTTTGCATTTATTAGGACAAATATCGCCTGGTTGTTGGCTGGTTTCATATTGGCTTTGAACTCAAGTTTTGGTCAAACATTTTTTATTTCGATTTTTGCTGGAAAAATACAAGCATATTTTAATCTTAGTCATGGAGATTGGGGTTCAATCTATATGATGGGAACTTTAGCCTCCGCGACCGTGATGATTTGGGCTGGAACTTCAAGTGATATTTTTAGGGCTCGGTCAATAGGTGTTCTAGTCTTGGTTGGTTTAAGTATGTCCACGCTTCTGATGGCCTTAAATCCTGCTGTTTGGTTATTACCATTTATAGTATTTCTTTTACGCTTTCTGGGACAAGGTATGTTACCTCATATTTCCGCTGTTTCTATGTCTCGTTGGTTCATATCACAGAGAGGAAAAGCTTTAGCAATTTCCAACACTGGGTATGCTTTGGGCGAAGCTTTGCTTCCAGTTTTGTTTACCGTATTAATGCTCAGTTATCATTGGCAACATTTATGGGTTGTTGCATCCGTATTTTGTTTTTTAATGGTGCCTTTAATATGGATATTGTTAAAAAACGAAAGAACCCCGCAATCTCTTGCCGAAGAAGTTGTCGCTTTTGGTTTATTAGGAAAATCATGGTCCCGAAAAGAAGTCATAACGCATCCATTATTTTGGTTTATGCTTCCTGCTCTCATTGGTCCGTCTGCGTGTATGACTTCATTTTTTTTTCAGCAAGTTTATTTTGCTGAAATTAAGGGTTGGACCCACCTGCAGCTAGTTGCTCTATTTCCGATATATACACTAGTAGCTATTTTATTTAATTTAGTATCAGGTTGGGCATTAGATAAATTTGGTCTGGATCGAGTGATTCCTTTTTATCAAATACCTTTGGTTTTTGCTTTTATCTTGTTTTACTTTGTTTCTACGCAACTGGGATTGGCGCTCGGGTTATGCCTTTTAGCCATCTCTGCAGGTGCAAATTCGACGCTGCCAACGGCCTACTGGGCGGAATATTACGGCACCCAATTTCTTGGAACAATTAAAGCGCTGGGAACTGCTATCATGGTTTTAGGCTCTGCTATTGGTCCCGGAATGACGGGGTATTTAATTGATTTGGGCTTTGGTATTGAGAAGCAATATTTTATTTTTGGTATTTATTTTATGTTTTCAACATCTCTAATGTATGTTGGAATTAAAGTTTACTCACCAGATAAAATTGTTGAATAATTTGCACATCCTTTTAGCGCAGCATAGTCGTCCAAAACCAAATGAATTGATATTTTTTTCATTATTTCTGAAAAGTTTCCTCGCTCATAAAAATTTTCTTTAAAATTTTCTTCTTTTAAATATGGCAACATTGCTCTTGCAACACCCCCGATTAAGTAAACGCCCCCCAGCGCCATATTCATCAAAGCAAAATCACCAAAAGCTTGTCCCGCAAAGCCAGCTAACTGAGTTCCTACTTCCTTAGCCTGTAAATCGCCTTTTTCAGCAGCTGATAAAATATCAGCAGGAGTGCGATCACTTCTCTCATTGAGAACTTGATCTAGGCGATTAAGCCCTAATCCGGCTAGTACATTCTCATATGATACAAATGAAGAATTTTTTTCTAAATTTTCTATTATAAATTTTTGACTTTTGTTTGCGACTGTAATGCGAGCATGACCATATTCAGATGCTGGTACAAACGTACCAAAAGGTGATTGATAAGCTATTGCGACATTGAACCCAGTTCCCATTCCACAAACAAGCTTTGTATTGTTTGGTGCAACTGCGTGACTTCCTTCAATTAATGTCTCTAAATCTTTTGGGTAAATAAAATCTAATGCATACCCCTGAGCTTGAAGGTCATTTATTATTAAAACTCTATCGATCTTTGCTGCCTTTTGTAGTGAAGGAACCGTTATTTTCCAGTTTAGATTGCTCATTTCAACAGTGGTTTCAGAAATTATTCCTGCAGCAGCGATGCACATTCTATTGATTGAATGATAATCTGAACGTGACAAGTACGTTTCAATCACTTCATTAAAGTTATTAAAATCAGAATTTCTGAACTTTTGAACATTTTCAAGCTCTATTTCTTTGTCTGTTCTGGATGTTTGGGCCACCGCTAATCTAGAATTGGTTCCACCTATATCTGCAACTAAAGTTTTCAAAAATTGAGGCCCTCTGACTTTTTAGTGATCATTTCTAGTAAGAATAAATATGTTCAATCGCAAGACTATAAATTATAAAAAAATTTTTCTATTTACTAAGCTTACCAGTCTTAAATATTGGTCACGTGATGCTTCTGCACTAATTTAATAAAAAAGAGGTTAAATGATTAATGGCCGAGCAAAATAATATTGAAGTACGTGGCGCGCGCGAACATAATTTAAAATCTGTCAATGTAGATATTCCGAGAAATAAGTTTGTTGTAATTACTGGTTTATCAGGTTCTGGAAAATCCTCTTTGGCTTTTGATACGATTTATGCTGAAGGGCAACGTCGGTACGTGGAAAGTTTATCAGCTTATGCCCGGCAATTCTTAAATATGATGGAAAAGCCAGATGTGGATCACATATCAGGCTTATCTCCAGCTATTTCAATTGAACAGAAGACAACTTCAAAAAACCCCCGCTCAACTGTAGGTACAGTAACTGAAATTTATGATTATTTACGATTATTATTCGCCAGAGCTGGAACTCCCTTCAGTCCAGCCACAGGTCTTCCAATCGAAGCTCAGCAAGTTCAAGATATGGTCGATAGGGTTCTTGGCTTAGAGCACGGAACCCGAGCTTATTTACTGGCGCCTATTGTGAGAGACCGTAAGGGTGAATACAAAAAAGAGTTTCTAGAATTAAGGAAGGCGGGGTTTCAACGAGTTAAAGTAAATAATGAATTTTATGATCTAGATGAGCCACCTATTTTAGGTAAGAAGTTTAGACATAATATAGATGTTGTTGTTGATCGGGTAATAATTAAAGAAGATATGGCTACTCGTTTGGCAGATAGCTTTAGAACAGCTTTAGACTTAGCGGACGGCATAGCTATACTCGAAACAGCTCCCCAAGAAGAAAATGCTGAAATTGATCGCATGACTTTTTCCGAAAATTTTGCTTGCCCAGTGAGTGGTTTTACTATTCCGGAAATTGAGCCTAGGTTGTTTTCTTTTAATGCACCTTTTGGAGCATGTCCTGACTGCGACGGGCTCGGAAAAGAGTTATATTTTGATGAGCGTTTAGTTGTTCCTGATCAGACTTTAAAAATAAAAGACGGTGCACTAGCGCCTTGGCGCAAAGGTAAAAGCCCATATTTTCTGCAAACTATCGAAGCCATTGCTGAGCATTTTAAATTTGACCCTTCTTCTAGATGGAAAGATTTAAGTAATAAAGTAAAACAAGTTTTTCTGTACGGATCTGGAGAGGAAGAAATTAAATTTAGATATGATGAGGGTGGCAGAATTTATCAGGTCAGCCGCACTTTCGAGGGTGTTATTCCCAATATGGAAAGAAGGTATCGAGAAACTGACAGTACTTGGATAAGAGAAGAGTTCGAAAACTACCAAAATAATAGACCTTGTGGGTCTTGCTCGGGTTACCGGCTTCGGCCCGAGGCTCTAGCCGTTAAAATATCCAAATCACATATTGGACAGGTTGTCCAACTCTCCATAAAGGACGCGCTTGAATGGTGCCAAAACGCACCAAAATCTTTGAGCAAACAAAAAAATGAGATTGCTCATACAATTTTAAAAGAAATTACAGAAAGGTTGGGATTTTTAAATAATGTCGGTTTGGAATATTTGACCTTATCCAGAAGTGCAGGAACACTTTCTGGTGGAGAAAGCCAAAGAATTAGATTGGCAAGTCAAATTGGAAGCGGTCTGACTGGTGTCTTGTATGTTTTAGATGAACCATCAATTGGACTTCATCAACGCGATAATGACCGATTATTGCTGACACTAAAAAACTTGAGGGATCAGGGTAATACTGTCATTGTCGTCGAACATGATGAGGAAGCCATTCGAGAAGCAGATTATGTTTTTGATATTGGTCCAGGAGCAGGCGTGCATGGAGGTCAAATCGTCAGCCATGGCCTTCCATTAGAAATTGAAAAAGATCAAAACTCCCTAACTGGAAAATATTTAAGTGGCAACTTGGCAATTCCTGTACCGAAAAAGAGAAGAAGCGGAAATGGCAAATACGTTTCAGTTGTTAAGGCAACGGGTAATAATTTAAAGAAAATTGATGCTGAATTTCCATTAGGAAAATTTGTCTGTGTTACCGGAGTTTCTGGTGGTGGGAAGTCTACTTTGACGATTGAGACTCTATTTAAGACAGCTTCCATGCGATTAAATGGAGCAAAGCAAACTCCTGCTCCTTGTGAAACAATAAAAGGGCTAGAATTCCTAGATAAAGTTATTGATATCGACCAAAGGCCAATTGGTAGAACTCCTCGCTCAAACCCTGCTACTTATACTGGGGCATTTACTCCAATTCGTGATTGGTTTTCAGGTCTTCCTGAGGCTCGGACCCGTGGTTATAAACCAGGTCGGTTTAGTTTCAATGTGAAAGGAGGTAGATGTGAAGCTTGCCAAGGAGATGGTGTTATCAAAATTGAAATGCACTTTCTTCCTGATGTCTATGTGAAATGTGAAACATGTCATGGGGCGCGATATAATCGAGAGACTTTAGAAATCAAATTTAAAGGTAAAAACATAGCTGATATTCTTGATATGACAGTTGAAGATGCCCAGGAATTTTTTAAGGCAGTTCCAAGTATTAGAGAAAAAATGGACGCTCTAGTTAGGGTGGGATTAGGGTATATAAAAGTAGGTCAGCAGGCTACAACTCTTTCTGGAGGAGAGGCGCAGCGTGTAAAGTTATCTAAGGAACTTTCAAAGAGATCGACGGGAAGGACTTTGTATATTTTAGATGAACCAACGACCGGGCTGCACTTTGATGACGTTCGTAAATTGTTAGAAGTTCTTCATGAGCTTGTTGATCAAGGTAACACAGTTATTGTTATAGAGCATAATTTAGACGTTATTAAAACTGCTGATCATATATTGGATATTGGTCCAGAGGGTGGTGATGGAGGTGGGAAGCTCATTGCTTTCGGATCACCAGAAAAGGTGGCGAAGTCCAAAAGTAGTCACACTGCTAGGTATCTTGAGCCACTTTTATCATGAGCCTTACTCTCGAATTCAAAATCACTTTTCGGGAATGAGTCCCCTTGGACTAAATCTTAACACCAACAGAAGGAGAAGTCCCATTGTGAGTAATCGCATATGAGCCACGCTATCCATTAAATGGAGTTTCAGTGAGTTGTCTTCTGCAAGACCTGATGTCAAAATAACCATTAAGAACTGACCTATTGGTTCAACTTGTACCCATAAAAACCAAATTATGAAGCCACCTAATACGGCACCTAAATTATTTCCGGATCCGCCAATGATCACCATAACCCAAATGAGAAAAGTATACCTAAGGGGTTGATAAGTTCCTGGCGTAAGTTGACTGTCTAGCGTTGTCATCATAGCACCAGCTATACCGCAAATGGCTGAGCCAAGTATGAAAATTTGCAGATGCCTTCCTGTTACATTTTTTCCCATAGCTTCTGCAGCTACTTCATTATCGCGAATTGCACGCATCATTCTGCCCCAAGGGCTGTGAAGTGCTCTTTGTGCTAAAATGAATATCATAATTAGTACAATTGAAAAAAGTCCAGCGTATATCAATTTTACGTAAAGCGTTGAAGCCGTGACTGGATCTATACCAATGCTATTTGCAGCGCTTACGAATTTGTCGCTTTGCTGTAGATCTATTTCGTAAGGGGCTGGCCTGGGTAATCCAATAACATTTTTAACGCCACGTGCTAACCAATCTTCATTTTTAATAATAGCGATTATTATTTCAGCAATGCCAAGTGTGGCGATAGCAAGATAATCAGATCTTAGCCCTAATGCTGTTTTTCCAATTACCCAAGCAGCGCCAGCGGCCAGTAAACCACCAATTGGCCAAGCCATTAGTATAGGCCAGCCCAGGCCCCCCAGGTAACCGGTTGAAGCAGGGTTTACGGCTTCCACCGCTACCACACCAGTGTCAAAAATAGCACGGTATATAAAAAACCCGGCTAGCGCTATAATTATAGTTCCCCAAAATTTTTGTCGCCTATTTACTATCTTTTTGATCCATAGACCTATTGTAATGATTACAAAAACACCAAAGATAATAGCCGCAATTATACGAATTCCACCAACTGACCAAGACTCGTAGACTGGAGGTGCCGATACTAAAACAGCTGCCAAACCACCTAATGCCACAAATCCCATTATTCCTACATTAAAAAGTCCAGCGAAGCCCCACTGTAAATTAACACCGAGAGACATAATTGCGCTTATCAATCCCATATTCAAAATAAGCAATGCAGTATTCCAACTCTGAACGAAACCGGTGATCAAAATTAGAAAGACGACTAAGGCAAAAAGAAGTGTAATTTTTAAATTTTCCATTAAAAAGCTTTCCCTCTAAACAATCCGGTGGGACGAAAAAGTAAGACCACAACTAGTATCACAAAGCTAACTGCAAACTTATAGTCTGTGGATAAGAGCTGCATAAGGGTGGAGGGCTCTAAAGACTCAGGTAAGCTGTATTTCAAAACTTTCTTCCAAGCATAAGTTATTGTGACCTCTGAAAATGCAACAATGAAGCCTCCGGCTATAGCGCCAATAGGGTTACCTAAACCGCCTACGATTGCAGAAGCAAATATAGGAAGTAGAAGTGAAAAGTATACGAATGGTTTAAAAGATTTATCTAAACCATAAAGTGTTCCTGCTACAGTTGCCAGAGCTGCGACAATTAACCAAGTTACCGTTACAACTTTTTCTGGGTTTATTCCTGATAACAAAGCTAAATCTTCGTTATCTGAGTAGGCTCTCATTGATTTTCCAGTTCTCGTTTTATTCAAAAACCAAAACAAAATAAGAACCACCAAAATTGCTGTGATAATTGTGATCCCTTGCGTAGTTTTAAAAGCTAAACCTTCGCGTAAGCCTGTTAACTGTTTAAATTCTCTCACTGAAATAATAAATCTTTCGCCATCGAAGAAGCGTTGATCGTTTGGCCCAATAATAAAACGAACCAGGCCATTCATAATAAACATGATACCCATGGAAACGATAACTAAGATCACAGGCTTTGCTTTTTGGTTTCTATAAAAGCGATAAACGACACGATCGGTGGCCAGAATGAATAAAGAGCAAATAACTATGCCAAAAGGTAATGCTAAAATGGCGGTTGGCAAAGGGCCAAGGCCAACTCCTATGCTCTGCAACCACCAGGTCGTAAGAACTGTTATCATAGCTCCGAAGGCCATAGTGTCTCCATGGGCAAAATTTGAAAACCTCAGGATGCCATAGATCAGAGTTACGCCGAGTGCTCCCAGTGCAAGCTGGCTACCGTAAGCAAGTGCAGGGATAAAAACAAAATTAGAAAAAACAACTAATGCATTTAAAAAATCCATGTTTACCCCCCCAGAAAAGACTTTCGTACTTTTGGGTCAGCCAAAAGTTCTTTACCCGATCCTGTGTAAGCGTTTCTTCCCTGTACCATCACATAACCAGTATCTGCAATTCCAAGGGCTTGCCTGGCATTTTGTTCAACCATTAAAATTGGAATTCCTGTTCCACTCACTTCAATAATTCTATCAAACAATTCATCCATTACGATGGGGCTGACACCGGCAGTTGGTTCATCTAACATCAGAATTTTTGGTTGTGTCATCAAAGCGCGACCCACTGCAACTTGTTGTCTTTGACCCCCCGATAGTTCACCCGCTGCTTGTCTTCGTTTCTCTTTCAGAATTGGAAAAAGTTCAAACACTTGCTCTAGAGTATCTGAAAAATCATCTTTTCGAATAAATGCACCCATTTCCAAATTTTCCTCAACTGTCATAGATGTGAAAATATTTTGGTTTTGGGGAACAAAACTCATGCCTGCTCTGACCCTATCTTGGGTACTTAAATTTGTAATATCAATACCATCCAATAAAACACTACCTCCTCGAACATCCAACATTCCGAAGATAGCCTTCATGGCAGTTGATTTTCCTGCACCATTCGGTCCAACAATAACTGCGATTTCACCCTTGCCAACTGATATATCACAAGAATGAAGAATGTCTGGTCCGGAACCATACCCGCCGGTAATTTTGCTAGCTTGCAAAAATTTATTGTTTACTTCATCAATCATAAATTTAAAACTTTAATATTATTTAAAATACTGTTTATACTACTTTGTTTTTCAATCCGGTTCCAAGATAAGCTTCAATCACATTTTCATTTGATTTGATTTCCTGTAGTGTTCCTTGAGCCAGCACTTTGCCTTCGGCCATGCAGATAACGGGATCACATAATTTCTCTATAAAATCCATATCATGTTCAATCACGACGAAGGTATAATTTCGCTCTTTATTTAAACGGATAATTGCATCTGCAATTGTATTCAAAAGAGTTCGATTAACCCCAGCACCAACTTCGTCAAGAAAGACAATTCGCGCATCGACCATCATAGTTCTGCCCAATTCAAGTAGTTTTTTTTGTCCGCCAGATACTTGGCCTGCTTTGTGGTCTGCCAAATGATCTATGGTTAAAAACTCTAAAACTTCGTCGGCCTTTGCTCTCAATGCCCTTTCTTCATCTGCAATACGTTTTCTTCCAAACCATGTGTTCCAAAGTTTCTCACCAGATTGGTCATTTGGAACCATCATAAGGTTTTCTCGACATGTCATAGAATGAAATTCATGAGCGATCTGAAAGGTTCTAAGTAATCCTCTATCAAATAACTGATGAGGAGGTAGGCTAGTGATATTGTCATTATCTAAAAAGACTACGCCAGAAGTAGGTTTGAGTACGCCTGCGATCACATTAAATAAAGTTGTCTTACCAGCCCCATTCGGTCCAATTAGACCTGTTATTGTGCCACTTTTAATCTGAAGAGAAGCCCCGTCGACAGCATGGAAGCCTCCAAAGTGTTTGTGAAGGTTTTCGATCTTTATCAATATAAAACTCTTTATAAAATTAATTGAAATTCTTATATAAAAACAGCCCAAGTTTTACCTGGGCTGTTTTGAAAAAGATCTTTGGCTTAACGATACTTTACAGTAGTTATTTTGCCACCAGATACTTCAATCTGTCTGTAGTTTCCTGCTGATTCACCTGGGCCGATTAATTCGACGGCTGTTCCACCAACATAATCAATTTCCCCACCAGAAGCTAGAATATCCAATGCTTTACCTAATTCGCCTGGATAAATCATCTCACCTGGTGCGTTAGCCACATCCATTACCTTTGACTTGTAATCACCTGGTTCTGCTGAACCCGCTGCTTGCATAGCAAGCATAATTAATGCAGCAGCGTCGTAGCTTTCTGGTGTGAACGGTGAAGTTGCATCAAATGCCCCGCCAACCATATCGGCAAATTTAGCCGCTCCTGGGCTGTCTGTTCCTGGATGTTGACCAGTTGATCCATCTATTTCTGAACCAAAATTTTCTTCAAGCTTTGCACCTATCATCCCATCTGGAAAATGGAAGGTATCGAATGCTCCGCTATCTAGTGCAGCTCTTACAATTCCTGAACCACCTTGATCCACATATCCGGCCACGACTAAACGATCTCCTCCAGCGGCTGCTAGAGCACCTACTTCAGCTGAGTAATCGGCTTTTCCATCTTCGTGTGAAGCATTGATGGTGACAGTACCACCGGCAGCTTCAAAAGCAGCGGCAAAGCTATCAGCAAGGC
>JBJLGF010000062.1:0-77801 GCA_045564975.1 Paracoccaceae bacterium
ATTATGGGCATAATTTTCTCAGGTATGTTTGGTCTTGGAATAGTCTTGTTTGTTGCATTTGATACAACAGCCCATTTAGAACACATTCTTTTTGGTAATATTTTAGGTATTGATAAATCAGACATTTTAACTGCTCTAATAATAACTTTCATAATAGTCTTATTTTTTACTATCTTTTGGCGTGATTTAATGTTGCTGAGCTTCGATCCAATTCAAGCCAAAGCGTTAGCTCTTCCAACTGGTTTCCTGCATTATGGATTATTAGCGGCATTATCATTAGTTATAATCGCAACTCTAAAGGCTGTGGGGTTAATATTAGCGATTGGGTTATTCATTATCCCAGGAGCAATTGCGTTTTTGTTGTCTAAAAGACTTAGTTCGATGCTAATTATTTCTGTTTTTGTAAATATTTGTGCGATGATAATTGGTTTATATTTTAGTTTTTATATTGATAGTGCTCCAGCTCCAACTATTATAATGGTACTTACCGGCATGTTTTTTTTGGTATTCTTAAGAAAAAATTTTATTGATAAGAAGAATATCAGTATTTTTATAAGTGGTTCAAAATGAAAAAAAGAAGGTTGTTACAATCAGGGAAGTTAGTATCTGAAATTGGGTTAGGCTGTATGAGCTTTGCTGAATTTTACGGTCCTACAGACGAACAGGAAGCTCACGACACATTAAATGCAGCTTTGGACTGGGGGATAGATTTTTTGGATACTGCCAACGTCTATGGCATGGGCGTATCTGAAACGATGATTGGTAATTTCATTAAAAATAATGGCAACCCATTTGCTATTGCTACAAAGGCCTCTATTTCTCGTGATCCTGAAACTCAAGAGCGTACTTTTGATAATTCATCGCAGCATTTAGAGACAGAATTGAATAAGTCACTAGGACGTTTGGGCGTAGATTACGTTGACTTATTTTATATCCACCGTCGTGATCCAAGAATTCCGATCGAAGACGTTATGGAAACACTCCTCAAATTTAAAAAAGAAGGAAAAATTGGTGGGATAGGGTTTTCAGAGATTTCTCCCAGCAGTTTGCGTCGAGCTTCAGAAGTCGGACTAGTGGACGCCGTACAGAGTGAATATTCTCTGTGGACGCGATCGGCTGAATTAGGATTAATCCAAACCTGCCAAGAGCTAGGCGTAAGTTTTATTCCGTTTTCACCTCTAGGGCGTGGAATTTTTTCAATAACACCACCAGATCCCTCTACTTTTGGTGAGCTTGATTTTCGAAAAAATAATCCTCGGTTCTTACAGCCAAATTTTAGTGAAAACTTGAATTTTCTTGCGCCTTTTAAACAACTTTGTGCCGATTTAAATGTTTCACCTTCAACGATGGCTATTGCTTGGACATTAAACCAAGGTGAGCATATACTTCCAATTCCTGGAACTCGTTCCCGAGGGCATTTGAAGGAATTAGCTTTGGGTGGCCAATTCAATCTTACTAAAGAGATTTCCGGTCAAATTGACCGTTTTCTTCCCATTGGTTGGGCTCATGGAGAACGATATTCAGATGTTCAATGGGTTGGAATTGAAAAGTTTTGTTAAAACTTAATTGCACTAAACAAAACGATTTACATAGTTCTCTAATGCTTCCTGCTTTCCTGATTTGGGTCTTGGGTTAATAGAATTCTTTATAACTTTTGTTGTGATGGTAGCCAAATCGCTATTTAGCATATCCTGTGCTTCCTGATGTTCCCAACCTCCATACCTTTCTTGAAGGGCCTGTTCTAAATACCCATCTTCAACCATCGCGGCAGCAGCTTTGAAACCTCTCGCACAAACATCCATCGCTCCAACGTGAGCAGCAATAAGGTCTTCAGCATCAATTGATTGCCTTCTGAGTTTGGCATCAAAATTTGTTCCGCCAGTCTGAAAACCACCTCCTTTTATGATGTGGTAGTAAGCTAGTGCAACCTCTGGAGTATTATTTGGAAATTGATCAGTATCCCAGCCTGATTGGTAATCATTTCTATTCATATCGATTGAACCAAGCATACCTTCTGAAACAGCCAATGCAATTTCGTGTTCAAAGGAATGGCCGGCCAAAATAGCATGCCCTTGTTCAATATTTATTTTAACATCATTTTCCAAATTATATTTTCTCAGAAACCCAATGCAGGTTGCCACGTCAAAATCATACTGATGTTTTGACGGTTCTTGTGGTTTTGGCTCAACAAGTATCATACCTGGAAATCCAATTTTGTGTTTATAATCAACAACCATCGATAAAAATCGGCCCATGTGATCTAGCTCTTTTTCTAAATCTGTGTTGAGTAATGTTTCATAACCTTCTCTTCCGCCCCATAACACATAGTTTTCACCACCTAGTTTTTGGGTAACATCTATGCAGCTTTTAACTGTCGCTGCGGCAAATGCAAAAATGTCAGGATCTGGATTGGTGGATGCTCCAGCCATCCATCTCCGATGACTGAACATATTAGCCGTTCCCCAAAGTAATTTTGTTTTTTGATTTTTCATTTTATCTAAAAAGTAATCCGTAATTTCATTAAGCGTTGCTAAATTATCTGGGAAATTACCTTGATCTGGACGAACATCAGCATCATGGAAACAAAAGTAGGGTTGTCCTAAAATAGAAAACATATCGAATGCTACATCAGCTTTTATATAGGCGTTTTTTATATTGTCTTGTGGGTGCCATGGTCTTTCAAAAGTAAGGCCGCCAAATGGATCTCCTCCCTCCCAAGCAAAACTATGCCAATAAGCTACAGCAAAACGAAGATGTTCTTCTAAACGTTTGCCCAATATAATTTCGTCTGGATTGTAGTGGCGAAATGCTAAGCTTGAGTTGCTGTCAGGTCCCTCATATTGAATAGGCTTTAGGTCTTTAAAAAAATCATGGGTCATTGAAGTTCTCTCAAGTTTGAATGGCCTTGTGTAAATTTTTCATAAGCAGTTTGATAGAGATTGACGTATCGTCGATCAGGAATAATCGTTTTTTCAATTTCAGGCTTAAACATAATGTTTTCAATAGGTTCTTTTATTATGGACGAGATAGCTAACCTGGCTGCTCCCAAAGCTGCTCCAAATTCTCCACTCTTTGGTTTTTCCAATTCTATATTAAGGGTATTGGATATAGTTTGTAGCCAAAATTGTGAGACGCTTCCTCCGCCAATCGCTAAAAGAGAATTTGGTGACGCGTTTGTTTTTCTTATAGCTTCTAGACAATCTCTCAGTGCAAAAGAAACACCCTCCATCACACATTGGGTCAATTTTGCAAGATTAGAAGTCTGTCCTAAACCTGAAAACCCGGCACGGATATGAGCATCATTGAGTGGTGTTCGTTCGCCTGACAAATATGGAAAAAACTTCTCGCTTGCTGGTCCTACCGGTTCATTTGGTAGCAAGTGGTTCAATTCAGAAACCGTTTTTCCTGAAATTTGTGAAAGCCAATTAAGGCTGTCAGTTGCCGATAAAATAACACCCATTTGGTACCATTTGTCTGGAACCGCATGACAGAAAGTGTGCACTGCAGCATCTGTAAACGGATTACACTGGTCTCTACTTAGTAACAAAACACCAGATGTTCCTAAAGAAACAAAGCCTTCTCCTTCATTAATGGCACCTACACCACAAGCAGCTGCAGCATTATCACCGGCACCTCCCACGATTTTAACATCTTTGGGAAAGCCAAATTCAGAGGTCAGATCAACTCGCATTTGCCCCGCAACTTGATTGCCCTCAACTAACTTTGGCATTTGCTCCATTTTCATATCACTGACTGAAATCAAATGTTTTGACCATTTTCTTGTTTTTATATCTAGCCAACTTGTCCCCGCACTATCCGACATGTCTGCAAAAGGGGCTCCGATTAGCCAAGTATTTAAAAAACCCGCTGGCAAAACGACAGTTTCAATTCTTTCAAATAATTCCGGTTCATTATTTTTTACCCATAAAAGCTTAGGAGCCGTGAACCCTGGAAAAACAATATTTCCTGATAATTCTCGGATTTTCTCTTGGCTATCTAAGCTCTCCGCTTCTATGTGAGATCGAGTGTCATTCCAAAGTATGCAGGGTCGAATTGGTTTTTGTAATTTATCCAGTAAAACCGCTCCGTGCATGTGACCTGCCACACCAATACTTTGCAATTTTGATATTTCATTGGGAAAATTTGTTTGCAATTCTTTGAAAACAAGTTTGCAGGCCTTAATCCAATCTTCTGGATCTTGTTCGCTCCAACCAGGGTTTGGATTGGAGACCTCGTATTTACTTTCGGAGCTTGCTATAAAATTACTAAATTGGTCCACTAAAATAGCTCTGAGACCAGAAGTGCCTAGATCAATCCCGATAAAATACAATAGAATCTCCTTACTCTTAATACCTTAGGGTAAGAGTATCTTAACCCCAGGCTGTAGGGATAAGGCTAGTGGGTTATTTCTGCATTGCAAAGGCTATAAATTGTTCACCTACACAATTCCTATGTCAAAAATTTATATGTTGGACTTTAAAATAATCCTAACCTTCAAGTTGATCTTATAAGTACAATTTTCTAATATGAAAAAAATTCATATTTCTGGAGAAGGTTATTAATTTTTTATGAAAATGCACATTGAGTTTCGCCATTTAAGAACAATACGTGCTATCCATGAGGCTGGAGGTGTCGCTCGAGCTGCAGATTTACTGAATACTACTCAATCCGCTTTGAGCCACCAAATTAAGGGGTTAGAGGAGCAAACCGGTGTAGAACTCTTTATTAGGAAATCTAAACCCATTCGTTTGTCTGCTGCCGGTCATAGACTACTTATCTTTGCCAATAAAATTCTTCCGGAAATAGATGCTCTACAAACTGAATTCGACGATCTCCGGGCAGGAAAAACAGGCAGGCTTCATATAGCAATTGAGTGTCATGCATGTTTTGAATGGCTGTTTCCAGTTTTAGAAAAATTTAGGCAAAAATGGCCAGATGTCGAAATCGACATTAAGCCTGGTTTGGCGTTTGAAGCACTACCAGCATTACAAAAAGAAAATGTGGATCTGGTCATATCTTCGGATCCGGAGAATTTACCAGGAATAACTTTCACGCACTTATTTGACTATAAATCAGTTTTTGTGGCTGCCGCAAAACATCCGCTCTCAAAAAAGAAATGGATCGAAGCTTCAGACTTTGAGAAGGAAACATTAATCACCTACCCGGTGGAAAGAAGTCGTCTTGATGTTTTTTCGCAATTACTTATTCCCAATAAAGTTGAGCCAGCCCATATACGGCAAGCTGAACTTACGTCTATAATTCTGTTATTAGTTGCGTCGGATCGAGGCGTTACTGTATTGCCTGATTGGGTAGTTGCCGAGATTATAAATAATTCAGACTACGCGATACTTCCGTTAAACAAAACGGGTGTGCAGCGTGGCCTTTTTGCAGCCACGCGGACAGATAGTTTAGAAAAACCCTTTATGCGTAACCTGATTGATCTTGCGGGCCAAGAAGCTGGCAGGTTACAAAAAGTTTAGACAGCCTTTAAATCACCAGCCATCTGACGACCATCACGGCCTTCTTCTAACTCGTAGGTAACCTTTTGGTTGTCCTCTAAACCAGCTAAACCAGAAGCTTCGACAGCAGATATGTGAACAAAAACATCTTTGCCGCCATCTTCAGGTTCAATAAAGCCAAACCCTTTTTTGGTGTTAAACCATTTCACGGTGCCATTGGGCATTTCCGCGTCTCCTTATATTAAAATTTCCCCACTATTTGGGGTTGTCACATTCGATTTCGAGATATAACTTTTCGGTTATTGACCCAATTTCGATAGTAACACCTTAATAAGATGGTTTAAAATTTAAAAATTCAAGTCAATAATTTCACTTACAGTAATAAAAACAGGTTCAGAGGCAATGATTATTTATGGATTGAAAAATTGTGATACATGTAAAGCCTTGCTAAAAGTAGAACCAGACTTTGAATTAATTGACGTAAGTATAACGCCAGTACCAGAAAATATATTGGAAAAAGCCATAGAAACTTTTGGGGAGGAACTTATCAACAAACGGTCAACAACTTGGCGAAAGCTAGATATCGCAACCAGAGAGAAACAACCACAAGAAATTCTAAGGCTTCACCCAAAAGTTATGAAACGGCCTTTAGTTAAGCTCAAGTCAGGAGAACTCTTGTTAGGTTCTAAAACATCAAAAGGTTAAATTTTGCAATTGATGGCTAACTGATCTGGAGATTTAGCTTCTTCTGTAAGTTGCTTTACTATCTCATTTAGTTGTTCAACCTTTGTGTTCTTTTCCCCCAACCTTCTTACCGAAACAGTTTGCTCAGCAATTTCTTTCATGCCGCAAGCTAAGATCACTGGAACTTTGCTTACGGAGTGCTCGCGAACTTTGTAATTAATCTTCTCGTTTCGTAAGTCGACCTCTGCGCGTATGCCTTTAGCTCTCAACGCGCTTACGACATTTTCACAATAATCATTTGCGTCAGAAACAATGGCTGCGACGACGACTTGTCTAGGCGCTAGCCAAAATGGTAGCCGACCTGCAAAACTTTCAATCAATATGCCAATGAAACGTTCAAAAGAGCCCAAACAAGCTCTATGGAGCATAACGGGGCGATGTTTGTTACCATCCTCCCCTATATAATTAGCATCTAATCGATCTGGTAAAACAAAATCTACTTGGAGAGTGCCACATTGCCAATCTCTACCAATTGCGTCTGTTAAAACAAATTCAAGTTTTGGGCCATAAAAAGCACCCTCGCCAGGGTTTATGTCAAATTCATAACCAGCAGCTATTGTTGCTGATTTCAAAGCGTCCTCTGCCTTATCCCAAACCTGGTTGCTGCCCGAACGTTTTTCTGGTCTATCGGAAAATTTGATGGAGAATTTTTCAAAGCCTAAATCCTTATAAACGTCAGACAGGAAGTTTATAAATTTTTTTGTTTCGGCCTCAATTTGGTCCTCGCGGCAAAAAATATGGGCATCATCTTGAGTAAAACCGCGTACACGCATCACGCCATGCAGTGCACCTGAGGGTTCATATCGATTACAACTGCCAAATTCAGCCATTCTAAGAGGTAAATCACGATATGACTTGAGGCCTTGATTATAAACTTGCACGTGACATGGGCAATTCATTGGCTTTAGGGCATTAACTGCTTTTTCGCGGGCATGTTCTTCATCGACTTCAACTATAAACATGTTCTCTTGATATTTTTCCCAATGACCAGATGCTTCCCATAATTTTCTATCAACTAGTTGTGGAGTATTTACCTCAACATAACCATCTAGTTCCTGTTTGCGGCGCATATAGTCTTGTAATGTTGTGTAAATTTTCCACCCATTAGGATGCCAAAATATTTGCCCCGGCGCTTCCTCCTGCATATGGAATAATTTCATTTCTCGACCAAGTTTTCGGTGGTCTCTTTTTGCAGCTTCTTCAAGCATATTTAGATGAATTTTTAGTTGTTCTTTATTTAAAAAAGCACAGCCATAAATCCGTTGAAGCTGCTCTCTATTGCTATCACCCCTCCAATATGCACCGGCAACATGCATTAATTTAAAACCATCTGCGGGAACTTGACCTGTATGTTGCAAGTGAGGGCCACGGCAAAGATCTTGCCAATCTCCATGCCAATACATTCTTATAGGTTCGTCGCCTGGAATTGATTCAATCAGCTCAACTTTAAATGGCTCATTAGTTTTTTTATAATAGTCGATCGCTTCCTGACGGCTCCATACTTCAGTTTTAACCATGTCTCTCGCGTTTATTATTTCTTTCATTTTCTTTTCGATGAAAATTAAGTCATCTGCAGTGAAAGGTTCTTTTCTGTCAAAATCATAGTACCACCCATCTCGGATGACGGGTCCAATAGTAACCTTAACGTCAGGCCAAATTTCTTGAACTGCGCGGGCCATGATGTGAGCAAGGTCATGCCTGACAAGTTCTAGAGCGGGTTCAGTATCTTTGATTGTATTTATAGCGATAGTCGCGTCTTCCTTGATAGGCCAAGAAAGGTCAAAGTGTTTCCCATTTACGGTTGAGCTTATGGCTTTTTTTAATAGAGAAGGGGCAATGGAACTTGCAACTTCTTGTGAAGTTATTCCTGTATCGAATTTCTTTTGATTGCCGTCAGGAAAAGTAAGAGTTACTTGGCTCATTAATATCGTCCTCATCAATTTGACGCCTACAAAACGCCCGGTTGTGGGTTAAGCTTTGATCCGGTTGTGAAGGGCTGAGGCTTTTTCGTCAACCCTTAAATACTTTTGAACTGTTGAGTGCTGGCTTTTTTCACTTTAAATCATAAGTAGAAAAAATTGAAAAATAATCTCAAGAATTTTTTTTAAGAAAAGTTAAAGGTAAAAAATGACAAAATTCCTAGCAACGCAAACTGGCCAGAAGTTAGCTTATTCATTTACTAAGGGGACAGGTCCTACTGTGGTTTTTTTGGGCGGTTTTAAGTCAGACATGGAAGGTTCAAAGGCAATTTTTTTTGAAAAATGGGCGAAAAAAAGAAATAGGTCATTCTTGCGATTTGATTATTCTGGTCATGGGCAGTCTACTGGTGACTTTCTTAATCTCGGGATTGGAGATTGGTTCAATGATACTAAGCAAATTATTGAATTAACAAAAAATAACGGACTAATTTTGATTGGTTCCTCTATGGGCGGCTGGATTTCATTATTATTAAGCCGAGAACTTGGTAGTAGGCTGAAAGGTTTAATTACAATAGCCGCTGCTCCAGACTTTACCGAAGACAGTATGTGGAAAAATTTTACCGAGGATCAAAAAAAGGAAATTTTAAATAAAGGTGTCGTTTACTTACCATCAGACTACGGCGAGCCCTATCCAATAACACGCTACCTTATCGAAAATGGACGGCAAAATCTTGTAATGCGTGAGCCACTAGAATTAACTTGCCCAGTTAGACTTATGCAGGGAACTGAAGATACGGCAGTAACACGAGAAACTGCATTAAAATTATTTGATCATATCAGCGCAGATGACCTATCACTATTTTTCAAACGTGGTGCTGACCATTCCTTTTCTGATCAAGGTTGTTTGGAAATCCTTGAGAAAAATTTAGAAAATATGTTGGAAATATGGTGATTTTTCTTATTTTTTTTGGATGTTTACTCGTTATTTTAGTCTTAGGAAAGCGCGAGCCTGCTGACTTAACTTTACCGAAAGTATCGATCACTACGGGTGTAGATCATTATTTAGAAAAGAGAGAGAAAGAAGTTTTAGGCTTGCAGCCTGGTGTCTGTAAGGAAGTAATTTGGGCAGGAAAAAAGGGGAAAAAAACAAAATTTTCTATTATTTTTCTACATGGATTTTCAGCCTCAAAGTTTGAGTTGTCTCCATTTCCTAGCGCTGTCGCGCTTGGGCTGAACGCCAATATATACAACGCTCGTCTATCTGGGCATGGATGTGGGGGTGAGGCGCTTGGTAAAGTAAAAGTGAAAGATTGGGTTTTTGATTTATCTGAAGCTTTAGAAATAGGCAGAAAAATTGGTGAGAAAATCATTATAATTGGCTCATCAACGGGAGGTACTTTAGCAGCCGTGGCTGCGTCTGAAAAAAACGTCTCCGGAATTATTTTTGTATCACCAAATTTTAAAGTTCGACATCAATTTTTTCAAATATTTACACTTGGTTTTGCTCGATTTTGGATCCCACTCATCCTGGGGAAATACCGTGAATTTCAGCCAATATCAAAAGAGCATGCAATATATTGGACAACCCGTTACCCAATAGTTGCTGTTATAACCTTGGCTGCACTTGTTAAAAAAGTTGTAAGTCAGAATTTTAGTAAAAAAAAATGTCCTGCCTTATTTATTGTTTCAGAGGAAGATAAAGTTGTAGATGCTAGGAAAACTCTCAAAATTGCTGAACAATGGGGAGGAAAATCATTTATTAATTTGGTAAAATGTGGTCCTAATGATGATCCATATTCACATGTTCTTGCAGGCGATATTAAGTCACCAACGCAGACTAATAAGCTTGTTAAGGCGTCGCTTGCCTGGATCAAATCTTTGTGATGGAGTAGAATTGTTGAATTTAACCTGGTGTAAAATATGTTACCTCGAACCCCATCCTTTCGGTTAGACGGAAAACGCGCAGTAGTGACTGGAGGATCCCGTGGTATTGGCCTTGGATGCGCAGTTGCTTTGGCGGAGGAGGGGGCAAATGTAACAATTGTTGCGCGGTCTAAAGATCAAGTTTTCGAAACGGTAAACAAAATGAAATCTGAAGGCTTCTCTGTATCAGGGGCGCCAATGGACGTAACTAATATTGATAGTGTAAAAAAATTGATGGGTGAATATTCTGATATTGATATTCTAGTAAATTCGGCTGGGATCGCTCGACATACCCCTACAATTGATACAACAGTGGCTGATTTTGATGACGTAATGTCCGTGAATGTGAGATCCGCATATTTTTTAGCTCAGTCAGCTGCTAAGAAAATGATAGCTAAGGGCGTGGGTGGATCAATAATTCAAATTAGTAGCCAAATGGCTCATGTTGGAGGAATTGATAGAGCTGTTTATTGTGGCACAAAGCATGCAATTGAAGGCATTAATAAATCAATGGCAATGGAGTTTGGGCCACATAAAATTAGAGTAAATTCTATTTGTCCAACTTTTGTTAGAACACCTTTTACCGAGTCTACGTTTAATGACCCAGATAAAGTTAAGTGGATAGAGGCGAAAATTAAGCTTGGCAGAGTAGGTGAAGTGGAAGATATCATGGGAGCCGTCAAATTTTTAGCCTCTGACGTTTCAGCTATGGTTACTGGTTCATCCATACTGATAGACGGTGGCTGGACAGCCGGTTAAATTTCCAACAGTTCAGGTTGTAATAGACAAATTCGTAAAACTCTTATCAGCTGTCTTTTTGTAGAAACTGTTCAATTTTAGCGGTAATTTTCGGAGAAGTTGGCTTTGTTATAGAATTATATGTCTCAACAAGATTACCGTCAGGGTCTAGCAATACTTTGTAAAAGTTCCATCTTGGAGTAAAGCCGTATTCTTTTTTCATCCACTGAAAAAATGGATGAGCTGCTCCACCCTTGACGGAAGTGATTGTTGTCATTGGTAGGCTAAGATTATAATTAATTTCACAAAAATCCTGAACAGCCGCATCTGATTTCAGCTCTTGGTTAAAATCGTTTGAGGGAACCGTTATTACAACCAGTCCTTTCTCAGAGTATTTGTCATGTAATTTCTGTAATCCTTCATATTGATAAGTAAAGCCACAGCGGCTAGCTGTGTTTACAATCAAAACTGGACTACCCCTGAATTCTTGAAGGTTTAGAACCCCCCCGTCGATATTTTCAAACTCAAAATCGCTTGCGGCGTGAACAGGACTTGTCATTAACATAAAACTTAATCCAAAAATTTTTAAAAAATCTATAACCATGAAAAAAAAGTTAGCGCGATTTTCTAAGTGTCAATAAATGTTTTATATCAATCAAATGTTTCTAACTCATCGATCATTTCAGATATCATTGATAAGCCTTTGGACCAAAATTCAGGATCGCTAGCGTCTAAGCCAAACGGTTTAAGTAGTTCTTTATGATGCTTTGATCCCCCAGCGGACAGCATGTTAAAGTACTTATCTTCGAAACCTTTAGGATTTTCTTTGTATGTTGCATAAAGCGCATTTACCAAACCATCTCCAAACGCATAAGCATAAACATAAAAAGGGGAATGCACAAAATGGGGTATGTAGCTCCAAAACGTTTCATAGCCGTCTACGAATTCAAATGCTGGACCGAGACTTTCGGATTGAACTGACATCCACAAAGAATTTATGTCTGATGGCGTAAGCTCTCCTTTCTTTCGGGCATCATGAAGCTTACATTCAAAATCGTAAAAAGCAATTTGCCTGACTACAGTATTGATCATATCCTCTACTTTATTCGCCAAAAGAACCTTTCGTTCGGACTTATCTGTTGCTTGGTCAAGCATTTGTTGAAACGTAAGCATCTCTCCAAAAACAGAAGCAGTTTCGGCCAGTGTAAGGGGTGTCGAAGACAACATCTGTCCCTGCGAAGATGCCAAAACTTGGTGAACACCATGACCAAGTTCGTGCGCGAGTGTCATAACATCCCGCGGTTTTCCAAGATAATTTAACATTATGTAAGGATGCACATCTGTCACAGTAGGATGAGCAAATGCTCCAGGCGCTTTCCCGGGTTTTACGCCTGCGTCAATCCAACCTTTATTAAAAAACGGAGTAATCAAATTTGACATACGATTGTCAAACTTGGTGTATGCATCTGTCACTATCGTTTGTGCTTCACCCCATGTAACCAACTTATCACTTTCCATGGGCAATGGGGCATTCCTATCCCAAACCTGCATGACTTCGAGGCCAAGCCATTTCCGTTTCAATTCATAATACCGATGACTAATTTTTGGGTATGCTTTCACAACAGAATTCTTCAAGGCTTCCACTACCTCTGGTTCGACCTGATTTGCTAAGTGTCGACCCATTTGGGCAGTTGGCATTCCCCTCCAGCGGTCAACTATTTCTTTTTCTTTGGCCTGAGTATTATGAACCCGTGTAAAAACTTTTATATTTTCCATGAAAACTCTGGCTAATTCGCGCGTAGCTTTTTCACGATTTTCCCGTTTTTGATCAGTTAAAAGGTTGAGCGTAGCTTCTATATTTAATGTTTCTTCACCGACTTTAAATTTTAAACCAGCGATAGTTTCATCAAAAAGTTTCTCCCAAGCATCTCCTACAATTCCAAGGTCGTGAAGAAACTTTTCAATTTCATCCGATAGTTGGTAGGGTTTAAGAGCTCTTATTTTTTCAAAAATTGGTTTGTAACGTAAAAGATCAATATTTTCTTTTAGTAGATTTTTTAGAAAGGAATCTTCTAAACTATTGATTTCAAGTGAAAAAAATACTAACTTTGTGGTGAAGATAGTAACTTTTTCTTGCATGTCGGATAAAAATTTAGCGCGGTCAGCATCAGTTGTTTTTTGATAATAACGAAGGCCAGCATAAGAAATTATACGGCCTGAAACCGAGCTAATCTTCTCATTTCGAACAACACAATTCAACATTTGATCAGCGGAAAGACTTTTTAGCTTGCCCTCATAGTCCTTAGCAAATTTATCACATTCTTTTTCTAGCCAGTTTAAATCACTTACTAATTCTTTTGCGTCAGTTGAAGTGTAAAGATCATTCAAGTTCCAATCGGGAAGTTGACCTAATTCAGAAGATCCTCTGGAATGTTCAGAATCAAAAGTTGGCATTGGAAGATGAAACATATTTTACCTCTAAATTTATTTATTCAGGGTTATGTAACTGTAAAAAGAAGTACTACAAGAGATTAAGTTAAAAAAGCTTTGAGATCTTCTAATTTATTTACGTCCTTTGGCAATTTATCATGGCGCCATCTCAACATTCTTGGAAAACGTAATGCCACCCCCGATTTATGCCTCGTGCTCTCTTGAATGCCTTCAAATGCAATTTCAAATACCAATTCTGGTGGCACTTGCCGAACGGGTCCAAACTTTTGAATTGTGTTCTTTTTAACCCATGATGTAATTTGTCGAAACTCTTCGTCTTTCAACCCCGAGTAGGCTTTTGTGAACGGTACCAATTGATCATCGTCCCAGATAGCAAAAGTATAATCAGTATAAAGATTTGCTCTTCGACCGTGACCTGCTTGTGCATAAATTAACACCCCGTCAATGGTAAGTGGGTCCAATTTCCATTTCCACCAATCGCCTTTCTTCCTTCCAATATAATACTTACTATCTTTATTTTTAAGCATTATACCTTCTGCCTTT
Source organism: Paracoccaceae bacterium (assembly GCA_045564975.1). Lineage (GTDB taxonomy): Bacteria > Pseudomonadota > Alphaproteobacteria > Rhodobacterales > Rhodobacteraceae > Salinivivens. The sequence goes on from JBJLGF010000062.1 coordinate 13,778, forward strand.
TGAGATCTGGATGTTTCTCTCATGCGGGTCAGGTCAGTCCACGTCTTACTTTCGATCTCAGCTGATAATTTGATCGGTAATTTATCTGGTATTAGATTTACAAGTTTTGCCAATTTCGATCGCCGTAATTCCAGATTTTGGTTTCTAATATCCACACCTTCAACTTCTAAAAGATCATAGGCAATTAAGATAACTGGAGCAGCCTCCATAAGAGGTTTTGAGATTTTTTTTCTCCCAATACGCTTCTGTAAGATATTAAAATCCAATGGTTGTTTTCCATTCCAAGCCACTATTTCTCCGTCTAAAACGGAACCATCAGGTATAAATTTTATTAAGGCTTCCAATTCGGGAAATCTTTCTGTCAAATTTTCTTCGCCTCTAGACCAAATAAACAGTTCCTTTGCTCTCTTTATAAGTTGGCCTCTAATTCCATCCCATTTCCACTCTGCGATCCAGTCAGATCTTTTTCCTAGGTCGACAGGATCTTTGTCTAATCCGTATGCTAAACAGAACGGGTAAGGTCGGCTAATATCCGACTTGCGCTCATCATTGATAACAAGGTTATCCCAACTTATTGTATCAGGGTGCCAATTTCCCATCAGGCGCAGTGAAATTTCAAATTCATCAATATTGGTGATTTTTGCAAGCGCTTTTAAGGTTAATTTTTGGCTCACACCCAACCGAAAACCACCTGTAATCAATTTGTTAAAAACAAAACACTCTTTCCTGTTTAGCGTTGACCATGCATCCACGACAAATCGACGCTTTTCCTCTATGTTTTGTTTTTCTAGCTGTCTGAGTTCTGAAATCCATGCAGTGAGGCTTTTTTCTGAAAATTGATTTTTTTCAGGGGTCAAAAGGGATATGGTTTCAGCCAAGTCACCTATAACCGAGTAAGTTTCTTCAAGTAACCAAGTTGGCAAATTTGTTACTTCACAAGCCCACTCCCTTAAATAGCCAGTACTTATTAGTCTTTTTGGTCGTCGGCCTGAAAACAACGCTAAGCACCAAAGTTTATCGGAGTTGCTTGCATGTTCAAAAAAACTTGCCAATAATTCTATTTTTTTATTGGTTTTTGTCGTTTGATCTAGACTGTAAACAAGGCTTGCAAAATTTTTCATAACTTCAATAAAACTTAAATATCTTCTTCCGCCGTCGCAAATTCTGTCTTTACGACTGAGGCGTTCAGGCCTTTAAACCTAAGCCATTTTGAAAAACTTTCCGTATATCCATGAGTAACAAAAATTTTTTCAGCTCCCGTTTCGCTAATTGCCCAGTTTAGCCCAGCCCAATCTGCGTGATCGGAAATAACAAATCCTTTATCGACCGCTCGCCTTCTTTTTATCCCTCTTATTGCCATCCAGCCACTCGCATATCCTGCAGATATTTTTCCAAATTTTTTTATCCAAGGAGTTGATAGAGCAGAGGCCGGTGCCAATATAAGAGCATTTTTAAAATCATTTAATTTTAGTTTAGAAGAGACAAGAGTTGTTTCCGGAATAGCTATTTTTTGCTCACGCATTATTTGGTTCGTTTTTTCTATTGCGCCATGTGTCAGTATCGGCCCAATATTGTTATCTATTCCTGATATTAAACGTTGGGCCTTCCCTAGGCCATAAGCTGCCAAAACAGGTGTAAGGCCTTCCTTATTGCACTGCCGCCACCAAGTATTGATTTCTCTAAATATTTCTTCTTGAGGCAGCCAATTAAACGCAGGTAATCCAAAAGTACACTCACTGATAAAACTGTGACATTTTATGGGTTTAAAAGGTGTGGATAGTCCATCGTCTACAACCTTATAATCACCCGATACCACCCATCTTTCCCCTTTTATTTCAGCTAAAATTTGTGCAGATCCGGGAACATGTCCAGCCGGGTGAAAACTAATATTTACTCCATTTAAATTTATTTCTTTTTCATAAGGTATCGTCTCAATTTTAACATCACCAAGCCTATGACGGATAACAGGCGCAGCAATTTCAGTGCATAAGTATTTTTTACTGCCGTATCTTGCATGATCTGAATGGCCATGGGTAATTAGAGCCCTTTCTACGGGACGCCAGGGATCAATGTAAAAGTCACCCTGACGACAGTATATACCTTGTGGCCTAAATTCTAATACAGACATGTATTGAATATAGCGTTTGAGCTTTGGCTTGCCATTCAAAATTCCTATTGTAATCTGGGATGGTCATTATTTGAGGTGTGATATGTCCAATTTAAGTGGGTTCAAACAAAAAATGTTATCTGGTGAAAATCTGGCTGGAACATTTTTAAAGACACCTAACTACATACTCGTTGAGGTGCTTGCTCAAAGCAAACTTGATTTTATATGCTTGGATGCTGAGCATTCCCCATTTGATCGCGCGGCGCTTGATCAATGTTTGTCAATTTCAAGAGCTCTGGATTTTCCTGTTTTAGTAAGAGTAGGCGAAGGCTCTGCCAAAGAAATTTTATGGGCTTTGGATTGTGGAGCCGTTGGCTTGGTAATTCCTCATGTTGATACGCCTGAGAAAGCTAAATTTGCCTCGAAATCTGCCCGATATGGTTTAGGAGGACGGGGTTTTGCTGGTTCAACACGCTGGGCGGGATATGCAACTGAACATATGCCTTCTATAATTAAGCGATCTTACGAAGAAACAGTGGTGTTGGCACAAATAGAAGAGCCTGCTGGTGTAGAAAAGGCTTTAGAAATAGCGGCCATCCCTGGTATCGATGGGCTTTTCGTTGGACCTGCTGATTTGTCAGTGGGATATGGATATGATCATCAAAACTCTGATGAACTAAAAGCGGCGTTAATCTCTGTTGGAGAAGCAGCGCGCAAAGCTAATAAAACATTTGTTTCTTTTGTTGCTAATCCAGAAAAAGCCCGTGAATGGAGCCAAGATTTTGGTATAACTATGTTTTTCATTTCTTCCGAACATAATTGGCTCAGGGACACTGCTAATGCCGTTGCAGATAAAGTACATGAGATCTAATAAAATTTTAAGCACTATTTGACTTTGCTTTAGACTCGAAAAAGGAAACAATTTTTTGAATAACGTATTTTTGAGTTGCAATATCTTCCATCAATACTTCATGTCTTGCAGATTTTATAAAATGTAAAATGCCATTAGGCCAAATCTCCATTCGGTTATATACGCGGGCTGGGTCAACTATTCGCTCGTCTTCAGCCAAGAAAGTAATGCAGGGAATTTTGGGACTTGGTAGTTTTGATAATTTGAATGTTTCTTTCAACGCAGAGTTGACCCACCTAACGCTTGGCCCACCTAATTTGAGAGAGGGGTGCTTGGTAATTTGTTTAATTAAATAGAACCACATGTCTGGATCGTTCGTTAGAGCATTTTTTTCAAAACTCTCATCAAAATATCCTTTTTCGCTTCTAGTCGGTGCAAAATTTTTGTCTAATTTTAGAAATTTGGCTAAGTTTCCGTAAATATATGCAAAGATACGAAGTGCAGGGCTTAACTTTATACCCCACATAGGACATGAAAACGCAGCGGCGTTAAAATATTTATTTTGATAAAGGCTTCTTAGTAAGATGGCTCCACCCATAGAGTGACCTAAGACAAACCATGGCTTGGGGAGTTCGAAATTTTGTGCCCAAAATATAACTGCATCTAAATCATTCAAGTAATCAGAAAATGTTTCAACATGCCCTAATAAGGGGTTTGATGTTAATCGATCAGCTAGACCGTGTCCTCTCCAATCCAGCGAAACGGAGGTGTATCCGTGTTCCAGAAACAGTTTTGCAGTTTTCCCGTATTTCTCAATATATTCAGAATAACCGGGACAAATAAAAACTGTTCCTTTTCGGGTGTTTGCTTTCCACAGACCCACCCTAATTCTCTTACCATCTTGAGTTACCAACCAATAAGCTGAGCAATCTGGTGGTCCAAGTGAAACATCGTTGAAAAGTGGGCTTGGCTCAAATTCTATCAACTTAAAACTGATGCAAGCCGCATTGCCACACTCATATCCCCGTCTAGTTGCAATCGACCTGTCATAAATGCAGATGCTGAGTCTAAATCACCCTCTAGAATTTCTTGAAATGTTTCCAAGCTTGCTGACAGAGTGACTTCTGTCTCATCATCAGAAACTCGGACACCTGAAGAATCAATGATAATCGAACCTTCATCTTGAATTTCAAATTTCGCAGAGCCGTCAAATACGGAACCTGCTAGTTTCTTTTCAATCGCTTCAACCGCTTCGGCCATTATATCTGCCATTTTAATTTTCCTTTTTACAATATCTTGCCACAACAATGCTTTAGTGAATGACATGGTTGCTCATTCATAGCAAAAGTGTTGTTAAGAATGCTGTACACTAAACAAGTTCCTAGTTAATCAAAGCAGGTAATGGAATACAACTGTACAAACAAATATTTTAATTTTGGTTTTAGTCCTCTATGAACTTTGACAGAAAAATAATAGCCGTTTTAGGGCCTACCAACACTGGCAAAACGTATTATGCGATAGAACGGATGTTGGGTTATAAATCAGGAATAATCGGTCTACCTTTAAGGCTATTAGCTAGAGAAGTTTATGATAAAATTGCTCAGGTTCGTGGGCCTTCTTGCGTGGCTCTCGTGACTGGTGAAGAGCGGATCGTGCCAGCTAAAGCGAATTATTGGGTATGCACGGTCGAAGCTATGCCTGAAAATTTATCTGTAGAGTGCTTAATTGTAGACGAAATTCAACTTAGCGCAGATCCCGAGCGGGGTCATATTTTTACCGATCGGCTCCTAAAATCCAGGGGAAAATTGGAAACAATTTTTCTTGGAGCAGAAACAATGAGAGGGCCGATTAAAAGTCTTATACCTGATGTTTTGATACAAAGTCGGAAGCGAATGAGTAATCTCACATATGCTGGTTCAAAAAAGATAAGTCGAATGCCGCCAAGAAGCGCCATAGTTAGTTTTTCAGTGGACAATGTTTATGGGATTGCAGAATTAATTCGACGCCAAAAGGGTGGTGCTGCTGTGGTTATGGGAGCGCTGAGCCCTCGAACTAGAAATGCACAGGTTGAGCTATATCAAAATGGGGATGTCGATTATCTTGTTGCGACAGATGCTATTGGAATGGGGCTTAACCTGGACGTGAACCACGTGGCCTTTTCCTCAATCTCTAAATTTGATGGTAGAACTATGCGCTTTCTTGCTCCAAATGAATTAGCACAGATCGCTGGAAGAGCTGGCCGTGGCATGAGCGATGGCAGCTTTGGTGAGACGGGTGAAGTGGCTGCTTTGGATGAGGATGTAGTAAAAGCAATTGTGGAGCACCGTTTTAAGCCATTGAAGAAACTTATGTGGCGAAATTCAGAGTTATCTTTTGTGAGCACCGAAACACTAATTCACTCTCTGGATAAACAAACAGAAAGTGAAGTATTGGTAAAAGCCCGAGAGGCGGACGATTTTATCGCTTTGAAGACATTATCGCAAAGTCCTGATTTACAAGTTAAAATAAATGATAGAGCGTCAATAAAACTTTTATGGGATGTTTGTAGAACGCCAGATTTTAGAGGCATAAGTAGCGTTGAGCATACCAACTTATTAGAGGAAATATTCAAGTTTCTTTATGAGTTCTCTTCGATACCTGACGACTGGTTTGGGCAGCAGATAAAACGCCTTGATAGAACAGATGGAGACATAGATGTTTTATCGAAACGACTAGCATTTATTAGGACATGGACATATGTTGCACAAAGACAAAGTTGGCTTCATGATGTTGGCCATTGGCGAGGGGTGACTCGGGCCTTGGAAGACCGGCTGTCTGATGCTCTTCACGAGCGTCTTACACAAAGATTTGTAGATCGGCGCACATCAGTTTTGCTGCGCCGGCTTAAACAGAAGGAGGCCCTCTTGGCCGAAGTTAATGAAAATGGTGAAGTGACCGTCGAGGGTGAATTCGTTGGGAAATTGGAGGGCTTCAGATTTAAGCAGGATAAAGAGACAACTGCTCAAGAAGCTAAAACAATTAAGTCAGCATCCTTGCAGGCTCTGTTACCGCACTTCAATCTAAGAGCAGATAGATTTTACAACGCACCAGATACTGAAATTGACTTTACAGAACAGGGTGGGTTGATGTGGGGGGACCAAGCAGTTGGAAAGTTAATTACTGGTGATGATATTATGCATCCAAAAGTAGCTGCTTTCGTGGACAGTGAGGCTGGAACAGAGGTTCTGAATAAAGTGGAGCGTCGGCTCCAGCATTTTGTAGATCGCAAAGTATCTTTACTTTTTGAGCCTCTAATGAACTTGCAAAAGGATGGAGAACTGACAGGCCTAGCAAAAGGATTTGGTTTTCAACTATTCGAAAGCCTAGGTATTTTAAGAAGGCAAAATGTTTTGGCAGAGGTTAAGTCTCTCGATCAAGATGCAAGGGCTCTACTTCGAAAACATGGTGTAAGGTTTGGACAATTCACGGTATTTATGCCGTTGTTATTGAAGCCAGCTCCAACTCGTTTGAGACTTGTATTGTGGGCTCTTTCAAAAAATTTAGATGAATTTCCAGAAGCGCCGCCACCTGGCTTAGTAACAGTGCCGGTGAACACAGAAGCACCAGAACAGTACGATGATATGTCGGGTTATCGAACCGCAGGGGACCGAGCCATAAGGATTGATATGCTGGAACGTTTGGCGGACCTTTTAAGAGTTGAAGATAGCCGTAATGGCTTTGAAGCTAACGTGGATATGTTATCTATAACTGGGATGACCCAAGAACAATTTGCTAACTTGATGGAGGGGTTGGGCTATTCAGCTGAAAAAGGTGAACGAGAGAAAGTCAAAGCAACTGAAATTACTGATAGTGCCGTTGTTAATGATCAGGAGAAACCATCTTTAGACCTACAAAATAATAAACTAAAGCCACAGGTTGATAAAATTGAAGGTCAAGGAGAGTCGGTGGAAGAAAAAGATATTGAGACTTTCTACACCTTTAAATGGATTAATAAGCAAACCAACAAGAGGCGAGCTAACAAAGATAAACAGACAAAGCCTAAAGATGGCGAAACTGGAAAATCAAACCATAAGAAAAAGGCAAATAAGAAACAAAGAGTAAAATCAGATCAGCCCAAAAGTTTTGAGTCTCGTCCGGAAAAATCTAAAAAAATTGATCCTGATAATCCATTTGTGGCTGCCTTAATGGATTTTTCTAAAAAAAATTGAAGGCACTAAGAATGAGCGCATGACCGAAAAGATAAGGTTAGACATTTGGCTCTGGCACGCTCGTTTTTATAAGAGTAGAAGTCTGTCTTCTAAGGCGATCTTAAGTGGAAAATTGAGAGTGAATTCAATTAAGATTATTAAGCCCGCTTCAAAGGTTAAGATAAATGATGTTCTTACAATAAATCATGTAAATATGGTGAGAATTATTCAAATTCAAAGCATTGGTGCTAGACGAGGACCTGCTAGAGAAGCTCAAGCGCTTTATAAAGATCTTTCAGCAGACGTAACAGCTGCTTCCAAAATTAAAGATGTATCTGAAAAGTCCAAAAAAGATACAAATAAAAGGCCAACAAAAAAAGGCCGAAGGATACTAGACAAAATAGTTGCCAAAACACTTGAATGATTAGGTGAACCAGTCTAGCAATGCGTTCGATGTTACTATTTGGACATAGTTTATGACTTACATTGTCAATGACTCTTGCATAGCATGTAAATATACCGATTGTGTTGAAGTTTGTCCTGTAGATTGCTTCTATGAAGGCGAAAACATGCTTGTTATTCACCCGGATGAATGTATTGATTGCGGCGTTTGTGAACCAGAGTGTCCTGCTGATGCAATTCGGCCAGATACGGAGCCTGACATGGAAAAGTGGGTAGAGTTTAACCGGAAGTATTCGGAAATTTGGCCGGTTATAATTACTCAAAAAGACCCCTTGCCCGAGGCTGAAGAGCGTGATGGTGAAACAGGTAAGCTTGAAAAGTATTTTTCTGAAAACCCTGGTGAAGGTGGTTAGCAACGTCCGGCTGGCAAATTCTTTAAAGCTATGTTAGGTGAGACGCTTAAGAACTGGCATTCGAACTCGGTACGGGCTAGATATTAGGATTAGAGGAAACAATAATGAGCACGAAACTTCAATTCAGTTCAAATGAATATGTTGTATACCCAGCTCACGGTGTGGGTAAAGTTGTTTCAATTGAAGAACAAGAGATTGCAGGCGCTTCTCTTGAATTGTATGTGGTTGCTTTTGAAAAAGACAAGATGACCCTTCGAGTTCCCACAAACAAAGCCGAGGAAATTGGTATGCGCTCCCTTAGCTCACCTGATGTGGTTAATCAGGCTCTTACAACGTTAAAAGGTAAGCCCAAAGTCAAGCGGGCAATGTGGTCAAGAAGAGCCCAAGAATATGAGCAAAAAATAAATTCTGGGGACTTAATCGCAATCGCTGAAGTTGTTCGTGATCTGCACCGAAATGATGAACAAAGAGAACAAAGCTATTCTGAACGTCAATTATACGAAGCAGCTTTGGATCGATTAACTAGAGAAGTTGCAGCGGTTGATGATGGAGATGAAGTGGCTGCCGCTCGAAAAGTAGACTCGGTATTGATTTCGAGGGCTGCATAGATCATAGATTTTCAAAAATGCATTTAAATTAATTTGGTCTGCTCACCCTTCCGGTATTCTTAACACTAGATTATTGCCTCCTTTTATATAGCGGATTTCACTAGTACCAATTGCCGCAACCCGACCACCATCAAGTGAATCTCCCACCTTAACAAGTTTTGTTTGTCCAGTTGGAAACATAACAATTGCCCGTTTCTCTGAGCCTCGTGAGTAGATGCTGAGAAGATTTAATTTGCGCGTATCAACGGCATTTTTGGTCGTAGCTAATTTTACGATAGACTTTTTCGTGGCTGCTTTCGAAATTGTTCCAACTACATTAGCTTCTTCGCCTTCTTCTGAATAATCAGTGACTACAATTCTCTTTCTAATTTTTGGTCTATTTTTAGGTTTAACAGACAGGTCAAGTTGGCCTTCTGAAAATATTCGGCTTTTGGAAGCAAGTTCTTCTATTATTGCTGGCCTTACTCGGGGGCGTGCATATTGTTTAGGAGTTTCTTTCACCTCAAAAGGATACTTATTTGGGCGTAATTTAGGTCGAATGCGTAGTTTATTTTCTGGAACCTCGAGGCTTAACCTAGGTTTATATTTTTTATCTTCGTCATTAAAGAGAAGAGATTTATTTGCGAAATCGATGGTTGGATCGTCTGTCACTTTATTATCTTGAATTGAAAGCTCTAAGTTTTTCTCTTTATTGTTGGATGATAAAAAATGGTCTTCCAAAGAGCCAGATTGTTGCCAGGGGTCTTCAATTTTGATTGTTGAAAAATCTGCGTCACTAAAATTTATTTTTCCGGTTAATAATATTTCTGACCAATTTCCCAAAAGGTCTTTTAGTATGATTTTACTGGATGAACTAGCCAAATTATTTAATGGATTATCTCGCTGAGAAGACAGATTGAATTCCTCGGTGGGAAAGAAAACATTTATTGGATTAATAACTGTTTTTTCCAATTCCTTTTTATTTTGAAAAATCGAAAGAGCTGTGTTGCTGTTCAATTGAGCAATTTTCGTGGCCTTTTTTTCTTCAATTATATTCTGAATAATCGGAAGAGCTTCGTCACTTTTTAAATTAGTAAAGATTTCGACTTTTTCCTCTACAGAACGATCAAAGTATGCGGTTGCAACTACAACAGTTACAAAAACAGCGAAGCTTAAGAACGCTAAATTGCGGATAAACTGAAAATTAGCGAAATTGTTAATTTTTATTTTTTTTGATTTTAAAGCATTAATTATGTCTTGGGCGAAAAGCCAAATCCCATAATAAGGTTGCTTTTTATTTATGGATTTTTGCTCAAAGTTTTTTTGGCTGCTAAAAACAAATGATTTTTGTGGATTGTTTAAATCGCTTATGGCGTTGACAATTTTAAAACCAGTACTTTCGATGAATGATATGGCTTCTAAAAGTTTCTGCCTGTCAACAACGGCTATTTCAATAATATCCTCAGAAGAAATGATATCTAAAAAAACTTCGGATATGTCGATATTATTTTGTTCTGTAAGAACCCTTTTGGCAATGAAAGTAATATTCTCTTTATTGTCTTCACTTTTAACAATTTTGCGAAACACTTTGATTTGATCGGGAGGGACAACAAAGTTTACATTATTATTAAAGTTACTGTTTTGAGATATAAAAGTTGAAAGTTTACTAAGCGCAGACTGGATATCTCCTTTGTATATTGCAACAGATCGTATGATTGTAGGACCTGCTGTCCCATATTTAAGCAGTTCTGCACTATTTTCTTGAATAACCAGATTTAGGCGCGAGGCTGTCAAATGGCCCTCCATAGTATATAACTAAAGAGGCTACACTATTTAGATATCCTGGAAAAGATAAACAAGTTTTAATACTTAATTTTAAGTAACAGTAACACAGATCGTAAATCTTTATTTTGATGTCGCCAGAGCTTGTTTTAAATCTGCTATAAGGTCATCTGGATCCTCAATTCCAATAGAAATTCGTACTACATTTGGTGCAGAACCAGCAGCGATTTGTTGCTCGACAGTTAGTTGTCTGTGCGTAGTCGATGCTGTGTGTATGACCAGTGAGCGACTGTCACCCAGATTTGCTACGTGGCTAAAAATTTCCAGTGCATTAACAAATTTTATACAACTGTTATATCCACCTGCGAGTGCGACCGTAAATAAACCTCCAGCGCCCTTTGGGCATACTTTTTTTACGCGGTCAAAATATGGAGAAGATTTTAATCCTGCGTACGTTACGGTTTCAACAGTTTCTTGTTCTTCGAGCCAACTAGCTATTTTTAAAGCATTGTCCGAATGACGTTGCATTCGCAGTGATAGAGTTTCCAAGCCCATGAGAGTGTAATGAGCGGCTTGCGGGTTCATGGTCATTCCTAAATCGCGCAGGCCGACAGCAATGCCATGGAAAGTAAAGGCTAACGCTCCAAATGTTTCGTGAAAGCGCAAGCCGTGATACGCAGGCTCAGGTTCCGACAATGATGGAAACTTTTGGCTTGCAGACCAGTCAAATTTGCCGCTGTCGACGACGCAACCACCTGTAACGGTTCCATTTCCAGTCATATATTTCGTTGTTGAATGAACAACTAATGTCGCGCCGTATTCTATAGGCCGACACAAATATGGCGTGGCAGTTGTATTGTCTACGATTAAGGGTAACCCAGCTTTATCTGAAATTGATGATATGGCTTTAAGATCTGTGATATATCCACCGGGGTTTGCTATAGCTTCGCAGAAAACAGCGCGAGTATTCTCATCGATCGCATTTTCCAATGCGTCCAGATCATCGAAATCTACAAACTTTGCTGACCAACCAAAGCGCTTAATAGTTTGGCTAAATTGGGTAACCGTTCCGCCATATAAACGCGTTGAAGCAATTACATTGCAACCCGGTGACATCAAAGGGAACAAAGCCATAATCTGTGCGGCATGTCCTGATGAACAACAAACGGCCCCGACTCCACCTTCTAAGGTGGCTATGCGCTCTTGTAACACTGATACGGTAGGGTTCGTTAATCTAGAGTATATATACCCTACTTCTTGTAGATTGAATAAAGCAGCCGCATGTTCAGCGTCGCGAAAAACATAGGCTGTTGACTGATAAATTGGAGTTTGTCGCGCTCCGGTCACTGGATCTGGGCGAGATCCAGCATGAATTTGTAATGTATCAAAACCGTAAGTTGGACCGTCTTCCATTCTTTTTCCTCATTTTTTGGTTTAGAGAAACTTAGGCAAAGCTACCGAAAAGGACAATCTAATAATGCTAATAGGCATGATTAAAAGGATAAAATTTATAGTTGCTTTTTGGGTTTGAAATTAAATTCTGTTATAATGGTTTTAAGCAGAATAGTTTTCATTTTAAATTAATCGAATAGGAAGGATAATTTTGGATGTTTGACTTAGGTTTAGATGATAAAGTTGTTCTAATTACAGGCGGAAGCGATGGACTGGGTCGTGCAACGGCTGAGAGGTTTGCGTTAGAAGGAGCTAAAGTTGTTATTTGTGGTCGACGTTCAGAGCATCTGTTTCAAGTTGTGGATGAAATTCGAAAGCAATCAATAAAACACGAGGACAAGGATCCAGAAAAAGAGGTTGTTGGATATCCTGCTGATGTTACTAATCCAGAAGATTGTGCAAGTCTTATATCAAACATAACATCAAAATTTGGTGGAATTGATTTTTTAATAAATAATGCGGGAACTTCGGCGGCAGCAGGGCTAGAAAAATTAAATGAGGCTGAATGGCTAGCAGATTTTCATCTCAAGGTTATGTCTGCTGTGAGATTAAGTAAATTAGTAGTGCCCTCTATGAGATTGAGGGGCGGCGGGTGCATTATCAATGCAAGCATTGGTGGTGGTAAAGCGCCTGTAGCTAAATCTCTTCCGACATCCGTTATGCGATCTGCAGGTCTTAATTTGACAAAATCTTTGGCTAACGAGTTTGCAGCTGAGCAAATTAGGGTAAATGCTATTTGCATTGGATTAATCAAATCTATGCAATGGGTCAGGCGCGCTGGTAACAAAAACCCGCAAGAGCTTTACGATGATATGGCTAAGACAATTCCTTTAGGCCGAGTTGGAGAGGCAGAAGAATATGCGGATTTAGTTGCTTTTCTTTGTTCTAAAAGAGCGCAATATATCACAGGTACTTCAATTAATTTGGATGGAGGTATGTGCCCGGTTATCTAGACACCGTGTAAATAACTTCATGGCTCTGTTTTGCTTGCGTTGTATTCAGCAGCGATTTGAGCTTTTAATATAATCATTTTAGCCAGTTTTTCAGTATTTGATAGCTCACTCCAATCTGAACCAATTGGAATGCACATTCCGCAATCACATTGTTTCTCACTAATATCACTCACGAAACCACGATATACGTACTGAGGTATCATAATTAGGCAGCTTCCTCAGCACTTTTTTGTTTTGTTTCCCAAGCGATTTTTTTATTTTGATAATCTTCTTCGCTTAAATTGTGCCAGCCTACGCATTTCCCAGTAGGAGATCGGCCACATGTACAACTCATTGATGTCTCCAAATATTTTACCTAATACGTCAAAGACAGATTTTTGGATCATAATTTGTTGCAAATACAAGTAATATAAACTTTTTTTGCTAGGCTTAGAGTGAAGAATTGACCAGCTTAGCGCCTTTTTTCATATTTATTTAAAAACGTCTTTTATATCATTGTTTATAATTAATAATATATTATTTAATGCAAGTTAATTTATTGAATAGTGCCCAGTTCTGATAGTCTTAAAATGAATTCCTCTGTTTTACTTGAGTCTCTGATTACTCTCTCTAAAATTTCTTTTGAAATTCCCATTTTCTTTGCTCGGTCAAACATTTTTTTTGCTAAATTCTTATCGCCGTCTTGGAGTTTTGAAAACGCATAAAAGGCGACCATTTCGGGCGCGACATCAATAGCATTAAGGTGTGGTTCCACTAGAGAGATGATTTTGCTATATTCTTCTTGTAAATAATACATTGGGATAAGTCGTTTTGTCAGATTCCAGCCACTATCGTTAGGCTGTAAACGTAAAGCCTTTTCAAAGAAGCGTGTTCCTTCTTTTAGATCGCCACACTCTACCCAAATAGAGCCGCTGACAATAAATGTATCTGCTGTAGCTCCTAACTCCGCGGCTTTTTTTGCATACTTTTTTGATCTTTCACAATCTTTCGATCCAACTCTAAATTCTACAAGTGCTCTTAAATTATAGGATGTGACATCGTTATTTTCTAAAATATCCAAGTCTGCAAGTCTGATTAATTCAGCTGCGTCTTGTGATAAGTTAGTAGATTTGCCAACGGTTATTTTGAGAATAAGGTTCCACCCTTTTATATTGTAAAGAATTGGAGAATCTTTTCCTAACTGTTGTTCTAGGCGTTTTATGATGTTCGTATGGTTTTCATATGCATCAGGGGTAAATTTGAACCACTCTTCTCTAGAATTTAAAAAAAGAGTCAATCTTTCGGTAGTACCATATTTAGCAGCCCAGCTTTTTGCTTCTGAACCAGCAACTGCATTAATTTGCAAATGAGCAAGAATTTTATCTCCTATTTTATCTTGTACCTGAAAGATATCTTCCGCAGCAAAGTCTACCTTGTCCGTCCAAACGACTTTATTAAGAGATAAATCAGTGAGCTGCATCTGTATTCTGGATTGATTAGAGAGGGTTTGAATTGAACCTCTTACGATAAAATTTGCATTATAAAACTTTTTGATACTTGCTTCAGAAAGCTGCTTTGATTTTGCATCCGAACTTGTACTGCTTGAAAGCACGCTGATGCCTTTGTATCGGGATAGGCTTGAGATCATACTTTCTGTTATTGCGTCACTAAAGTTTCCGCCTTCTTCTGAAGATGACAAGTTTTCAAAAGGATAGACAAGCATAACGGGTGAGGACGATTTAACGGTTGCTAATTGGTTATCAGAAGAAACTTGCTCCTTTATACCCTGGTCGAATAAGCTCAAAAATATTACAGCTCCCAATGCCAGGATCGCAGCAAAAGCTGTAAACAAATATAATTTGGAAATGTTACTATTTGATTTTATTTTTCTTTTTTGTGATGGTTCTACCAGTAAATCAAAGGCATGAAACTCGTTTTGCTTTACTTTTTGAAGTCCAAGATCGTTGAACTCGTATGCTGTTTTACCCTTAACGAAGTCATAAATGACCTTTGAAATTGTAACTCCGCCCGTTTGTGCTAACGCCTCAAGCCTTGCTGCGATGTTTACACCATCACCAAGTAAATTCTCTTTTTCTTTTACTACATCACCTGAATTAATACCTATACGGAACTCAAGCATCACACTAGTTTCATCTGATAAGTTGCGTTCTTTAATGGCTTGTTGAAATTCTACTGCGCATTCAACGGCTGAGACTGCACTTGGGAACTCTGCAAGAAATGAGTCACCTCCAGTATTAAATAAACGCCCCTCATGTTTTTCAAAAAGCTTTGTAAGTATGGCTTCACATGCGCGAAGATTGTGAATTGTTTCACTTTCGTTAGCTTCCATATGTTTGCTGTAGCCAACTACGTCCGTCGCGAAAATAACCGCAATCTTCCGTTCGATTTTTTCTTTAGTCATGCGGCCTCGCTGAATGGAGCTTAGAGATTTACATACCACTAAGTAAACGTCTAGCGTTTAATGCCGCATTTTGATTGCAGGTCTTTAAGCAAATCACAATTCTTGGGGTTTCATAGTGCTTCTGCAAATCATTTGGCACATGTCTGGTGAAGTAGAACACTCCTCCTTTACACATTAAATAGTGAGCATTTTTGTCTACCATATCGTACCATCCACATAACCTATAAACAAAACATGCTTACATATCATGTAGTGACACGACACTATGAAGGTAAATTGGAGCGGGCGATGAGATTCGAACTCACGACATTTACCTTGGCAAGGTAACGCTCTACCCCTGAGCTACGCCCGCATCCTTGGATATTCCGCTTCTACAAATACTATTTTGGCTCTGCAAGTGAAAAATAGCAGATTATTCAAATTCAATTAAAAGATCTTTAGCATCTATTTGCGACCCGGTACTAACATGAACTAATTTTACAACGGCATCACGTTCCGCATGAAGCCCTGTCTCCATTTTCATAGCTTCAATTGTGAGAAGTAAATCCCCTTCATTGACTGACTGACCTTGAGAGACCGTCACCCCAGCAACAACGCCAGGCATAGGCGCTCCAACATGTGAATTATTACCTTCCTCCGCTTTTGGATTAGATGCTGTTTGTGATTTAATAAGCCGATTAGGGACACGTATGATGCGTGGTTGACCATTTAATTCGAAAAAGACCCTGACATCACCTTTTTCATCTGTTTCACCAACAGCTTGCAAACGAATTTCTAACGTTTTTCCTGGATCAATTTCTGCTGTAATTTCTTCTCCAGGTTCCATACCATAAAAGAAGGTTTTTGTTGGTAAAGCTCTGACGGGGCCATAGATCTGATGTCGCTCCATATAATCTAGAAAAACTTTTGGATACATTAAATAGCCGTTTAAGTCCTCGTCATCTATGTCTAGTCCGTCAAGGTTCTTGGATAATTCTGTTCGTACTTGTTCAAGATCAACATCTTTTAGTCGCTTTCCCGGCCTGTCTAAATTGGGCTTTTCACCTTTAAGTATTTTTCCAACAATTGATTTTGGAAAACCTCCTGGTGGTTGGCCAAGGTTGCCGCGCATCATATCCACCACGCTTTCGGGAAAAGACAGGTCAATATCTGGATTTTCTACATCCTTCCGACTGAGGCCTTGAGACACCATCATTAGAGCCATATCACCAACCACTTTAGAGGAGGGAGTCACTTTTACAATATCGCCAAACATTTGATTGACATCTGCATATGCCCTCGCAATTTCTGGCCATTGTTCCTCTAGACCTAGAGAGCGAGCTTGGGCTTTTAAATTTGTAAACTGACCGCCTGGCATTTCATGAAGGTATACCTCTGATGCAGGTGCTGATGATCCACTCTCAAACGCAACATACTGGTCACGAACGTGTTCCCAATAATTATTAATTTGCCTTATATCGTCAATATCAAGCTCAGTGTCGCGGTTAGTATGCCTTAGGGCTTCTACAATTGACCCAAGGCAAGGTTGCGACGTTCCACCTGAAAAAGCATCCATGGCCGTATCTACCGCGTCAACACCAGCCTCAGAGGCAGCTAAAATGGTAGATGCTGCTATGCCACTTGTGTCGTGTGTGTGGAAATGTATTGGTATACCAATCTCGCCTTTCAGCGTTTTAATTAATGTTGTAGCAGCCGCAGGCTTCAATAAACCTGCCATATCTTTCAAGCCTAAAACGTGAGCGCCTGCTGCCTCTAATTCTTTGGCCATCGACACATAATACTGTAAGTCGTACTTAGCCCGTTCTGGGTTCAATATATCTCCCGTGTAGCATATAGTAGCTTCGCAAATTTTATTACTATCCAAAACCGCGTCCATGGCAACTCGCATATTTTCAACCCAATTGAGACTGTCAAAAACGCGAAATACATCAATACCTTTCGCAGCTTCTCTCACGAATGCTTCGACAATGTTGTCGGGGTAATTTGTGTACCCCACGCCATTTGAGGCTCGCAATAACATTTGTGTCATAATATTTGGCATTGCAGCGCGTATATCCCTCAATCTTTGCCAAGGACATTCTTGTAAAAAACGATATGCAACATCAAATGTTGCACCGCCCCAGCATTCGACTGAAAACAGTTTTGGGAGTTTAGAGGAATAAAAAGGGGCAGCATTAATCATATCTAATGAGCGCATGCGCGTAGCAAGAAGTGACTGATGGCCGTCTCGCATTGTTGTATCTGTTAAAAGCAATCTTTTTTGATCTAACATCCAATTTGCGACTGCAGTTGGGCCTTTCTCATCCAGAAGATTTCGGGTACCATAGCCTTGTTCTGAGTTAACAGCTGGAGCTCTAGCTGATTTAATTTCACCAGGTGGTTTAGGCCGGTTAACAGTCTCTGGGTGACCATTAACTGTAATGTCAGCAATGTAATTTAATACTTTTGTGCCCCGATCACGTCTTTTGCTAAATTCAAATAAATCGGTAGAGGTATCGATAAATTTTGTCGTGTACTGATAATTTAAAAACGTAGGATGTTTTAACAAATTCTCAACGAATGCAATATTTGTAGAAACTCCCCTAATTCTGAATTCTCTTAGCGCCCGGTCCATTCTGGAAATTGCTTTTTCGGGAGTAGGGGCCCACGCCGTGACCTTGACCAGTAAACTATCATAGTACCGTGTAATGACACCGCCTGAATAAGCTGTGCCTCCGTCAAGACGAATACCCATTCCTGTAGCTTCTCTAAATGCCGTGATACGTCCATAGTCAGGTATAAAATTATTTTGTGGATCTTCAGTGGTTATCCGAGTCTGTAGTGCATGACCATTTAATTTGATCTCTTCTTGTGAAGCCTTTCCTGTGGCTTCGGCTAGTCCGTAGCCCTCTGAGATTAAAATTTGAGCTTGCACAATATCTATTCCGGTAACTTCTTCGGTAACAGTGTGCTCAACTTGGACCCGCGGATTGACTTCTATAAAGTAAAATTTGTCACTATCCATATCCATCAGGAATTCAACAGTTCCGGCACATTCGTAGTTTACGTGCTGGCAAATTCTGCGGCCTAGTTCACATATTTCCTCTCTCTGGGAAGCTGAGAGGTAAGGGGCGGGAGCGCGTTCAACAACCTTTTGATTTCTCCTTTGTACCGAACAATCCCGTTCCCAAAGATGGTAGATATCTCCATTTTGGTCCCCTAAAATTTGGACCTCAACGTGTCTAGCCTTAGTTATCATTTTTTCTAAGTAGCCTTCACCGTTGCCAAACGCAGCCTCCGCCTCACGACGGCCTTCCAGAATTTTATCTTCAAGCTCACTTTCGTCATTGATAGGACGCATCCCACGCCCCCCACCTCCCCATGAGGCCTTAAGCATTAACGGGTAGCCAATGTTTTCAGCTTCTTTTCGGATGATGTTTATGTCATCTCCAAGAACATCAGTCGCGGGAATTACTGGTACTTTAGCTTCAATTGCTACCTTTCTGGCAGAAGCCTTATCGCCCAGAGCACGCATAGTTTTAGCTTTTGGGCCAATAAATGTAATCTTATTAGCATCGCATGCATCTACAAAGTCCGGATTTTCACTTAACAATCCGTAACCAGGATGAATTGCATCAGCACCGCTTAGCGTTGCAACTCTAATAATTTCATCAATGGATAGGTAGGCTGCCACCGGTCCAAGACCTTCTCCGATGCGGTATGCTTCATCTGCCTTAAATCTATGAAGACCCAGTTTATCTTCTTCAGCAAATACGGCGACAGTTTTTTTCCCCATCTCATTGGCTGCACGCATAATCCTAATTGCTATTTCACCACGGTTTGCAATCAGAATTTTCTTAAAGGTCTTCATTTTTCACCGTATTTAATCTGAAGTATAAATTTTGGGCGCAAGCTGCACCGCAGCGGGTACTAAAGTCAATGAATTATGTAAATATTTGTTGAATTATTTACACTACTACTGCTTTTAATGGTCTTTGTGAAACTTTTGATAAATGGGGTGTCGATAGCATGTAATTTTATTTCTAATTTCGGCGCCTCGATTATTTTTAATAGTTTAAAAAAATAAGCACCAATAGGAACAGAGCAGGAACATATCTTTCATTTCTGAAATTTTTAAAGTATCCAGTGAATTATGAGCAGCAACGATAACACAAAATCAATTAAATCAGAGACGCTAAGCAGCCAAGCTATGAAAGCTCGAGCATTCCCTTACTTAGATAGTTTGAATGAAGAACAAAAAAAAGCTGTTGAGGCTTTAGATGGGCCTGTTTTGATGTTGGCTGGGGCAGGCACTGGAAAAACAAAGGCTCTCACAGCGCGCGTTGTTCACTTACTCAATATGAGAAGAGCCAATCCAAATCAAATTTTGGCGGTAACTTTTACAAATAAAGCAGCGAGGGAGATGAAAAATCGCGTGGGCTCTATGCTTGGACATATTGTTGAAGGTATGCCTTGGATGGGCACATTCCATTCAATTTCAGTTAAAATATTAAGAGGAAACGCAGAGTTTGTAGGTTTAAAAACAAATTTTACTATACTCGATACAGACGACCAGCTGAGATTATTGAAGCAGATAATAAAAGTCGAAAACATAGATGAGAAACGATGGCCAGCAAGACAATTGGCGGGTTTGATTGATAGATGGAAAAATCGTGCATGGCTTCCAGCTCAAGTTCCATCTGCAGAAACCACTGCTTATAATAATCAAGGAACAGAACTTTATGAACAATATCAAAATAGATTAAAAGAACTGAATGCAGTTGATTTTGGAGATTTGCTTTTATATTGCGTTGAGATTTTTCAGAAAAACCAGGACGTCCTCAAAAAGTATCAAAATTTCTTTCGTTTTATTTTGGTTGACGAATACCAAGATACAAATGTTGTGCAATACTTGTGGCTTAGGTTACTTGCAGGTGAGCATAAAAATATTTGCTGCGTAGGCGATGATGATCAATCGATTTATGGCTGGCGAGGTGCCGAGGTTGGCAATATTTTACGCTTTGAAAAAGATTTTCCTGGTGCAAAGGTTATACGTTTAGAGCAAAACTATCGGTCTACACAGCATATTTTGGCAGCTGCGGCTGGTGTGATTTCAGCGAATAAAGGACGGTTAGGTAAAGAACTTTGGACTAGCCTAGATGCGGGAGAGAAAGTTCGCCTGATTGGTCATTGGGATGGTGAGGAGGAGGCGCGGTGGATTGGAGAAGAAATAGAGGCAATCCAGAGAGGAACACGCGGCCAGCCGCCTGAAAGCTTAGAGAGCCTTGCTATATTAGTACGCGCAAGTCACCAAATGCGGCTGTTTGAGGACAGATTTTTAACAATCGGATTGCCCTACAGGGTTATTGGCGGTCCGCGTTTTTATGAAAGAATGGAAATTCGCGATGCAATGGCATATCTTCGCATCGTTGCCAGCTCTGAAGATGATCTTGCATTCGAACGAATTATCAACACTCCAAAGAGAGGTCTCGGCGATAAGGCCCAGCAAAAAATTCAAATAACAGCGAGGCAGTATTCAACTTCTTTAATTGAAGGGGCTAAAATACTGCTTTCTGAAGACGGGCTGGGAGGCAAGGGCGCCATAGAACTTAGCGTTTTACTTAAAAGCATTCAAAGATGGGAAAGCCTTTTAAACGATCAAAACTTTAATCATATTGAACTCGCAGAGCTTATATTGGATGAAAGTGGCTACACTGCCATGTGGCAGAATGATAAAACGCCAGATGCTCCGGGTCGTCTAGAAAACTTAAAAGAGCTTGTAAAAGCGCTTGAAAATTTTGAAAATATTCAAGGGTTTTTAGAGCATGTCAGCCTGGTTATGGAAAATGACGCTGAAGAGGGCGATGAAAAAGTTTCTATAATGACTTTGCATGCTGCCAAGGGTTTAGAATTTCCAGTAGTTTTTTTACCGGGTTGGGAAGATGGCCTTTTTCCGTCACAGCGTTCTATGGATGAAAGTGGTTTAAAAGGTTTAGAGGAAGAAAGGCGACTTGCTTACGTGGGTATTACACGAGCTGAAAGTTTATGTACGATTTCCTTTGCAGGTAACCGAAGGGTTTTTGGACAATGGCAATCCTCTTTACCTTCTCGTTTCATAGATGAAATGCCTTCTGACAATGTAGATGTGTTGACTCCACCGGGTTTATACGGTGGGGGGTATGGTGCTGCAGGCATGAATTCTTCTTTACAGGGGGAGGCAATGGCAGCCGATGGTTATGATTCTCCAGGTTGGAAAAGGTTACAAAGCAACAATAAGCGCTCAAAGGCTGGGCAGCCAAAAGATAACAGAAACCTTACGATTGATGCGACAGCAACCTCAGTTTTCGTAATTGGTGACAGGGTCTTTCATCAAAAGTTTGGATATGGAAAAATTCAAGAAATTGAGGGTGATAAGCTTAAAATTGAGTTTGAAAAGGCAGGAAATAAAAAAGTGGTATCAAAGTTTGTTGTTTTGTCTGAGGGTATTTGAAGCGTACTGAATATAAATAAATTTTAAATAAAAATAACTGGAAAAATTAATGTATTAATTTACCATAAATGCTTATGGAACTGAAGGCTCCAAGCAAATCAGGTTTAAAGATGGCATCTTTAAGTTTATGTATTTCAACTAAAGTAAATTTGAGTGAGAGCAGGAGCATATGCGCGAAAAAATACTATCTCTTCTAGAAAGTATTGAATTAGGAGCTGGGGGCAATCTTGTATCCCTTGATATTATAAGGGCGCTCCATGTCGATGGAACAAAAGTATCTTTTGTTCTCGAAGCTCCATCATCAGATATTGCGCAAGACTTAGAATCTCGAAGATCAGTGATACAAAACAAATTATTGCAAATTGAAGGCTTGGATGAAGTAAGTGTAGTTGTGACATCTCATTCTAAAGAGCCTCCAAAATTAAAAATTGGTGGGCACCCTAAGCCTCAAGAAACTACAATGAAGCCACAAAGTGTTTCAAAAATTATTGCTATTGCTTCTGGAAAAGGCGGAGTAGGAAAATCAACTGTTTCTTCGAATTTAGCTGTGGCGCTGGCAAATAAAGGTAAAAAAATTGGTTTGCTTGATGCGGATATTTATGGACCATCACAGCCTCGGATGATGGGGATTTCGCAACGTCCTAGCAGTCCCGATGGTAAAAGAATTATTCCTCTTCAGGCTCACGGTGTTACTATGATGTCAATTGGTTTGATGGTGGATCCAAGTAAGGCCGTTGTGTGGAGGGGACCTATGCTGATGGGGGCGCTACAACAAATGCTTTCTCAAGTGGAGTGGGGAGAATTAGATGCTTTAATAGTTGACCTACCTCCTGGCACTGGTGATGTTCAATTAACTTTATGTCAAAAGGCAGAATTATCTGGCGCAATTATAGTTTCAACGCCGCAGGATGTTGCACTTTTAGATGCAAGAAAAGCTATTGATATGTTTAAAACACTGAAAACGCCTATTTTGGGTATGATAGAAAATATGTCAAATTTTGTTTGCCCAAATTGTAACCATGAAACCCCGATCTTTGGAAACGGTGGCGTTTTAGTGGAGGCAAAGGAATTACAGGTGCCGTTGCTTGGGGCACTTCCTATAGATCTTGATACCCGTTTGGCGGGGGACAATGGAAAGCCGGCGGCACTTTTGGGCGGTGCAGCGGCTATTGCTTATGGAAAAATTGCTGATGGTTTTATTGCGAGCGGTTTAATTTAGTTTTATTTTAAAACCAAATTGGGATTTTATGGGAAAATTAATTTTTAGGTAAAAAAAATTTTAAATTTTTTAAATTTTGGCTCATTTTTTAAAAAATTTAGATTTTTAAGAAAATTTGCATATAATTTTAAATTATTATCATATCTAAAATTATTCTACATATAGATTTTTGTAGATAAATAAATCTATATGTGGTGTTTTTATAATAAATATTTCGTGATAACTTTCAAAAAGAATTTAACCCCTCCATAAATTCCCATAAATTCCCATTTTTTTCTTGATTTTACCTTTTTCTAGTGTACATTCATGTTAGTGATGAAGATGGGAAAATTAATGGACGAAAAGATCCATCTCCTTAAGTCAGGTTTCATACAGGCCCCACTTTCATCAGTTTTTAGATCCGGCGCGCGAGCGAGCAGTACCCCCCCCCAGGAGCGCGCGCAGTCGGTAATCCCCGCTAAGCGGGAAAGTGACAGCGGATTGAGCAACAGCAGCAGCTCAATCCGCTTCGTCATTTAAGAAAGATGGTTATAAAGAGGCGCTCACGGTTTGGGACGACGTTTTAGAGGAGAGGGTCTACACAAAGTAGACAGCAAAGGTAGAGTTTCGATTCCTGCGCTCTTCCGTCGAGTCGTTGAGTCTTGTGACCCCAATTGGAAAGAGGGCTTACCACCTGAGCTGATCATTGTTTACGGCGACGAGCGACGAAAATTTATTGAGTGTTATACCATAGAAGCAATTGAAGAAGTGGATAGCAAAATTGATAAATTGCCTAGAGGGTCGTTAGAGAGAAAGACCCTTGAACGTTTTTTCCATGGACAGAGTATTCCAACTTCAATTGATGAAACTGGCCGGCTAGTTCTATCCTCTAAGCTGAGAGAACGTTTTTCTATTGAAAAGGAGGCATATTTTATAGCAGCTGGCGATACTTTTCAAATTTGGAGTCCACAGATATTCGCAGCGGATCAAGAAGAGACAAGTAAATGGCTTAGAGAACAGCCAATAGATTTTGACCCTCTTAGCTTTTTAGATATAGGGAATGATCAATAATGATGGATCTGGATTTGATTGCCAAAGCAGATCATATACCGGTTTTAATAGAGCCAATAATTGAGAATATTTCACCAGTTACAGGTGTTTGGATTGATGCCACCTTTGGTGCTGGTGGCTATACTAGAGCTTTGCTTGATGCTGGAGCTGAATTTGTGTTCGCGATTGATCGAGACCCAAACGTTTTTTCAATGGCAGAAAAATGGTTAGGGCAATACTCCGGTAGGATAGAGCTTATAAACGATGTCTTCTCTAATCTCGAAAAATATGTCGATGAAGTAAATGGCGTAGTTTTTGATCTTGGAGTTTCATCTATGCAGCTTGATCAGGCAAATAGAGGGTTTTCATTTTTGAAAGAGGGCCCCTTGGATATGCGAATGTCTCATACTGGTCCAACGGCTGCTGATCTAGTTAATTTTGCCTCTGAAAAAATACTAAGCAATATCCTTTATTTCTTTGGAGAAGAGAGGGCAAGTCGAAGAATAGCGAAAGCTATAACGACTCGACGTAAACAAGCGATCTTTGAAACAACGATTGATTTAGCTAAACTTATAGAAAGCGTTTTGCCACGATCAAAACCAGGGCATTCGCACCCTGCAACCCGCAGTTTTCAAGCTTTACGTATTGCAGTCAATAAGGAATACGAAGAGCTTTTCAATGGTTTATTTTCAGCAGAAAAAGTACTCTCTTCAGATGGTTACTTGGCTGTAGTAACATTTCATTCAATAGAGGATCGGATAGTAAAGCGTTTTATCCAAGCTCGTACTGGGAAGTTATATTCAACAAATAGATATTTGCCTGAATCCGATGTTCTTCCAATCCAATTTACTAAAATAACGCGAAAAGCCGTGAAACCTGCAGCAAGCGAAATATCAACAAATTTTAGAGCTCGGTCAGCAAAACTTAGAATCGCAAAACGAACTAATTTTAAGCCAGGAAAAAATTTAACATTTGACGACCTTAGCGTTCCAATAGTTGGGGAGTATTAAAATGCGCAGTTTTGTTTATACGCTAACATTTGCTTGCCTCGTTGGGTTAGCTTTTTGGGCCTATCAAGAAAACATAAAAACAAAACACGCCATAGCAAATACTGAAAAATTGCAAAAAGAAATAGGAATTGCTCGGGCTGGTCTTTCAATCCTTAGGGCTGAATGGGCTTACCTCAATCGCCCTGACAGACTAACTGAATTAGTAGATTTAAATTTTGGTCGACTTCAACTGGTACCATTAAGAGCATCAAATTTTTCAGAGATTGATGAGATTAATTTCTTAAATTACCCTGATTTGCCTGAGGTGGTTTCTTTGCCCGTTAGTCTTATAAAAAGAACTGGTTCCTATGACTGAGACAATGAATAGAATAGCCATTCGCCCTCTAAGCCGGATATTACCGGCACGTTTGAGAGGAGAGGACCCAGATAAAATAGAGAAGGAAAATTTAAAAATACGCCATGACAAGATGCGGGATGTCGAAAGAGTAAGAGCAAATATACGTCTACTACTCATTATAGTAATGTTTGCATGCATTTATACTGCTATTGGAGCACGGCTAGCGATGCTAGCATCCAGCCAACCAATTGAGCCATTTGCTCAGTCAAACAGTTCTTTAATTTTTGCTCAAAGAGCCGATATCGTGGATAGAAAAGGCAGGATACTGGCTACCAATTTAGAAACTTATTCCCTCTACGTTGAAACTCGTCATTTAGTTGATCCACTAAACACAGCTAACAAACTGGCTGATCTTTTTGATGATCTAAAAGCTGATGATTTATATTCCCAATTTATCAGTAAGCGAAAATTTTTATGGATAAAAAAGAAGCTCAGCCCAGAGCAAATGCAGGCTGTACACGATATTGGCGAGCCAGGTTTGCGTTTTGGACCTAGGGAAACAAGGCTCTATCCTAATGGTGCATTAGCATCCCACATACTTGGTGGTGCAAGTTTTGGAAAAGAGGGAGTGAAATCAGCTGAAATTATAGGCGTAGCTGGAATAGAAAAAACTTTTGATAGCCAGTTGCGTGATCCTAGGTATGCAAAAAAACCGCTCAAATTGACTATTGATTTGTCAATCCAAGCTGCTGTTGAACATGTTTTAGAAGGGGGAATGCGTCTTTTGAATGCAAAAGGTGCGGCAGCTATTTTGATGGAGGTGGGTACTGGAAGGGTAATATCACTAGCGTCTTTACCGGATTTTGATCCAAACCACCGACCTAATCTTCCAGCTCGTGGTTCAGCAGAAGAAAGCCCACTTTTCAATAAGGCTATACAAGGCGTCTATGAACTTGGCTCTACATTTAAAATTTTCACTGTTGCACAGGCGCTAGAATTAGATCTGGTGGATCCAAAAACTAAGATCAACACAAAAGGTCCAATCAGAATAGGTGGACATAAAATCAACGATTACAGAAATAACGGCCCTGAATTACCTGTTTGGCAAGTAATCACTGAGTCTTCTAATCTGGGAACGGCAAGAATAGCTAAATTGATAGGGCCCGAAAAACAGAGAGAATTTTTGTCTAGTCTCGGTTTTACAAATCCTACATCTATCGAAATGATTGAAGCAAGTGGAGGAAAACCACTTCTACCAAAGCGTTGGAATGAATTAGAAACAATGACTATTTCATACGGGCATGGACTGTCAGCCACCCCTCTTCACTTAGCCACGGGATATGCAGCATTGGCTAACGGAGGTCGGTTGGTAAAGCCGACACTTCTAGAAGGAGATAAATTTGAATTGGGCCCACAAATTATCTCAAAAGAAGTAGCAGAAAATAGCCTTGCCATGCTCAGGGGAGTTGTTACTGAAGGAACAGCTTCCCTGGCTGATGTTAATGGATATTTCGTTGCTGGGAAAACAGGAACGGCTGATAAACCAAGTCCGCAGGGGGGCTATGACAGGGAAAAGAATATCACCAATTTCGCATCAATTTTTCCCGTGCATGAGCCAAAGTATGTATTAGTAGTGACCTTAGATGAAGCCCAAGATACATCTGGTCCAGAGCCGAAGCGAACGGCAGGGTGGACAGCTGTTCCGGTTAGTGCAGAAATTATAGCGAGAGTTGCTCCGCTCTTGGGGTTAAGGCCAAAATCTGATAATCAATCCACAGTAGGTGTAAAATTGTCTAATTGGCAGGAGTAATTCCCAAAAACAAAGGTAAAGTAAATGCCTAAAAATAAAAGCCTCAGTAGCCTCGGCCTTCATACTGTTAATGGCAATGATCCAGTCATAAATAAAATTGTATTTGATAGCCGGCAGGCTGTGCCTGGATGCTTATTTGCTGCCTTGAAAGGTAGTTCGTTTCATGGTGCGCAATTCGTAGAAGCCGTTCTCGATGCTGGTGCTTCAGCAATTTTAACCGATAAGGAAGGCGAGTTAATTTTAAAAGGCATAAAAATAGACGCTTTGGTTGTAAAGAAAGATGCTCGCCGAGCTCTAGCCAAAGCGATCTCTCTTTTCCTGGAAAAGCAACCAGAGACAATAGTTGCAATTACTGGGACTAATGGGAAAACTTCCGTGGCTACTTTTTGCAGACAACTTTGGAATGAAGTTGGTATTGAAGCTATTAACATTGGAACGACAGGTGTAGAGGGAAGCTGGTCTACTCCTCTAAATAATTATACAACCCCAGATCCAGTAAAGCTCCATCAACTTTTACATAACGCTGCTTCAGAGGGGGTCACGCATGTTGCGATGGAAGCTTCAAGTCACGGGTTAGATCAAAGGCGTTTAGATGGAGTTGAAATAAAAACCACTGCTTTTACAAATTTCTCGCGTGATCATTTAGATTACCATAATTCATACGAAGACTATTTTAATGCTAAAAAAGGACTATTTGACCGTTTATGCCCAAAAGAAAAAGTTGGCGTTTTCAATATTGATAATAGAAAAATTAAGGATGTAGCTGATTGGTATGCCTTGAATAATCGTATCTTAACGATCGGGTATGATAAAGCAGCTGACCTTGTCATTTTGAGTCAAAAATTCAACCCAAAAAGCCAAGACATCAGATTTTCATTTCGTGATAAAATCTATCAAAAATCTGTTAATTTAATAGGAGCTTTCCAAGCCGAAAATCTCTTGATGGCGGCTCTTTTGGTAATTGTTTCTGGTCAAGAAGAAAACAGTATTTTTGAGATTTTGGAGAATATTAAACCAGTTCGAGGGCGTATGGAATTAGCCGCGACCAAAAAAAATGGTGCTACTGTTTATGTAGACTATGCTCACACTCCGGATGCTATTGAAGTTGCATTAAAATCTTTGAAACCTCATATTCAAGGAAACCTATTAGTTATCATAGGAGCAGGTGGCGAGAGAGATCAGGGAAAGCGTCCTCTGATGGGGACGGCGGCCGAACAAAATTCCGATTTTGTAATTATAACGGACGATAACCCAAGAAATGAGAACCCATCAGCAATTCATCACATGATTAAACAGGGCATCCAAAACGATAATAAAGTTAAGGTTATAGCTGATAGAGCTGAAGCAATACTTACTGCGGTCGACTTGTTGAAGGTAGGTGATGGTCTGCTTATAGCGGGTAAGGGGCATGAAACTGAACAAGTTGTAGGTGAAAATAATTTTCCATTTGACGATTTTGAACAAGCAAGTCTTTCAGTTGCTTCTTTAGATGGAATAGAACAATGAGCCTATGGGTATCTCAAGATGCAGCTCAAGCAACTGGAGGTAAAAATACTCTTTCTTGGTGTGCTACTGGTGTCTCAATAGATACAAGAACCATTCAACCAGGTGACTTATTTGTTGCATTAAAAGCAGACCGAGACGGTCACGAATTTGTCAATAATGCTTTTGATAACGGTGCGGTGGCGGCTGTTGTGGATCATATTTCTGAGGATTTTGATACATCTTTTCCACTACTTGTGGTGCCAGACGTAATGGAAGCACTTCGAGCAATGGCGCGTTTTGCTCGAAATCGGTTAAGGGGCAAAGTAATTGCTGTAACTGGTTCTGTTGGCAAAACTTCAACAAAGGAGATGTTAAATACAATACTAACAGAACAGGGGCAGACCCATTCTTCTTTTGCAAGCTATAATAACCATTGGGGTGTGCCACTTACCCTAACTCGTATGCAGGCAGATACAGATTTTGCTGTAATTGAGATAGGAATGAATCATCCTGGAGAAATCGCACCTCTTTCTGTGTTGGCCAACCCAGATGTCGCTTTAATTACTTCTGTAGCTCCAGCACATCTAGCGGCGTTTGAGAGTATTGAAAGAATAGCGCAAGAAAAAGCATCAGTTGTAGAAGGATTAAAAAATGATGGTGCTATCATTATAAATGATGATATTTCAACGGTAGAAACTGTTAAATGCAAAATACTTTCACATAATTTTAACCCTATTTGCTATGGGTCAAAAGATAAAAGAAATAGAATTTTAAATATTGAAGAAGTAAATAATGGTATAAAAATACAAAGCTTAATTGAAGGTGAGGAACAATGCTTTAATTTAAATACTACGGCAAATCATTTTGCGAATAATGCTTTGGGAGCTTTAATAGTTGCAAAGACACTTAATTGTGACCTGTTCAAGGCCTGTGAGAGCATTAATGCATGGAACCCCGGTGTTGGCAGAGGTTCAATTAAAAAAATAAATTCAAGTCAAATTGGATTAATTGAGTTGATTGATGACGGATATAATGCAAATCCAGCTTCAATTTCTGCAGCATTAAATACACTGAGCAAAAAAAATGCAAAGCGGAGAATTGCAATACTGGGTGACATGAAAGAGTTGGGGTCCTCTGAAAAAGAATACCATAAGAAAATAGCATCCTACGCTGATTTATATAAACTAGATTGCATCCACACTGTGGGGCCATTGATGAAATGCTTGCACGATATTCTTCCCGAAGAGAAGCGTGGTTTTCATTTTAAAAAGTCCATAGACGTTGTGCCTTTGCTCGACACAATTCTTAAAGGTGGTGATTGCTTACTTATAAAAGCTTCTTTAAGTGTTGGAATGAAAGTGATTGCGGATGCAATATCCAGTTTGGAAGTAACCGAGTAAAGTCAAAGGAATAAATATGTTATATTGGTTAACTCAACTTTCAGATGGAGGCGACTTTTTCAACCTATTCCGTTACATTACTTTCCGGGCTGGAGGTGCTTTTTTTACAGCGTTACTGTTTGGGTTTCTATTCGGAAGACCTTTGATTAATGTTCTTCGAAAAAAACAAGGCAAAGGCCAGCCTATTAGAGATGATGGTCCGTCATCGCATTTTGAAAAAGCTGGAACTCCCACAATGGGAGGTCTGCTCATTTTGATTTCCTTACTCTTTGCAACCTGTTTGTGGGCCAGACTTGACAACATTTTTATTTGGATTGTTGTTTTAGTTACGCTTAGTTTTGGATTGATAGGTTTTGCTGATGATTATTCCAAAGTATCCAAACAAAATACAAAAGGCGTTCCAGGTCGAATACGCTTGCTTCTCGGGTTTATTATATCAGCGATTGCAGCCTATATTGCTGCCATTAATCATCCAGAAGCGTTACAGTATAAACTGGCTTTGCCAGTCTTTAAGGATACTTTGTTGCATCTTGGGGTGTTATTTATTCCATTTTCGATGATAGTTGTTGTTGGTGCTGCAAATGCAGTAAATTTAACTGATGGATTAGATGGTCTTGCTATAATGCCTGTGATGATTGCTGCATTAGCGCTGGGTGTTATTTCTTACGCTGTAGGACGCGTAGACTTTACAAATTATTTAGATGTGCATTATGTTCCTGGTACGGGAGAGTTATTGATATTTTGTTCTGCTCTTTTCGGTGGTGGCTTGGGTTTTCTTTGGTACAATGCCCCCCCAGCAGCAGTTTTCATGGGTGACACAGGCGCTCTTTCTTTGGGGGGAGCTTTGGGGTCAATTGCCGTGGTAACAAAGCATGAAATAGTCTTAGCAATAGTTGGTGGTTTGTTTGTGGTAGAGGCTCTATCTGTAATCATTCAAGTTGCTTATTTTAAGGCAACTGGTCGAAGGGTTTTCTTGATGGCGCCTATTCATCACCATTTTGAGAAAAAAGGCTGGGCTGAACCTCAAATTGTTATTCGGTTTTGGATTATTTCTTTGATTTTAGCTATGATCGGCCTTGCTACACTAAAGGTTAGATAAAAAGTTTTACAGAAATGATATCGGCTCGAAATGTAAAAAATACTCGCTATGCAATTTTGGGGTTAGGGCGATCTGGGCTATCTGCTGCCGCGGCTTTGAAGGCAGGTGGGGCTGAAATATTATGTTTAGATGATAATATCAATAATCTAAAAATAGCAGAAGATTTGGGCTTTACTTGTACTTTTCCAAACAAAGTTATCTGGAATGAAATAGACGTCCTTTTGGTTAGCCCCGGTGTCCCGCACCACTATCCAAAGCCTCATAGTGTTGTTGCAGCGGCAATTGCAAATGGAGTGGCAATAGACAATGATATTGGCTTATTTTTCAGGTCTATTGGTTCGTCTGATTGGGCAAAATTTAAATCTATACCCAAAATAGTAGCAGTAACCGGATCTAATGGGAAATCTACAACCAGTGCCTTAATTCATCACATACTAGTTTGTGAAAACCGTCCTTCTCAACTGGCTGGCAATATTGGTAAAGGTGTTTTTGACTTAGAGCCTTTGACTGATGGTGAGACTGTAATTTTGGAGCTTTCTTCTTACCAAACTGAACTTGCAAATAGTTTAACACCTGACATTGCAGTTTTTACAAACTTTACACCTGATCACTTAGAGCGACATGGCGGTATCGGTGGTTATTATGCAGCGAAGAAGCGTCTTTTTATTTCTGGATGCCCTGATCGTTCAGTGATTGGTGTGGATGAATTTGAAGGTGAGCTCTTAGCCCAAGAAATTGCGGATCATTTGCATGATGATTGCATTATTAGGGTGTCTGGTTCGAGAAAAATTTCTAATCTGGGTTGGTCTGTTTTTGCGAATAAAGGATTTTTATCAGAGTACAGACGAGGAAAACAAATAGCTTCTTTGGATCTTCGGAAGTGCAACTCTTTAAAAGGGTCACACAACCATCAAAATGCTTGTGCCGCTTATGCTGCCGTTCGTGCTCTAGGTATAGGGCCAAGTTCAGTTGAAAAGGCATTAAAGAGTTTTACTGGTCTGGAACATAGATCTCAATTGGTAACTAAAATCAGTGGAGTTGCATTCATAAATGACAGTAAGGCTACAAATGTTGATAGTGCAATGAAAGCACTTGAGACCTTTTCGAAAATTCGTTGGATATGTGGTGGTGAACAAAAAGAAGAAGATATTTCCCGACTTAATAATGCTCTAACCAATGTTGAAAAAGCTTATGTTATTGGTACTAATGCAGCGAAATTTTCTTCGCAAATCAGCTGTAAATTCGAAATATGTAATAATATGGATATCGCTGTTAAAAATGCGTTCAAAGATGCTAAGGATGGTGAAACGGTTTTACTTGCTCCGGCTGCAGCTAGTTTTGATCAATATAGTTCGTTTGAAGAGCGTGGTAGGGATTTTGAGTCTGAAATTAAAAAGCTGATATAATATTCAATTTTGTTTAGTTAAAAAATTTAAAAAAACACAAGAAAATAAATTTGAAATAGTTTATTCCTACTAGCTTTTTGGAAAGAATTTGGCTACCAATAGCTAATTGATCTTGGAAAACCAAGACGACGAAGAGGTAAAAAGGCAGAAGCCATGACAGAAATGGTTCATGGAGCAGCACCTGGTTCAGGTGGCGAAGCTATATTATCGCGGTGGTGGCGTACAACTGATTTGTGGACCATGACGTGTATTCTATTATTATTCTCGATTGGTTTGCTGCTTAGTTTTGCGGCCTCTCCCCCGCTGGCCGAAAAAAATGGGTTTGCCCCGTTCCATTATGTGGAAAGACAAGTGATTTTTGGTTCGCTGTCGATAGTAACTATGATTTCATTGTCTATGATGTCGGTTGATTTAGTGAGAAGATTAGCAGTAATTGGCTTCGTTTTTTCGTTTATCGCCCTCATTTTACTTCCTATTTTTGGAACAGATTTTGGAAAGGGTGCAACGCGCTGGTACACTTTGGGGTTCGCCTCCTTACAACCCTCCGAATTCTTGAAACCTTGTTTTTTAGTTGTAACTGCTTGGATGATTTCAGCATCTAAAGAAATTAATGGCCCTCCGGGGAGACTAATTTCGTTTGTATTGACTACAGTCATTTCGGCATTTCTTGTTTTTCAACCAGATTTTGGTCAAGCCTGTTTAATCTTGTTTGGTTGGGCAGTCGTATATTTTGTAGCAGGAGCTCATATCCTTCTACTTATTGGGGTAGCAGCTGCAACGATAGGTTTAGGTTCTTTTTCCTATACTTATTCAGAACATTTTGCCAGACGAATTGATGGTTTTTTGTCGCCAGATTTAGACCCTAAAACTCAGTTAGGTTACGCAACAAATGCAATTCAAGAGGGTGGGTTTTTTGGTGTGGGCGTGGGAGAGGGGCAAGTGAAGTGGTCGCTGCCAGATGCTCATACTGATTTTATCATTGCCGTTGCTGCTGAAGAGTATGGATTTGTGTTGGTTGGGTTAATTTTAACTTTATATTCAGCCGTCGTGTGTATTTCTTTAGCTCGTCTCCTGCGTGAGCGGGATATATTTGTACGCCTGGCTGGAACAGGCCTTGTTTGTATGTTTGGGATTCAAGCCGTTATCAACATTGGTGTTGCCGCTAGATTATTACCGGCAAAGGGCATGACTTTACCTTTTGTAAGCTATGGGGGTTCTTCTTTAATTGCGGGTGGCATTACCATAGGAATTTTGCTGGCATTAACTCGGAACCGACCTCAAAAAAATGTGGCTGATATTTTTATCAAGGGGTAAATTTTTGAAAACAAAACCTTTAGCAATATTGTCGGCTGGCGGTACGGGTGGACATATGTTCCCTGCTCAGGCTTTAGCTGAGGAACTTTTAATGCGGGGTTGGGAAGTCAAGCTTTCAACCGATGTAAGAGGTGCAAGGTTTACAAAAAATTTTCCTGATGCGGTAAAAATAGAAATAGCTCCCTCAGCGACCTTCGCGAAACATGGATTTATTTCCAAAATAACAGCTCCTTTTCTAATTCTAGGGGGTGTTTTTACCACTCTGAAGGCCTTTTGGAAGCACCGTCCTTACATTGTAATTGGCTTTGGCGGATACCCCACAATTCCAGCACTTATCGCATCAATATTTATGAGTTTACCTAGAATTATCCACGAGCAAAATGGAGTATTGGGAAAGGTTAATCAATTATTTGCTAAAAAAGTTCATTTAGTTGCTTGTGGTACTTGGCCAACAGCTATTCCTGAAAATATAAAGCATGAACATATTGGTAACCCAGTTAGAAAAGAAATTTTAGATCGCTCTGGGTCTCCTTATATCCCTCCTGGTAACCATCCTATGTCTATTTTAATAATGGGAGGTTCTCAAGGTGCTAAGATTTTATCAGATATTGTTCCAGAGGCTATAGGTACTTTGCCGGATGAAGTATTAAAATATATTCGTGTTCGTCAACAGGTGCGTGAAGAAGACTGTCAGCGCGTTCAGTCATATTATTTTTCGAAGGGGATTGCATGCGAAGTTTTGCCCTTCTTTGATAATATAGCCTCCCATCTTAACGAAGCGCAGCTCATTATTTCTAGGTCGGGAGCATCTTCCGTTGCTGATATTAGCGTTGTTGGCCGTCCCTCAATTCTCATTCCTCTTGGTTCTGCCATTAGAGACGAGCAGACTTTTAATGCCGAACCTTTGAAGAAATTGCGAGCTGCTACGGTAATCGCAGAGCAGAATTTAACAGTCAAAAGGCTCAATAAAGCTGTGCTAAAAATTCTTTCATCGCCCGAAAATGCTACTAAGATGGCCGCTAATGCGCACAAAACAGTTGTATTGTGTGCCACTAAGAAATTAGCTGACCGGGTTGAAGAGATATCGGGATACAACGATAGATGAACTCACTAACAAAACTTCCGATAAATATAGGTGCAATACATTTTGTAGGCATTGGTGGTATAGGAATGTCTGGTATTGCTGAGGTTTTATTAAACTTGAATTATAAAGTTCAGGGTTCAGATATCAAAAAAAGTCCCATTACAGAACGATTAGAAAAATTAGGCATTAACATTTTCTACGAGCATCATGCTTCAAATTTAAAAAAAGCTGCTGTTGTAGTCATTTCTACAGCAGTCTCAGAATCCAACCCAGAATTAATTGGTGCGCGAAACAAAGGCATCCCAATTGTAAAAAGATCTGAAATGTTGGCTGAACTAATGAGGCTAAATTCAAACATAGCAATTGCTGGCACGCATGGAAAAACAACTACTACAACATTAGTGGCAACTCTACTCGATGGCGGAGAGCTGGATCCAACGGTTATAAATGGTGGTATTATCCACGCCTACGGTTCAAACGCCCGGCTCGGTCAAGGTGATTGGATGGTCGTTGAAGCAGATGAGAGTGATGGTACATTTAATCGATTACCCGCAACTTTGGCCGTAGTCACCAACATAGATCCGGAGCATCTGGATCACTGGGGTGATTTCGAAATGCTGCGTAAAGCTTTTTTAGACTTTGTATCAAACATTCCTTTTTATGGAGTTGCCTTCTGTTGTACCGATCATCCTGAAGTACAGGCTCTTGTTGGCAAAGTGACTGATAGACGAATTATAACTTACGGTTTTAACGCGCAAGCAGATGTTCGAGCTGTAAATGTCACTTTTATGGACGGTATTTCTTATTTTGACGTCCTGTTGCAAAAAGAAAATATTACTTTAGATCGACTTTCATTGCCTATGCCAGGAAACCACAATGTATCTAATTCGCTAGCGGCGATAGCAATAGCTCGCCATTTAGATATTAATGAGAAATCAATTAAAAAATCGCTTTCACAATTTAAAGGAGTGAACAGGCGATTTACTCAAGTTGCAGAATTAAATGGGATGAAGATTATAGATGATTACGGACACCACCCTGTTGAAATATCTGCTGTGTTAAGAGCTGCCAGGCAGACTGCGACAGGAAAAGTTTTTGCTATCCATCAACCGCACCGGTATACAAGATTAAAATCATTATTTCATGATTTCTGCTCTTGTTTTAATGAGGCAGACTTTGTTGTTATAATGGAGGTCTATTCTGCTGGAGAGGCTCCACTAGATGGAGCATCACGGGCCGATTTAGTAAATGGGCTTGTTAGGCATGGTCATAGAAATGTTTTCTCGGTAGATGATGAGGATGAATTGGAAGCATTAATTAGAGAACAGGCAAGAAGCGGAGATATCATAGTTTTTTTAGGAGCCGGTACAATAAGCGTATGGGCAAATAATTTACCCTTTAGACTGAATGATTTGGGATAAAAGTAACTGAAAAAAGCTGTTAGTTTGCTGTTTTTAAAGAAATAGGTTTTTTATGATCTTTGATACACGCGGATCTGTAATAAAAGATAAAGATCTTTCACAAGTCACTTGGTTGCGAGTAGGAGGTCCTGCTGATTTCTTTTTTATGCCAGCAGATACGCAAGACCTAATTGATTTTTTGAAGATGCTTCCAAGTGATGTCGATACTTTCCCTATTGGTGTGGGTAGTAACATTATA
This sequence comes from Paracoccaceae bacterium, assembly GCA_045564975.1. GTDB lineage: Bacteria > Pseudomonadota > Alphaproteobacteria > Rhodobacterales > Rhodobacteraceae > Salinivivens. The sequence goes on from JBJLGF010000062.1 coordinate 50,233, forward strand.
ATTAGAGATGGTGGAATAAGAGGGGCAGTGATTAGGTTAGGAAGTGGGTTTAATAAAATTTCTTTTGAGAACAATAAAATTATTGTTGGTGCTTCCGCTTTAGATTCTCATGTGGCTTCTAGAGCTGCAGACAATGGTTTAGATTTAACATTTCTTAGAACAATTCCTGGGTCGATTGGAGGGGCGATTAAGATGAATGCAGGATGTTATGGATCCTATGTTGCAGATTTTTTTGTTTCGGCTAAGTTTTTAAATCGTTCGGGTGAGCTGTTTGAGTTATCCTCAAAAGATATAAAATTTTCTTATCGACAGTGTGATTTGCCTCAAGATTGCATAATTCTTGAGGCTACTTTTGACGCCAATATTGGTGATCCAGCAGCTTTACATCTTAAGATGCAAAATCAAGTAGCTAAGAGAGATGAAACTCAACCAACTAAAGAGCGCACAGCAGGAAGTACGTTTCGAAACCCTTCTGGCTTTTCTAGTACAGGTGAAATAGATGATGTACATGATCTTAAAGCATGGAAATTAATTGATGATGCTGGTATGCGGGGAGCAACTTACGGCGGGGCAAAAATTAGTGAAAAGCACTCGAATTTTTTAATTAATACTGGCGATGCTACAGCTGGTGAATTGGAAAGTTTAGGCGAGCAGGTAAGAAAAAGTGTTTTCCAAAATAGTAAAGTTAAGTTAGAATGGGAAGTAATAAGAATTGGTGAAACCAATCTATAACGCACTTTTAGTTTAAACCATTTAGGCTATTAGGTGGCTATTAGAGGCGAAGGGTTATGTCGAGCAGGACAGATATCCACGTCGCAGTTGTTAAAGGCGGCCGCTCAGTAGAGCGGGAAGTGTCATTAGTATCCGGCCGTGAATGTGCAGCCGCTCTGCGTCGTGTAGGATATAAGGTGAGCGAAGTTGATGCGGGTAACGATTTACCAAAAGAGCTTGGTCGGATTTCTCCTGATATCATATTTAATGCCCTGCATGGCAGATATGGAGAAGATGGATGTGTTCAGGGCTTATTTGAGTGGTTAGAACTCCCATATACTCACTCTGGCGTTCAAGCTTCGGCTTTGGCAATGAATAAAGATATTGCGAAAAGAATTTTTAAATCTGACAATTTGCCCGTAGCAGAAAGTATCTGTACGTCTTCTACCTCAGCATTTTCGGCACATTTAATGGAGCCACCATATGTTATAAAACCAGTAAATGAGGGTTCATCGGTTGGTGTTCATTTAGTTTTGCAAGATTATGATAGTTTTTCTATCTCGGAAAAAAATTTTCCAGATCAAGTTTTAGTAGAAAAATTCATACCCGGTAGAGAACTGACCACGACAATAATGAATGAGCAACCTTTGGGTGTGACAGATATTATTACAGATAAGTGGTATGATTATGAGTCCAAATATAACGTGGGAGCTTCAAAGCATGTTTTTCCAGCCAATATTCCAAAAGAAATTTATGATGCCTGTGAAGATTTTGCTTTGCGCGCCCACATGGCTCTAGGATGTAAAGGAATATCGCGAGTTGATTTTCGATGGGATAACAGTCTCGGTATTGATGGGTTATTTTTACTAGAAATAAATACCCAGCCCGGTATGACACCAACTTCTCTAAGTCCCGAGCAGGCTAAAGAAAAAGGTATTTCTTTTGACAGCTTGTGCAATTGGATTGTGGAGGATGCGTCTTGCAACAGATAAGTTTTTCAAGATTCAAAAAACAAGACCCTGCTCCATCTCGCTTGAAATACAAACTTTCTAGATGGATGCTGTCCCCATTGATAAAAAAGGCGATATTTTATGGCGTTCCTTTAATTATCCTAGCAACTCCCATTTTAATTTATTTTCATGATCAAAAAAACAAAGAAAAATTGGAAGAAGTAACCTATGATCTGTACAGAAAAGTAATTGAACGTCCTGAGTTTATGTTAGACGCGTTGTCTATTGAAGGAGCTAGCGACAGCTTAAATGCTGAGATAAGACAAGTTTTAGGCTTGCATTTTCCAATTAGTTCTTTTGATTTGGACTTAGCCGAGTTGCACAAACGGGTTTTATCTTTGCCCCCTGTTAAGATTGCTGAAGCGCACATAAAACGTGGAGGAATTCTTCATATAAAAGTAGATGAAAAAACCCCGTCTTTACTAATGAAAAAAGAAAAAGGTTTTACTGTTTTGAGCGAACATGGTGATTATATAAGGTCATTACATTCGCGCGAGAATTTCTCTGATTTGCCTGTGATAACAGGCGAGGGAGCAGAAAAAGCAGCAGCCCAGGCAACTGCTATTTTTAAAGCTATTTATGGAAACTTAGATCAAGTCCGGGGTTTGGTTTTTGTGGGGCATAGACGCTGGAATATTGTTATGAAATCAGGCCAAGTTGTTATGTTACCTGAGAATGGTGCACTGCAGGCTGTCCAAAAAATTATAATTTTAGATAAAACAGAACAAATCTTATCCCGTCAGATAGCAGTTTTTGATTTCAGGCTCCCGTCCAGGATTACACTGAGGGTTCCGTCAGATAAATATGGTCAAATAAATTCAGAAGTAATTGGAGTAAGAAATTGATAGAGTTGTATCATTCGCAGCGAGCTATGAGGGCGATGCGGTCCGCTGCTTTGCAGCGAGGGGTAATAGCTGTTTTAGATGTTGGGACTTCTAAGATAGGTTGTTTAATTTTAAAGTTTGATGGTACGGAAGCAAACATAGACGGAGACGGTGTTGGCTCCCTAGCGGGACAGTCAGGGTTCCAAGTAATTGGCTCTGCATTAACCAAATCCAGGGGAATAGAATATGGCGAAATTGTATCGATGCCTGAAACGGAGAGAGCAATTAGAACTGCGTTGCAATCTGCCCAGAAGTTGGCAAATTCCCGAGTGGACCATGCAATTGCGTGTGTTTCGGGCGGCTCTCCACGCTCTTACGGTCTCGAAGGAAGCGTAGAAATCAAAAATGAAATCGTCGACAATAATGATATTGCTGACGTTCTAGGATCATGTGGAATACCTGCGTATGATACAGATAGAGAAGTCCTACACGCACAACCGGTAAATTTTTCCTTAGATCACAAAACGGGCTTATCTGATCCTAGAGGTCAAATAGGTAAAAGCTTGTCCGTCGATATGCATATGCTCACTATCAAAGAAAAAACAATCCAAGATTTAGCCTACTGTATAAAAAGATGTGATTTAGAGTTGGCAGGAGTTGCTTCTTCCTCATATGTCTCGGCACTTTCATCTTTGGTTGAAGATGAAAAAGAATTGGGAGCGGCGTGCATTGATCTTGGTGGAGGTTCAACCAATATTTCAATATTTTGGAAAAAGCACATGATTTTTGCTGAAACAATAAAAATGGGCGGAGAGTTGGTAACTCGAGATATTTCTATGGGTTTGCAGGTTCCTTCATCAACAGCAGAAAGAATAAAAACTCGAAATGGCGGTGTTGTCGCAACTGGTCTGGACGATCGTGAGATGATTGAGATTACTAGCGAGACGGGAGACTGGGAACTTGACCGCCGAATTATTAGTAGATCAGATTTAATTGGAATAATTAGACCTAGAATTGAAGAAATTTTGGAGGAAGCGCGCTCTAGTTTAAATAGTGCTGGCTTTGATGATTTGCCGAGCCAAAAAATTGTACTTACTGGGGGAGCCAGCCAGGTCCCCGGGATAGATTCTCTAGCCGTTAAAATTTTAGGCCAACAAGTTCGGTTAGGAAGGCCTATGCGAATTCATCGGTTGCCTCAGGCATATTCTGGACCGAATTGTGCTGGACTTGTAGGACTTAGTCTATTTGCGGCTCATCCTCAGGACGAATGGTGGGATTTTTCTCCACGCAGCAAAAATTTTAATGGGCAGTCAGTGAGTCGTGTCTTTCGGTGGTTTAAAGATAATTGGTGAGATTTGACCAAGTAACACACTATTTTGTCTAAATATCGCCTAAAACTTGGATAATTTACCATATATGGTAACGTTTATTGTTTTTTTACGTGACCTTTTTGGTAAAAAGCTTTATCGTCTATAGTAATAAAAGCAGTAAATTAAGCACCAAAAAAATTGGGCAAAACAGGCGGATCTAGTATGACATTAAATTTATCAGTATCAGAAAAAGACGAGTTAAAACCTCGCATAACGGTTTTTGGCGTTGGTGGGGCAGGAGGAAATGCGGTTAACAACATGATTGAGAAGCAACTAAAAGGTGTGGATTTTGTTGTGGCAAATACGGACGCTCAAGCCCTGCAACAAAGTCAGTCTTCTCAAAAAATACAGTTAGGGGTTAAAGTAACTGAAGGTCTTGGTGCAGGTGCACGAGCCTCTATTGGTGCTTCAGCGGCCGAAGAAAGCATTGAACAGATTGTAAATGAACTATCCGGGACGCACATGTGCTTTATTACGGCAGGAATGGGCGGTGGAACAGGTACAGGAGCTGCTCCAATCATCGCACAGGCTGCCAGGGAACTTGGCGTTTTAACTGTTGGAGTGGTTACCAAGCCTTTTCAGTTTGAAGGTATCAAGCGTATGCGCCAAGCTGAAGACGGTGTTGAAGCACTGCAAAAAATGGTCGATACCCTAATAATTATTCCAAATCAAAATTTATTTCGAATAGCTAATGAAAAAACTACGTTTACTGAAGCGTTCAGTATGGCCGATGATGTTTTATATCAAGGTGTTAAAGGTGTAACTGATTTGATGGTCAGACCTGGCCTAATTAACCTGGATTTTGCCGATGTTCGTGCAATCATGGATGAAATGGGTAAGGCGATGATGGGAACTGGGGAGGCAGAAGGTGAAGATCGTGCTGTTCAAGCCTCTGAAAAAGCGATTGCTAACCCACTTCTTGATGAAATATCTTTACGTGGTGCTAAAGGAGTTTTAATAAATATCACTGGTGGATACGATCTAACACTTTTTGAACTAGATGAGGCGGCTAATAGAATTAGAGAAGAAGTTGATCCTGATGCAAACATAATTGTTGGCTCAACTTTAGATACTGAATTGGAAGGTAAGATGCGAGTTTCGGTTGTTGCGACCGGTATTGAAGCTGAAGAAATCTCACGCCCTACAATAGATAGCTCAGTTGAAACATCTGTTTTGGCAGCAGAAGAAATTGTAGAAGAAAGTGGTCAAAACTTAACCTTAGAGGAACCAATTGTCGCTAAAACCCAAGAAATATTTGATCAAGTTGATAGCGAAATTTCAGCAAACAGAGAACTTGATCAACCCCTTATTCAGGAAAACCATGATCTAGCAGCCAACTCTAGATTAGAAGAAACCCTGGAAGCTCAGCCTCAGTCACCTCCGGGAGTTCCTTCACCGGAAACTTTAGCGAGATTAAAGGCAGCAGTTACAAAAGAAATTGATGAAAAAACTAACGTGCCTAACGGTGAAGAAAATTTAGTAACTGAGCGTCCAAAATTTGGGATCAGCTCGTTAATTAGTAGGATGTCAAGAAGCGAAACTGTGGGCTCAGGATCTGGAGTTAGCAGAAGAGAGCCTAACTTTAATACGGACGTTACTAAGGAAAGTGAATTTGATGATCTAGAGCAGGAAAAGATAGAAGTTCCTGCCTTTCTGCGGCGTCAGGCTAATTAATTGTTTTATTTAGTATTTTCAAGATCTGCTTAAAAGTGGAGTTAAAGACTTCTTTTTGTAATCTTTTGTAACAAAAAGTCACAAAGAGTTAATTGTTTCATTACGATTGGCACTCTATTCATGTGAATAATTGAGGATTAATCTAAATGCAGTTTGGGGTGGTGTTTTGCAGACAACCGTGAGTAAGCCAATCATTTTTGAAGGAATAGGTTTACACAAAGGTTTGTGGTCAAAATTAGTAGTATTGCCTGCCAATATCGATTCTGGCATCTGTTTTAAAAGAATTGACGTACAGGCGGGTAATAAATTTATTTCTGCTGTACTGGATAATGTAGTTGATAGTGAACTCTGTACCCGAGTAGCAAATTCAGATGGAGTTAGTGTTTCAACTATCGAGCACCTGATGGCAGCATTAACAGGATGTGGTATAAATAATGCCCTGTTGGAAATTGATGGACCAGAAGTGCCGATAATGGACGGTAGCGCATTAGCATTTGTCAAAAAGGTTCTTAAAACGGGAATTAAACTGCAGCGGCAATCATCAAAGGCAATACGGATCCTTAAAACAGTTGAATATAAGAATGGGTTAGCTTGGGCGAAATTTCAGCCAAGTACGAGCCCAAAAATGAGTTTTTCCATTGAATTTTCTGACGCAGCAATAGGAACACAAAGTAAAACTCTAGATATGTCTAATGGTTCTTTCGTCCGTGAGCTTTGTGATAGTAGAACTTTTTGTCGTTATTCTGAGGTGGAAGCGATGCGATCCAAGGGATTGGCTCTTGGTGGTAGTTATGAAAATGCAGTAGTAGTCGATGGTGAAAATGTTTTGTCCCCTGGTGGATTGCGTCATTCAGACGAGCCAGTAAGGCATAAGATGTTAGATGCACTTGGAGACATAGCATTAGCTGGATATCCAATTATTGGACATTACATTGGAAATAGGGCGGGTCATGGAATAACCCATGGACTTCTCAGAAGTTTATTTTCTGATAAAGAAAACTTTGAAATTATTTCTTGTGACAAAAAAACAGTTGATAATTTACCGGGCAGTGGTGTGAAACTATCTGAAGTATGTAAATTAGCTTAACTACAAATTTTAATCTTTATGACTTGGTGTTTTTCGAAGATTCATTATATGTTAAGGGATAATATGTTTTTGAGGCACAATTTTATTCATATTGGAGAAAGTTGCAAATGACTTGGCTAAAAGGTCCTGTAACGCCTCTAATATTTTTTTTAGTGGTTACTTTACTTTCAAATTGTTCAGACAACAAAGGTGATATTGCGAATAATACTTCTGAAGATCAGGCGGCCGAAGAAATTTTCAATTCTGGAGAAAAAGAAATTCTCCGAGAGCGGTACAGCGACGCAGCTGAAAAATTTACCGAAGTTGAAAGACTTTATCCTTATTCGGATTGGGCAAAACGGGCACTGATCATGCAGGTTTATTCTTATCATAAAGATAAAGATTATGATAATGTGGCTAGTGCTGCAAACCGATTTATTGAATTCCACCCTAATGATAAGGATGTGCCATATGCTTATTATCTGATAGGTTTAAGCTATTATGACCGAGTTCTGGCGATTGGTCGTGATCAAGAATTAGCAAAAGAAGCTCTGAAAGTTTTTAATTTAATTAAAGAGGAATATCCGGAAAGTGAATATGCCTCAAATTCAGAGATAAGATTTAATTTTTTAAGAGATCACTTAGCCAGTAAAGAGATGGAGGTCGGCCGTTATTATCTGAAACGCGCCCATTATGCACCTGCTATTAATAGATTTAGAGGTGTTATAGAAGAATTTTCAACGACATCTCAGGTTCCAGAAGCCTTGCACAGACTTGTTGAAGCTTATTTAAGCCTAGGTTTGGTAAATGAAGCTCAAACAGCTGGGGCGATCTTAGGATACAACTACAGTTCAACAGATTGGTATGAGCGGACTTTTGGCCTATTGGGTAGTAAAGGTTTAAAACCCAAATCTTCGGGCAATGGCTGGTTAAATCAAATTTATCGACAAGTTGTTAAGGGCCAGTGGTTGTAGAGTATCATGCTTCATGAGCTTGAAATTAAAGATATTTTATTAATTAAGAGATTATCTTTAGAGTTTTCTTCTGGCCTTAACGCTTTCACAGGAGAGACTGGAACTGGGAAGTCAATTTTACTTGACTGTCTTGGCTTTGCTTTAGGAGCCCGAGGTCAAGCTTCAATGGTTCGTGATGGAATGGAAAGAGGAGAAGTCGTAGCTGTTTTTTCTACAAAGAGGTCCAGAAAAGTTAACTTAATCCTTGATGAAGCGGACATTCCAAAATCTGATGAATTAATAATTCGGAGAGTAAATTTTTCTGACGGCCGTAAAGCAGCCTGGGTAAACGATAAACGCGTTTCGTCTGACTTTTTGAGATATTTAGGCGAAAACCTGATTGAATTTCATGGGCAGCATGACGAACGTGGTCTTTTGGATGTTAAGGGACATTTACATTTATTGGATCAATTTGCTAAGACTGGCAAAGCATTAAATTCAGTAAAAAAAGCCTTTCTTAATTTTAAAGAAAATCAAAAGGCTTTAGAAGCGTTTACAAAAAAAAATCAGGAACTTGCCGATGAAGAAGATTTTATAAGGCATAATTTAAAAGAAATTTCTGACTTGGGGACTTATCCAGGAGAGGAGACTGAGCTAGATGCGAAGCGAAGACTAATGCAAAACTGTAAAGGTATTCGTGAAAATATTATTGAAGCTAGTACTTTAGTCGATAGAGGTGGTGCCGAAGGTCAGTTAAGTAGTGCAATAAAGTGTCTAGAAAAAGCCGCTAAAAATGTCGATAATATTTTAGACGAACCAATTGAAGCCCTTGGTAGAGCTCAATTTGAACTACAAGAAGCGCAGTCTGGCATCTTTGATGTGCTATCTGATTTGAGCTTTAATTCAGAAGATTTGGAGATACTCGAAGACCGTTTGTTTGCTATTAGAAGTCTTGCCAGAAAGTATAAAATAACAGCAGATCAGCTTCCAGAATTTCAACATAAACTAAAAGAAAAATTAACTTTTTTAGAAAATGGCACAAAAAATATTGAAGACTTGCAAACTAATTATGACGAGTCTTTCAGAAAATTTGGAGACTTATCAAAGACTTTGTCAAAAGAACGGGAAAAAGCTGCGGCTGTTTTGGACAAAATGGTTGAAAAAGAACTAAAGCCATTAAAAATGGAGAGAGCAAGATTTAAAACTGAAATCAAACAAATAAGTCCAAATGAATTAGGTCAAGACTCAGTTGCATTCACAATATCTACAAACGCGGGAGGCAAGTTTGACGCTCTTCTAAAGATAGCTTCTGGAGGAGAATTGAGCAGGTTTCTTCTTGCTCTAAAGGTTTGCCTTACTAGTGATCAAAATGGAGTTTCCATGGTTTTTGATGAAATAGATCGTGGTGTGGGTGGAGCAACAGCCGATGCGGTTGGTCGACGCCTTGTGCAGTTGGCCAAAAACAATGCTCAAGTTTTGGTGGTTACACATTCCCCGCAAGTTGCAGCTTTAGCGGAGAGGCATTTCTTAGTCTCAAAAGTTATTGAAGATGAGAAAACTTTGTCCAAGGTAAACCAGATTAAAGGTGAAGATAGTGTCGAGGAAATAGCCCGGATGATTTCTGGAGATAGAATTACGGATGAGGCCAGAGATGCATCAAGAGTGTTGATTTCTGGGGCGTCTAATAAATAGTTAATTTTTCTTAATTAGCTTACCAGGGTTCATTATATTTGACGGATCTAGCGCTTCTTTTATGTTACCCATAATATTCCAAGCATAGCCAAGTTGAGCGGGCATAAAATCAAGTTTACCCATGCCTATTCCATGTTCTCCAGTACATGTTCCACCTAAACTAATTGCTAAATTAGCCATCTTGTTGGCAACTGATTTCGCAGCTTTCATCTCCTTAGGGTTTTTAGGATCAACTAATAAAATTGCATGAAAGTTTCCATCTCCAACGTGTCCTAAAATTGGTCCAGATATTCCACTTTTCGAAATATCTTGTTGAGTCTCCAATACGGCTCTACCCAATTCAGTCTGAGGAACGCATATATCTGTCACTATAGCTCTTTTCCCCGGTGCTGAAGCTAAAATTGCATAGTAACCTTTATGGCGCAAAGCCCAGAGTTCCTTTCGCTCCTCCTCTTGGGAGGACCACTGAAACTCCATTCCGCCATATTCCGAGCATGCTAATTTGAAGTTTTCAATATCGTCGGGCGCGGATTTTTCTGAACTATGTAGCTCAAAAAGAAGGTGCGGCTTTAAAGGTAAATTTAAATGGGAATATGCATTGAAAGCTTCAACTGATTTTTCGTCTAAAAATTCAAGTCGAGCTACAGGAACGCCCGTAAAAGTTATATCCTGTACTGCTTCAACAGCATCGCTAATTGTATTAAAAGCAACTACTCCAGAAGTAATTAATTCTGGGATAGGGTGCAGTTTAACTGTAATTTTAGTTATAAGTCCCAGCGTGCCTTCTGCCCCTATAAATAAAGCAGTAAGATCATAGCCCGCAGCTGACTTTTTAGCTTTTGTATTAGTACTGATACATTCCCCGTTTGCTAATACTATTTCTAGACTTTGAATATTTTCCCTCATGGTGCCATAGCGAATAGTGGTCGTCCCTGAAGCTCTAGTTGATGCCATTCCTCCAAGGGTTGCATTTGCGCCTGGATCTACAGAAAAGAACAGCCCTGAATGCCTTAATTCAGTATTTAACTGCTCTCTGGTTACGCCCGGTTCTAATGTTGCTGACATATTATAGGGATCGATTTCCAAGACTTTGCACATTTTAGAAAAATCGACACAGATGCCGCCGTTTATTGCAGAGGTGTGCCCCTCTAAAGATGTACCAATTCCATAACCAATCAAAGGTATTTGAGCCTCCTGACAAACATTTACCAGAAAAACTACTTCTTGAGTGGTTTTTGGGTATACTACTGCATCGGGTGCATGGATTGAGAAGTATGACTCACTGCGCCCATGGTTTTCGATATCTGAAGGTGATACTGACCATCGTTCACCGAAATGATTTTGTAATGTTTCAAAAGAATTTTCCTTGCCCATTCAATTCCAACCTAACGAATAAAAATTAACTTGTTTAAATTCTTGTCGCGATCAATTTAAAGTCTCTCTATCGTAATTGCGCTTGTAGAGACAAAAGAAACATAATTTAGCAGATCCATAATTTCTGGTCTAGGAGCGATAAATTCCCATGCAATATTTTCTAAGGTCTGGCTTTTCGTGACTATTGAATAACACCCCATTGTTCCTTTCTGAGGATGTATTATTTCGTGTCCTGTCCTTTCAAAAAAGGCCATAGCAAGATCTTTTTTTGGAAAGTACAAAGCTGGTTTACTATCGCCTTCATACAGTTCCAGAGCTTTTTTAGTTTCGCCAAGAACTGCGCCGCCAGCCCGAATTGACCATTTGCCAGACGCAACGCTTATTATGAATTCTGATTTCACTTTATATTTTCTCGCTTTAAATGTTTCAGAGCGGTTTTGTCATAGTTTTCAACCAAGCTTTTGTTGGAGGTGTCACGTAGTCTTGTGAGCGTTTCCAACACTGATTGTGATAATTGTTTATCCATTCACGCTCATGCGCATCCAATAAATTTATGGATATTAGACGTCTATCTATGGGAACAAAAGTAAGAGTCTCAAATTCTAAAAAGGACTTCTCAGCTTCTAATTCAGTATTTCTCACCAAAATAAGATTTTCAATTCTAATTCCAAACTTACCCTCTTTATAAAAGCCTGGTTCATTTGAGACAATCATACCCTCTTTGAATTCGACATCTGAAAATTTTGAAATCCGTTGAGGGCCTTCATGCACGCTTAAATAATGCCCTACGCCATGGCCTGTTCCATGAGCATAGTCTTGGCCAAATTGCCACAAAGGTGCTCGTGCAAAGGCATCAATGTCTCTACCGCTTGTGCCAGATGGAAATTTTAATTTCGATATAGCAATTAAGCCTTTTAACACGCGGGTAAAAGCATTTTTAACCTCTTGGCTTTGTTTTCCAATTGCAATTGTTCTGGTTATGTCTGTTGTTCCATCAAGATATTGTCCTCCGCTATCAACGAGCAAAACGTCACCTTTTTTTATTGTTCTATTACTTGAGTAATTGACGCGATAATGTGGTAATGCAGCGTTTGGCCCTGAAGCTGCTATAGTATCGAAACTAATTTCTTTAAGATTTTTATCTTTTCTTCGAAATTTTTCTAACTCTATTACAACGTCAATTTCATCAAATTCATTCTCATTTTGCGTATCTAACCAGGATAGAAATTCACACATATGAATAGCATCACGCTTATGGCATATTCTTGCATGTCCTATTTCAACAGGATTTTTGCATGCCTTTGGTAAGATTATAGGATCTTCGCCCATCATAGGCTCGCTACCGTTGGCTTGAAGTATTTTGACAGCAGCGAATGGAGCGGTTGTTTCATCCATGAGTACAGAACCTGTTAGTTCAGCGAGAGTTGTCTCGAAATTTTCCATTGGAAATACTTTAACAAAACTTTTCAAGCCACTAATAGAATGCAATAAACTTCCATTTTTGCAAAATATTTTTACATATCCTTTACTATTGATTATCAAAAATGCATGCAATATTGGATTATGGATTACATCTTTCCCACGCAAATTAAGAAGCCAAGCGATACTGTCTGGCAGTGTGATTACTGCTGAGTTGGCCTTTTTAAATTTTATATTTTTTGTAATTTTTTGACATTTTTCTTTTGCAGAAAGTCCAGCCAACTCAACGGGGTAATTTATGGCTTTGCTGGATGTTTTCGCAGGACGGTTCGACCAGACTTTATCAATGAGATTTTCAGACGGCGTAAAACTAATACCGGAGTGCGCAAAGGCTTCACTTAGCGAAATAATTTCCTTGTATGAGTGAAGCCAAGGATCAAATCCAATTTTTCCCTTTTCAATATTTTTTTCAATCCATTGAAAAAAATTCTTTTTACCCCATTGGATAATTTCAAATGTTGATTTTGTTTGTTTTCTAGCTTGGATACTATAGCGGCCATCCACAAATATTCCTGCCCTATCTTTTCCAACAACGCATATTCCAGCTGAACCTGTAAAACCTGTAAGCCATGACAATCTCTCATCACATGCTGCAACATATTCTCCTTGATGGACGTCAGAACGAGGAACGAGGTAGCCCGACAGTCTATTTGTTTTTAGCTCTGCCTGCACCATTGATAACCTGAAAGGAGTTTCTTCCCTATCGGATGAGTTGTCAAAGGATTGGAAGAAAGCTGTTTTCATATTTAGCCGATCTTTCTTAGCCCTATTGCTCGCGCGCGGGCCCGCGGATCCGTATCAAACAAAGCTGCTAACTGTTCTGTCATTGCGCCAGCTAATTGCTCCACGTCAGTTATTGTAACGGCTCTTTCATAATATCTTGTAACATCGTGGCCAATTCCAATAGCAAGCAACTCTACCGCCTTTCTACGTTCTACCATGTCTATTACATCTCGAAGGTGTTTTTCTAAATAATTTGCAGGATTAACCGATAATGTACTATCGTCTACCGGTGCACCATCTGAAATAACCATTAATATTTTTCGCTGTTCTGTTCGCGCTATCATCCTTCGATGCGCCCATTCTAGGGCTTCACCATCAATATTCTCCTTTAGGAGGCCTTCTTTCATCATAAGGCCCAGATTTGGACGAGAACGTCGCCATGGTGCGTCTGCCCCTTTATAGATAATATGCCTTAGGTCATTTAAACGACCTGGCTGTTGAGGTCTTCCATCGTTCAACCAACGTTCTCTAGATTGACCACCTTTCCAAGCTCTAGTTGTAAAACCAAGTATTTCAACCTTAACGCTGCATCTCTCAAGTGTTCTTGCAAGGACATCAGCACATATTGCAGCAATTGATATTGGTCGTCCTCTCATTGATCCTGAGTTGTCTAGTAAAAGTGTCACAACAGTATCCCGGAATTCTGTATCTTGCTCCATTTTAAAGCTAAGTGGAGTGGTCGGGTTCGCAACAACACGAGCCAACCTACCTGCGTCAAGAATACCCTCTTCTAAATCAAAGAGCCAGCTCCGGTTCTGCTGGGCTTGAAGCCGTCTTTGCAGTTTATTTGCCAATCTGCTCACTGCTCCTTTCAATGGCTCGAGCTGTTGATCTAAATATGCTCTTAAACGCTCCAGCTCTACAGGCTCAGCAAGTTCCTCTGCGTGAACTTCTTCATCATACTCTTTAGCAAAGACTTTATAATTAGGGTCAGCTTCAGAAATCGGCTGAGGTGCTGGAGGTTCGATTGGTGACTCGCCTTCAGGTAATTCTGTTTCCTCAGACATATCATCGGAAGTATCGTCATCGAGAGAAACACTTGCTTGTCCAGCATCTTGCTGCTCCTCTTGAGATTGTTCTGGATTGGCGTCACTTTCTTCGTCCTGGCTGTCTTCCTCTCCCGTGCTGTCTGGATTACTTTCCTCGTCGGCATCATCTTGAAATTGTTCTTCGTCTTCATCATCCATATTATCTGGATCTTTTCCCAGTTGGTCTCCGTACCCAAGATCAGTAATTACTTGGCGGGCAAACTTTGCAAACTGACTTTGATCCTCTAATTGATCTGAAACATTTTCGATTGTTTTCCCAGCCTGAGCTTCTAAGAAATCGCGCCAAAGATTCAAAACATTTTGAGCACCTTCCGGTAACTCACGACCTGTAGCTAAACTTCGAATTAAAAAACCAGCTGCATCTGACAACGGTGCATCGGATCTGTCCTTGATATCTCGATACCCGACCCTGTCTGTCTCCGAAGCTATTTTTGCGTCAATATTGCCCGCGGTGCCTGGCATGTCTCGAGCTCCCAGAGCTTCGCACCGAGCGGTTTCCATAGCCTCGTAAATCTCTTGAGCGATTCCCCCTTCGGGTATGTAGCGGGCGTGAGTTTTTTCATTATGGTAGCGGTGATATAGTGCAAGCGCATCGGATGTGCCGCGCGCTATTAAAATTTCTTCACGGCTCATTCTTCGACTTATCTGCGGTAGTCTTATGCTATCCCCCGAAATTCCAGACGGGTCCACAGTAAAATTAACGTTTAATTCGGGATTATTAGCCATCACTTTTGTAGCTTCAGCTAAAGCTTTTTTAAATGGATCTGCTGGGTTATCAGCATTACTGGCCATTTTTAAACAGATTCCTACAATTATTATAAGATCAAATTATTCACGATCTTATCTGGTGATTTTAGCTAACACTCATTGCGGCTGCGCTTTCTGGCAATTCTTCATCAAAACACCGTTGGTAAAATTCAGCAACGGTCTGTCTTTCCAATTCGTCACATTTATTCAAAAAAGAGAGTCTGAAAGCATATCCCATACTACGAAAAATCTCAGCATTTTGTGCCCATGCTATTACAGTCCTAGGGCTCATAACGGTAGATAAGTCGCCATTCATAAAAGCGGTTCGTGTTAGATCAGCTACCGTTACCATCTGCTTGACTGTTTTTCGTCCCGCATCGGTATTGTAATTTGGTGCTTTTGCCAACACAATCGAAGTTTCGGCCTCTACTGATAGGTAATTCAATGTAGCTACTAGAGACCACCTATCCATCTGAGCTTGATTTATTTGTTGCGTTCCATGGTATAAACCTGTCGTATCGCCTAAGCCGACTGTATTTGCAGTAGCAAATAGTCTAAAGTTCGGGTTTGGTTGGATTATTTCATTTTGATCCATGAGTGTTAATTTCCCATCATGTTCCAAAACCCGCTGAATGACGAACATGACGTCCGCTCTGCCCGCGTCATACTCGTCAAATACTATTGCAACTGGGTTTCTTAAAGCCCAAGGCAGAATACCCTCGTGGAATTCAGTGATTTGCACACCATCCCTAAGTTTTATGGCATCTTTACCTATTAAATCGATACGACTGATATGGCTGTCCAAATTAACACGAACTGCTGGCCACTTGAGCCTCGCGGCGACTTGCTCAATATGGGTTGACTTCCCAGTTCCATGGTATCCTTGGATCATAACACGCCTGTTGTGTGAAAAACCAGCCAAGATGGCTAGGGTGGTGTCAGGATCAAATTTATAAGTTTCATCAATATCAGGAACTCTGTCAGATTTTTCTTCAAATCCCTTGACCACCATATCAGTTTCTATGCCAAAAGCTTCTCTTACTGAGACCTCTTTATTGGGCTTACTGTTCAAGTCGTACGTGTTATCAGTCATCATTAAGTCCTTAAAAGCACATCGCTCTTCAAGTGCAACATATATCGGGATTCCACAAGGGGAAGGAAAAAAATAAATAAACACTATATACAAATTTAAGAAATCGTTTTTATTGCTCTATTTATTTTGAAAAATAGAGAATTGGGCAAATGAGTATTTGAATAATAAGGTGGGATTGAAAGATGAATCGAAGGAGTTTTTTTCAGAAATCGACTACTGCAATCTTAGCTGCTTTCATTCCCGCTAAGGTCTTGCCTAAAGAGGCAAAGGTATTCGAAATCATAAGAACTAAGCGTGAATGGAAAGCACTACTTTCTGACTTGGAATATAAGGTAATGCGGAAACATGGTACCGAACGAGCGTTTACTTCACCTCTTGATAAACTCTTTGATGAAGGAGTTTATCATTGCAAAGGTTGCGATCTGGCGCTCTATTCTTCTACGCACAAATATAATTCTGGCACAGGTTGGCCTAGTTTTTGGCAAGCTTTACCCGGGGCAATTGGAACAAAAACGGATAAAAAGTTTTTTATGGTTCGAACGGAATGTCACTGTAGTAGGTGCGGGTCCCACCTGGGCCATATCTTCGATGATGGACCACAGCCAACCGGAAAAAGACATTGTATAAATGGTGTGAGCTTGAAATTTAAGAAAAGTTGATCATGATCTTTTTGCAATACACGGGTTTTTTATTTAAAATTTCGGCTATCTTTTATTTGGTCCCACGCCCAAACAACTTCTTGTAATTCTTCTTCTTGGCTCCGGTCACCGCCATTCATGTCGGGATGGAGTATTTTTATGAGAGCTTTATAGGCTTTTCTTACTTCGGCTTTGCTCCAATTATCTTTTGCATCTAGAATTTCAACAGCTCGGCGCTCTGTCGGTGGAAGACGTCGTGAGTTTCCAGCACTAGTGCCATTTCGACCTGGATTTTTGGTGGCATTTTCACCTAAAACTTGATGTGGATCTTCTATACCTAGCCGTGCCCAGGCTCTTGCCTCTGGATCTCTAAAGTCTTTTGTTTCTCTTTCCCATACTTTGTCTTTTGACATTTGAGCGTTCATCTCAGCTTCTGTCTGGTTCGTAAAAAAATTCCACTTTAAGTTATATTCACGAACGTGTTCCTTGCAGAACCAATAAAACTCATCGAGTACGTCTGGTGACTTTGGAGCCCGGAATTTACCTGCTTCTTTACATCCTTCATGCTGACAGGTCTGAATAGATGTCTCAGACCCTCCAGTAAGTCCACGCTTTCCACGGGGATTTTTTTTCTTCGCAGAAGAAACAGACATGTCAAAACCAAACGGGTCTGATTTGCTCATTTTAAAACCTTTTTGACTCGAGGCGCTTATGATAGACTAATGAAAAATAAAACTGAAGAGGCAAACGAAAAAAATGTTAAAAGCTCAAGCTATGGAAGAGGCCTTAGAGCAGGTTTTTCAAGAAAGTGAAATTGAGATTGTGAATGATAGTGAGGCTCATCGAGGTCACGGTGGTTACAGTGATGGAGAAACTCACTTCAAATTAATAATAAAGTCACCTAAATTTGTTGGCATGTCTCTTTTGCAAAGACATAGGGCCGTTCATGAAGCTTTAGGTCCAGACCTCATAAGACAAATTCATGCATTAGAATTGCAACTGACTGAAAAGTGAAAAAGTAATTCTGCCGGTCATAAGTTTAGTTTTTTAGAAACAATTTCGTTTACTGATTTGGGGTTGGCTTTACCACCAGTGGCTTTCATTACCTGGCCCACAAACCAGCCAGCTAGCTTTGGGTTTATTTTAGCCTTCGCCACTTGGTCAGGATTATCATTGATAACTTTTTCCACCGACTGTTCTATCGCAGATGTATCAGTCACTTGCTTCATTCCACGTTTTTCGACAATTTCGTTTGGATCTCCACCCTCATTGTAGACTATCTCAAATAATTCCTTTGCAATTTTTCCACTTATTTCGCCACTTTTTATAAGAGATATTATACCCGAAAGTTGATTTGGAGAGACAGGGCTTTCATTTATCGAGAGGTCATCTTTTTTCAGACGACCAAACAGCTCATTGATAACCCAGTTTGCGGCTAGTTTTCCCTCGCATGAGCTAGCCACTGACTCAAAAAAATCAGCAGACTCAATTTCCGCTGTCAAAACGCCCGCATCATATTCAGTTAAATTAAAATCGTTTATAAACCGCAACTTCTTTTCGTCCGGGAGTTCTGGCAAACTAGATCGTATGGTCTCAACCCAATTCTGATCAATTTCCAAAGGTAGAAGATCAGGATCGGGAAAATACCTATAATCATGAGCTTCTTCTTTTGATCGCATTGATCGAGTTTCACTTTTATCAGGATCATACAGGCGAGTTTCTTGCTCAACTTTGCCCCCTGCTTCTAAAATTGCGATTTGGCGACGAGCTTCAACGTCTATCGCTTGCTGAATAAAACGCATAGAATTCATATTCTTAATCTCGCATCGTATTCCCAAGTGACTGAAATCATTTGTCTGTTGATATTTTTCATATTGGCCAGGCAGACAAACAGATACGTTCACGTCAGCTCTTAAGTTTCCATTCTGCATATTGCCATCGCAAGTTCCCAAATATCGCATTATTTGTCGTAATTTGCCGACGTAGGCTGCAGCCTCCTCCGGTCCCCTAATATCTGGCCGGCTGACAATTTCCATCAAGCAAACACCGGTTCTATTTAGGTCAACGAATGACATATTCGGATCCATATCATGAATAGATTTTCCAGCATCTTGTTCCATATGAATTCGCTCTATCCGAACTCGTCTCGCTATTCCTGGTTCCATATCGACGATTACTTCACCTTCGCCAACAATAGGGTGATATAGTTGCGATATTTGATAGCCTTGTGGTAAATCTGGATAAAAGTAGTTTTTCCTATCGAATGCAGACCATAGGTTAATATTAGCTTTCAGACCCAGGCCTGTTTTCACTGCCTGTTCTATGCAAAATTCATTTATTACCGGGAGCATCCCGGGCATAGCTGCATCAACGAATGAAACATTTGAATTTGGTTCATTGCCAAATTCCGTAGAGGCTCCTGAAAATAGTTTTGATACAGAAGCTACCTGTGCGTGCACTTCCATTCCTATAACAAGTTCCCAATCGAATTTTGCTCCAGATATTATCTTTGGTTTCGGGCTTTCAAAGCTTAAATCAAGCATGTATTTCTCAGTTTTTAAAAGTGGTGGTGATTTTTTTACGCATAGTGTTGGTTTAGCTAAATTGGTCAGTAGTTTCAATCATGGTAATTCAAAATCCAAGGCCTCTAACTCTTTAATTAAATTTTTTATCTACAATTGTAACACTATGGAGTTTCAGAGTTTCTTTTAAAATATTTATTTTTGGTAACGCTTCTACTGGCAGTAAAATTTTATTATTATTTCGGTCTACCAGCCTTATTTGGTATGATAAATCCAATCTTTTTTTGAATTCAACATAGAGAATATCTGATAAATATATTTGGCCTTTAAACTTTCCCGAGAACCAAGTGATTTCTTTATTTGTAATTTTGATGCCAGATTTTTTGTTTCTCCCTACATCAAAAGCTAAAGGTAAAACTATTAGGACTAAAAAAATTATGACAAAATTATGAGCAGTAAATAGATATTTTAAGGATAAAATTATACAGAAATAACAAATTAATAATATCAACGACTTGAAATTTCGTGCTGAATTCTCGTGCTCCACAGCTCTAATTTATAAGCCTAGTAAGCATTTCTGTTGTATCTTTTGAAACTGATCCTGTTCCCAATACCCTATTAATTTGCGATTCGATTAACTTCTGCCTTTTGGGGTCATATCTCTTCCAAGTTTCGAATGCCGAACACATTCTTGCTCCTACTTGAGGGTTTACAGGATCGATTTTCAAAATCCAGTCACAAAATAATTTGTAATTTTCTCCTGTTTCCAAGTGAAATCCAGCAGTGTTGGCAGAAAAGGCTCCCAATACCGATCTGACTCTGTTGGGTGTTGTTATATTGAAGTCAAAATGGTTAGTTAAATTTTTTACAACTTTGTTCAAAGAGTTTGGGTGAGCCGTCAATGCTTGGGTGCTAAACCATTTATCCACAACAAGTCGTTCATGTTTCCATTGATCATAAAATAATTTAATGTGTTTTCCGTTTGGATTGTGCTTGATCACAGTTGCGAATGCACTAAGCTGATCTGTCATGTTTTGTGCACTGGTAGCTTGAATTTGAGCTAAAAGGGCACTGTCTTGATAGGCTAGAAATGAAAGGGCTCGGTTTTTTAAGGCTCGATATGCCGATTGAGTTGCATCAGGTTTATACTCTTCATTTGACGTATATTTTTCATATATTTCTTCAAATTCTGGTTTTAGGTGATCCGATATTGCGAGGTTCAAAGCTTCAATTGAATTGTAGATCGCCATTGGGTCGGGGATAACACCATTTTCTAGACAGTTATGAGTGATCTCGTCTTGGCTTGGCAAGGACAAGGTCAATGCTCTGAAAGCTGGATCGAGGGTTTCATCTCGTATTAATTTATTCAAAGAATCTAGATATATGTTATCGGGTAGGGCACCTTCTGAAATCATATTAAACAAAGAGTTTTCACATAGCTTTCGGCCCGCATCCCAGCGATTAAAACTATCTGTTTCGTTTTCAAAAATAAAAGCCAATCTTTCATTGTCTACTTTTTGCTTAAGAATGACAGGCGCAGAAAAGTCTCGTAAAAGAGAAGGTATTGGTCTCTCGTCATAGGGGCCAAAAACAAACTCTTCTTTTGTTTGACTTACTTTTAAATTTTCAGAATGGATCATTGCTCCAGATTTTTTTTCTAAAAGGCCTATATCCACAGGTATAAGGTGTGGTTTTTTGTTAGACTGTCCAGGTGTGTCGGGAATTTCTTGGTGGAAAGAAAGTTTTAAAAAATTATTTTCCCATACCTCTGATACAGAAAGAATTGGGGTGCCAGCTTGTTGATACCAAAGGATGAATTGGCTCAAGTCGAGCTTTGTCACATCCTCAAATACTTTTATCCAATCTTCAATTGTGACAGCTTGGCCATCATAAGTATTAAAATATAAATCAAGAGCATCACTATAGGCCTTATCACCAACGAGCCTTTTTATCATGCTGACCAGCTCAGCGCCTTTTTCATAAACAGTTAAAGTGTAAAAATTATTTATCTCCATAAAACTTTCTGGTCGGACTGGATGGGCGAGTGGGCCCCCATCCTCTCTAAATTGACGGCTCTTTATCAAAATTACGTCTTTAATTCGTTTCACGGCAGAACTTCTTTGATCAGCTGTAAATTCCGCGTCACGAAATACTGTTAATCCCTCCTTTAAACAGAGTTGAAACCAGTCGCGGCAAGTAATCCTATTACCAGTCCAATTATGAAAATATTCATGCGCAATGACAGCTTCTACGGCTTCAAAATTATCATCGGTGGTTGTTTCCGGTTTTGCAAGGACGTAAGAACTATTAAAAATATTCAAACCCTTATTTTCCATTGCGCCCATATTGAAATCATCGACTGCTACGATATTAAAAAGATCTAAATCATATTCTCTGCCATAATTTTCTTCGTCCCATTTCATAGAAGTTTTGAGTGCATCCATACTAAAAGCGCACTTATCTTCATCTCCTGGTCGTACGTATATATTAAGCTCCACATCGCGACCTGAGCGAGTTTTGAAACTATCAGTTACTGAAATTAAATTTCCTGCGACCAGTGCAAATAAATATGATGGCTTTGGCCATGGATCATGCCATTCAATCCAGCCTTGTCCTTGAGCAGTTGGATTCCCGTTTGAGAGGAGAGTATCCTTATCTCCTTCAATACGAACAAAAAACTCTGCCATCACGTCGGGTCGATCTGGATAATATGTTATTTTTCGAAAACCCTCAGCCTCACATTGAGTACAGTACATTCCATTCGATATGTAGAGCCCTTCAAGCGCTGTATTGTTTTTAGGATTGATTATTACTTCGCACTCCCAAACAAATTCTTTTTTGTTAACGTTGAAACTAAGGCCTGTAGAGCTGATTGTTGGATTAATTCTTTCACCATCAATTTTTGCCCACTGCAAATCCAAATCTATTCCGTCGAGATAAAATTTGCTGTCTGTTGCTTCAGGGTTAGCCCGGAAAAAGATTTTCGCTAAGACATGTGTTTTTTCTTCGGATAATTTGAAGGTTAGTTCCACCTGATCAACCAGATAATTTGGAACTTGATAATCTTTTAAATAGATTTTTTGATCTTCTAGCTTATTCATTTTCATCCTGTAAAAATCTTTTTGTGCTTTTTCTGTTGCGCTCTACTTTTACGATTACTGATTAGTTTTCCCAGGAGCGATCTGCAATATGAAGCGTGAATTATCACGAAAAAAAAACATTGTTAATATAGTTTGGTTTAAAAAAGATTTACGATCCTCCGACCATGCCCCGTTATACGAAGCGGCATTGGGTGAATATCCTGTATTACCAATTTATGTTTTTGAGCCTGACTATTGGAAGCAAGAAGATGCAGCTTTCAGGCATTGGGAATTTACAAAACAATCTTTGGAATTTTTAAGAGCAGATTTAAGTACGTTGGGTCAGGCCCTTGTTTTTCGAAAAGGAAAAATTTTAGAGGTTTTTGAAGATTTAAGAAAAGAATTTACGATAAATGCTGTCTATTTTCATCAAGAAACAGGAAATGCTTGGACTTTTGAACGGGATAAGTCTGTGCGGTATTGGGGTCGCGTTAACGGCGTAAAAATCCTTGAGTATCAAAATAATTCTATTATTCGAGGTCTGGCGAATAGAGATAAATGGGCAACTGAACGAGATAAGTTCATGTCAAAACCTATCATAGAAAAGCCAAATTTAAGACCTCTGGAAATTGATCTTGCTCAAATTTCAGTCAATATGAATTTCAGAGGCAATTCAGTAGAAAACAATAAACAAATTGGCGGTGTTGAAAATGGATGGAAATATTTAGAAAGTTTTTTTCAGGGACGGGGCAATAATTATAGGAAAGACATGTCATCGCCACTTTTAGCAGAGGCTGCTTGCTCAAGAATTTCGCCTTATTTAGCATATGGTAATTTGTCGGTTAGAGAGGTTTTGCAATTTGTAAGAGATAATTTTTATAATGACAAAAAAATGGCGCCATCTTCAAAATCTTTTAAATCTCGTTTGGCTTGGAAAGATCATTTTGGACAAAAACTAGAGGACGACTTTTCAATTGAAGTGGCTTGTCTTCACAGGTCTTTCGAAAAGTTGCGACCCAAAATACCGGATATTACTTTATTAAATGCCTGGGAGAATGGCGAAACTGGCTTTCCATTTGTTGATGCATGCATGAGGTATTTGAGAAAAACAGGCTGGATCAACTTTCGAATGCGGGCCATGTTAATGTCGTTTGCTTCCTACCACCTTTGGCTAGATTGGCGAAAGTCTGGCAAAATTCTGGCAAATTTTTTCACTGATTATGATCCAGGTATTCATTGGCCTCAGGTTCAAATGCAGTCAGGAACCACTGGAATAAATGCAATCCGAATTTATAATCCAATAAAGCAGGGCCTTGACCAAGATCCTCAGGGATTTTTTATCCGAAAATGGGTTCCAGAGTTATGTCACCTTACAAATGCTGAATTACATAAAGTTGGAATTGACCCAACCATATTGAACCTTGGATCCGCTTATCCTGAAGCAATAATAGATCTGGATAGCGCCGGAAAATATGCCAGAGAAAAAGTTTGGGCGGTACGAAAGCTGGATGGCTTCAATGACAAAGCCCAAGCTATTGTTAAAAAACATGGCAGCCGGCAAAATAAGTCGAGAGATTTTGTTAATGATCGCAGCAAAGCCAGCCGTAAATTACGTATCAATAGACAAAAGAGCTTTGATTTCTAGTGTCAAAAATGCAAAAAAAATCCAATCTTCCGCAAAAAATATGTAGCGCGTGTGGTTTGCCTTTCGTATGGAGAAAAAAGTGGGAAAGAAGCTGGCTAGACGTTAAATTTTGCAGTGAGAGATGTAAAAGATTTTCTAAAAATAAAAAAATGGTAAAAAAATATAACCAATTTGTGGACTTTGAGGTTAAATCATCTAGTTTCACTCATCAGGGCGCTCTGGGTAGACAGATGATACATTTAGAAAACAAATTTGGAATAGAAATTTCAACCGAATTTATTGATTTTATTGAGCAAGAGGTTTTGCCGGACACATCTATTTCGGCAGATAAGTTTTGGTTTGGCCTTGCAAAAGTGGTTAAGGAACTCACTCCGACAAACAAGAAACTGTTGGAAAGGCGAACTTACTTTCAACGTAAAATAAATGCATGGCACAGGGCACACAAGGGCAAAGAATTCAACTTCGCTGACTACAAAAAGTTTTTATATTCGATTGGCTACATCGTACAAGAGAAGGAGCCATTTTCCATCGACACTAAACAAGTAGATCCGGAAATATCAAAAATTGCAGGTCCTCAGCTAGTTGTGCCAATTATGAATGCTCGCTTTGCATTAAATGCAGCAAATGCGCGTTGGGGCTCTTTGTACGATGCTCTTTATGGGACTGATGCAATAAAACCAGTTAATAAAACAACAACCTATTGCAAAAATAGGGGGCAAAAAGTAATTCAATGGGGTCGCAAATTTCTTGATGACGTGTTTCCACTAATTAATGGCTCTTGGAGCAAGGTAACTGAGGTGGCCGTAAAGGATGGTTATCTTGATCTATCCGGTAACCAGTTGAAGTCGGAAAATAGTTTTATTGGATATGTTGGAAAACCTCTTCAACCTACTTGCTTAGTTTTGCGCAATAACAATTTACATGTACGGATCGAATTTGATCGAAATAGCGAGGTTGGGCAGTCCGATTTAGCTAATATATCGGATATCGTGATTGAGTCAGCTATATCAACTATCATGGATTGCGAGGACAGTATTTCTGCCGTTGATGCTTCGGACAAAATTGTTGCCTATCGAAATTGGCTTGGAATGATGAAAGGCAATCTGACTGAGGAAATATCAAAGGGAGATAAAACTGTCACTCGAAAATTGAATGACGACTTTTCATACTGCTTGCCCTCTGGGAATAGTGCCACTTTAAAGAGTAGAAGTTTAATGTTGGTAAGAAATGTTGGCCATTTAATGACTACGCCAACAGTACTTGACCAAAATGGTGATGAGGTGTTTGAGGGTCTCCTTGATGCTATGTGTACTGTCACAATTGCACTGCATGACATAAATCGCGAGGGTGGTAATTCGTCTGTCGGATCAGTTTACATTGTCAAACCTAAAATGCATGGTCCCGACGAAGTGGCATTTGCATGTCGGACGTTTGAGCTCGTTGAAGATATACTTGGGCTTCCAGCAAATACTGTAAAACTGGGTATAATGGACGAGGAACGCCGGACATCTGTTAACTTATCTGAGTGTATCCGGGCTGCTAAATCGCGGGTTGTATTTATTAATACTGGATTCTTAGATCGTACCGGTGATGAAATTCACACCAGTATGGAAGCTGGCCCGATGCTTCGAAAAAGCGATATGAAAACCACGTCCTGGATACAGGCATATGAAAACAGAAATGTTGAAATAGGTCTAAAATGTGGATTGCAGGGAAAAGCCCAAATCGGAAAGGGCATGTGGGCAATGCCTGATCAAATGTCAGACATGCTTAACGAAAAGGTGCAACACCCGCTGGCTGGCGCTAATTGCGCTTGGGTTCCGTCACCAACAGCTGCCACCTTGCACGCTATCCATTATCACAAAATTAATGTTCAACACCGACAAAATGAAATAAGGTCACTTGCTGTGCAAAGCTCCCTGGACGACTTATTGCAGATACCTTTACAGTCGGGTGAAAAATTGACGGAAAGCGAAATTCTAATTGAAATTGAAAACAATTGCCAGGGTATTTTGGGATATGTTGTTCGCTGGGTTGATCAAGGGATTGGGTGTTCTAAAGTTCCTGATATCGACAATGTGCAGCTGATGGAGGACAGGGCAACCTGTAGAATATCCTCTCAGAGCTTGAGTAATTGGCTTTGCCATAATTTCGTGGATCATGATTTGGTGGTTGATACGCTTAAAAAAATGGCAGCTATTGTGGACTCACAAAATGCTAATGATATGAATTATAGACCTATGTCACCTACTTTTGATACTGAAGCTTTCCTAGCTGCGTATGATTTAATATTTAGCGGTGAGACTCAGCCCTCTGGTTATACTGAGCCAATCCTGCATAGATGGCGTTTGGAGCTGAAAAGTAAATTTTGATTATTTTCGCTTAAATGCTTAATAATTGGACAGTTTCTCGACGAACCCATTGTTTTTAGGGGAAATCAACGGCGGTTCGTTTACGGATCATCCGAAATGTGTTTAATTACGGCCAGAAGAGGAATTATGAAATGTCACGCCCTGTAATTGGCATAATGGGAAATTTTTATCTGATTAATGATCAGTATCCAGTGCACGCATCTGGAACAATGAACTGTGAAGCAATCGTTGATTTATGTGATGCAACTCCTCTTATCATTCCAGGGGACCCAAGGTTCGTCAGCGTAGACGAGCTTATGGGGGTCTGTGATGGCTTTTTATTTACTGGTGGTAGACCAAACGTTCATCCATCCGAATACGGTATTAAGGAGACTGAAGCTCACGGAGAATTTGATAGGGGGCGTGACGCCGTCAGTCTTTCCCTTATCAGAAATTGTGTAGAAATCGGGCAGCCTATTTTTGGAATTTGCCGTGGTTTTCAAGAGGTGGCAGTTGCTTTTGGTAGCGAGTTACATCCAGAAATTAGGGATATCCCCGATAGAGATAATCATAGAATGCCTCCCGATGGGACTTTGGAGGAAAAATTTGCTTTGAGGCATGAAGTAACGGTTTCTGATGAGGGCCCATTTAAAAAATTATTTGGGAAAAATAGGGTCTTAACAAATACTTTGCATGGGCAAGGAATAATGAAGCCGGGTAAAAGAGTTATCATTGACGGCTATGCACACGATGGCACTCCTGAAGCACTATATATTGCTGATGCTCCAGGGTTCACACTGTCGGTTCAGTGGCACCCTGAATATTGCGCATCACAAGACCCCGTATCAAAACCTTTATTCGAGGCATTTGGTAAGGCTGCTCGTGATTTTCACAGTTACCGAAACTCCTAATTAAGTTACCTTATTTCTTTTCTGAAATTTAGGGTCATTCCATAAATCTTTGGACATTATTTCTGCCAAGGTTTCTATTGCTTTTTCGACGTCTTGGCTATCGATGAATAGAGGGGTAAATCCAAATCTCATCACGTCAGGTGCTCTAAAATCCCCAATCACTCCACGCTCAATACACGCCTGCATCGCATCATATCCATGCTCAAAAGAGAAAGATACTTGGCTTCCACGGTTTTCAGGCAAACGAGGTGTAATTAACTGCAACATTGGACATTTTTGCTCCACACCCTTTATGAATTGATCGGTGAGTTGGATGGAAGTCTCTCTAACATCGTTAATATTTACGGTTTCCCAAATATCAAGTGACGCCTCCAGAGCGGCCATAGCAATTACTGGAGGTGTGCCCACTCTCATTCTATCGATCCCATATGCTGGATCATACTTTAAGGAAAAATCAAAGGGATTTTCGTGGCCTAACCAACCGGATAGACACGGGTCCAATGAGTTGATTAAATTAGGATTTACATAAATGAATGCTGGTGATCCAGGACCACCATTTAAATACTTATATGTACACCCAACTGCTAAATCTACCTC
>JBJLGF010000063.1:0-27633 GCA_045564975.1 Paracoccaceae bacterium
TCCGTAATCTATGCCGCACCCCGCAGCCAGATAGGGTGATCAATGGCAGGTCTCCTGACTTGCGGGTCTTTGCTTTTCTGGGCCTTCCCGTTGTTACACAGTGGCGTTATCCAAAATCGCTATCCGCTTACAGTTGCGGGGGCAGTCGCAGAATTGGCTTTCGCCTCACTGCGTTCCCTTTTCACTCTCTCACCAGGCTCGGTTTGAGAGACCATCGATTCCTTCCTATTAGCTATGTGAAAAAAATCAAGACAAATTGAAGCGAGCAATCATTTCTTGGCAAATGGCTCAGGTTATGGTTTGTTCAGATTCTATAAAATTTTGAACAGGGGGGGGTACATAATGAAAAAGGTGTTCAAATTTCCAATAATAATATCCGCATTGCTTTCAGTTGTTGCAGGAACTGCACTAGCCGAAACAAAAATCGGAATGATAACAACACTTTCTGGCGGAGGCGCCGGTCTGGGTGTTGACGTGAGAGATGGCTTTATGCTTGCAATCAATCAATCAGGACGATCCGATATAAAGGTAATTATTGAAGACGACCAACGAAAGCCAGATATAGCGGTCAAACTAGCCGATAAAATGGTTCAGTCTGAAAAAGTAGACATACTGACCGGGATCATATGGTCAAACTTAGCCATGGCTGTTGTGCCGTCAGTAACGGCTCAGGGTAAGTTTTACCTATCGCCAAACGCTGGTCCATCAGCACTTGCTGGCAAGGGCTGCCATGAAAATTATTTCAACGTCGCCTGGCAAAATGATAATCTTTATGAGGCCGCTGGTGCATACGCAAACTCTGCAGGTGTTGGAAATTCCTTTGTTTTGGCACCAAATTATCCAGCTGGTAAAGATGCAATTGTTGGCTACAAACGTACCTTCAAAGGAGACATCGCAGGAGAACTTTATACTAAACTCGGCCAAACGGATTATGCAGCAGAGATTGCTCAAATACGTGCCTCGGGTGCAGAAAATGTTTTCTTCTTTTTACCTGGCGGTATGGGTATTTCGTTCCTGAAGCAATATGCAGCCTCGGGTGTTGATATTCCCTTAACTGGCCCAGCATTTTCTTTTGACCAAGGAATTCTTCAAGCTGTCGGTGCTGCTGCACTCGGTGTTGTGAACACATCTCAGTGGAATAAAGATCTAGATAACGCGACAAACAAAGCCTTCGTTAAAAGTTTTCAGGATGCCTACGGACGTCTTCCATCACTTTATGCCAGCCAAGGCTTTGATACGGCTAATTTGGTGATTTCTGCCTTAAAAAAAGCAGATGTCAAAAATGCTGGAGCATTTCGTGACGCACTACGTACTGCGGATTTTGAAAGTACGCGCGGCGATTTTAGTTTTGCCAGCAATCAACATCCAATCCAGTCTATCTATGCACGCCAAGTTATCCAAGAAGGTGACGTCTTCACAAATAAGGTGTTGTCTATGGTATTGGAAAATCACTCCAACGCATACGTAGATGATTGTAAAATGTAGTAAAACTGTTGGGCCATTTTTAAAATGGCCCAACGTATTAAGTATTTAATAGTTACCAATAACTAGATGTCTTTCGTTTTAATAGCCGAACAAATCCTAAACGGCCTACAGTTTGGGATTATGTTATTTTTGATGTCAGCCGGTCTTACACTCATTTTTGGTGTAATGGGTTTGATTAATTTAGCCCACGGATCTCTTTATATGATTGGAGCATTTGTGGCCGCTACTGTAGCCAGCGCAACAGGTTCGTTCATTTTAGCGCTTGCAGCCGCTCTGTCTGCTGGAGCACTAGCTGGAGCTATTGTTGAAATGACAATCATACGCAAACTATACAACAGGGATCATCTGGATCAGGTTTTGGCAACATTTGCTTTAATTCTGATATTTTCAGAAGGAACCCGTTGGGTTTTCGGATCCTTTCCACTTTATTTGGATGCTCCTTCATATCTGCAAGGCGCAGTAACACTACCGGGGGGTATCCAGTATCCATTATATAGAATTGCACTCATTTTCTTTGGCCTGATCATAGGAGCAGGTCTTGGTCTCTTGATAACGAAAACACGCCTTGGCGTACAAATCCGTGCAGGCGAAAACGACCGAGAAATGGTGTCTGCACTGGGCGTAAATATTTCAAAACTTTATACATTCATATTTGCTCTTGGCGCTGCCTTAGCGGGCCTTGCTGGTGCATTAGTAGGAGCAATTCAGTCTGTAGAAGTAGGAATGGGAGAACCCGTTCTTATTCTAGCTTTTGTAGTAATTGTAATTGGTGGCATAGGTTCTATCAAAGGAGCCCTAATTGGGAGTATCTTAGTTGGTCTGACGGATACTCTGGGGGGAATATTTTTACCCAAGTTTTTTAGCTTTTTTATGGACATAGCTACGGCAACAAGTGTCGGATCATCAATCGCGTCAATGTCAATCTACATTCTCATGAGCATTGTTTTAGTATGGCGACCAACAGGTCTATTCGGACAAAAAGTATGATAAAAGAAAGCCACCTAAATATCTTTGTTTTGGGTTTACTTATATTTGTTCCTATCTTCGCGTATTGGAATGATCAGCCCTTTACTATTACCTTAATGACTAGAGCTGTAATATTTGCAATTGCTGCAGTTGGATTAAACCTTGCGCTTGGAACAGGCGGTTTTATAAGTTTTGGGCATGCTGCTTTTTTCGGTTTAGGTGGCTACGTCATGGGTATATTAGCCTGGCATTCCCAAAATTATGTGACCCTGATTGAGTGGCCTATTTTAATTGAAGGCACCAAGTCTATGCCCATAATTTGGATCATCACCATAGCAGCCTCAGCCTCGTTGGCTGCTATTATTGGAATGATATCCCTCAAAACAACTGGCGTGTATTTCATAATGATCACATTAGCATTTGCTCAAATGATGTATTATTTTTCAACATCATGGAGCGCATATGGGGGAGAGGATGGGCTTTCTATTTATGTAAGAAACAACTTCCCAGGCTTGAATACGTTGGACCCAATACAATTCTTTAGTATTTGCTGTGTTATCCTTCTGACTGTGCTTTTCTTTATGGGAAGACTGATTAAGTCGCCTTTTGGACTTGCGTTAAATGCATCAAGACAATCTAGACAGCGTATTGAGGCTGTAGGTTTTGATTTCCATAAACTCCAATTAACAGCATTTATATTATCAGGAGCCATTACTGGACTTGCTGGTGCCTTGTTTGGGGATCTAAATCGTTTTGTAAGCCCAAGTATGTTTAATTGGCAACTTAGCGGCGAGTTCATCGTATTTATAATAATTGGAGGTGTGGGCCGATTATTTGGGCCAGTTATAGGAGCATTAATTTTTGTTTGGCTTGAGCACTTAATAGGAGGAATAAGTGACTACTGGCATATATTCCTAGGGTTTATCCTCCTAGCAATTGTACTGTTCGGAAAGGGCGGAATTATTGGCCTTCTATGCCGAGAGGATGTGGAAAATGAATAAGCCTATCCTTGAAGCTAATAAACTCTGTAAGACATTTGGATCATTGGTTGCAGTTCAAGATGTTTCAATAGATATTCGCAAGGCCGAAATTCATGCGGTCATCGGACCCAATGGAGCAGGAAAATCCACTTTAATTTCTCAAATATGCGGATCCCTATCTTCCGATAAAGGATCTGTCTTTTTACTGGGCAAAGATTTAACTAAGCTTCCCACCGAGAAGCGTGCATCCTTGGGAATTGGTCGAACTTTTCAAATATCTGCTTTGGCAAAAGAAGACACTGTTTTGGAAAATGCTATTCTAGGTTCTGTTGGCGCATCAGGAAAACATTGGGGATTTTTTAATCCAGTGTTAAAAAACTCCATCCTTAGAGACGAAGCAGAATATTGTCTCGAACTTGTTGGGCTTAAAGACCTTATAAATTTAAAAACTGCTACTCTCAGCCATGGACAACTTAGACTTTTAGAAGTTGCAATTGCTCTAACCCTTAAGCCAAAAGTATTCATTATGGATGAACCAATGGCTGGACTTGGCAGTGATGGAACAAAGCAGCTAACCGAATTCCTTAGTAAACTCAGAGAACGAGCTCCGATATTATTGGTTGAACATGATATGGATGCTGTTTTTGCTCTCGCGAACAGAATAACCGTTTTAGATTATGGTCGCGTAATTGCATCAGATAAAGCCAGCTCGATAAAAAAAGATCCAGAAGTACAGAAAGCTTATTTGGGGGAAGGATAATATGAGCCTATTATCTTTATCATCACTGAAAGCCTATTATGGAGAGAGCCAGGCCTTATTTGATGTAAATCTAGAGGTCAATGAAGGCGAGATTGTAGCTTTAATGGGGCGCAACGGCACTGGGAAAAGCACAACAGTCAAATCAATTTTTCAAATGATACCAACCAAGGGAGAATTATTATTTTCAGGTAAAAACCTGAATAACTTGAAGAGTTTCCAAATATCTCGACTTGGAGCTGGACTTGTGCCTGAAGGTCGAAGAATTTTTAGTCAACTATCAGTTAAAGAAAACCTTATTGCCGCATCTAGAGAGGGAAGATGGAACTTAGAAGAGATAAATAAACTGTTTCCAAAACTGCAAGAAAGAAGTGACCAAGTAGCATCATCTCTTTCGGGTGGAGAACAGCAGATGCTTGTCATAGCTCGCGCTTTAATGACTAACCCTCGCCTACTGATCTTGGATGAAGCGACAGAAGGATTAGCACCGATTATTCGCCAAGAAATTTGGTCTGCTATAAAAACTTTAAGAAATGATACTGGTTTAGCAATTTTAATCATTGATAAATCTATTAAGGAGCTTCGCCAGATTTGTGACAGAGTTGTTATCCTTGAAAAAGGAAGAACTGTATGGCGGGGAAATATGGATCAGTTATCAAATGAGATTACCCAAGAATTTATTGGTGTTTAAACCCTACGGAGAATTTTGAATAATGTGGAAATTAGATTGGGATGATGCTTTCAATAATTTTGTAAATGTCGAAAACCCAAACTCTCTCATTGAAGAGTGGAGAGAACGATCGTCATCATTCAAAAGTAATTCTACGGCAATAGGGGAAATGGAATTGGATATCTCATATGGTGATCATCCTAGGGAAAAGTACGATATATTTTTACCGAAGACACAAAGTAGAGGAACTATAATTTTTCTACATGGCGGTTTCTGGTTTAGAACTGGGCGTGAACATTGGTCGTTTACCGCTCAAGGCATGCTATCTCAAGGATGGCGCGTTATAATTCCAAGCTATCCTCAGGCCCCCAATGTCAAAATCACACTAATAACTCATTCTATATCTAAACTGATATATAAAATTCTTGATGACTGTAACGGGTCGATCCGTATGATTGGTCACTCAGCAGGTGGGCATCTAGCATCCAGAATGATTTGTAAAAGTTTCCTGGAAAAAAATATGGGTAAGCATATAGAGAAGGTGATCTCGGTCTCAGGGCTTTACGATTTACGGCCCTTATTAATGACTAAATTAAACGACATACTTTCACTGGACTATGAAGAAGCAGTGCGAGAGAGCTGCTTTTTATATGACCCTATCGATACAAAGCTAACTTGTTGGGTAGGAGCTAATGAGCGTCCGGAGTTCCTAAGACAAAATAGGATACTGACTGAAGCGTGGTCAAAAAAATTAAGAAATATTGAAAGTTATTATGACCCAGGAAAGGATCACTTTTCTGTCATCGACCAACTAGAAGAAAAAGAAAGTTTATTAACTCAAATCATAACTAAATAATTCAAATTAGTTGCTTATTCTTACAGTAAACCTGTGATTAGCTTAGCTACATTTTCACTATTGAGTGAAACCGGATTTCCACCACAACTTGGGTCTTTTAGCGCTGCTTCAGTCAATTTTTCTACATCGACGTTTACTACGCCAAGGTCACTTAAGTTCATTGGTATTTTCAAAGATGCATTGAACTCTCTGACAAAAGCACAGAAACCCTTAAAGCCATTTTCGATACCAAGATAACTGGTGACCTGATCAAATCGGTGACTTATTTCGGAAGCATTCAAATCTAAGACCGCCGGCATGCAAACAGCATTTGTAGTTCCATGATGTGTATTATACATCGCGCCAATAGGATGGCTTAGCGCGTGTATCGCCCCTAGACCTTTCTGAAAGGCTGTAGCCCCCATCATCGCCGCAGACATCATGTGAGATCTAGCCTCAATATCTTTAGGATTACTGTAAACTTTTGGAAGGTTCTCAATAACCAACCTCATTCCCTCAACGGCTATACCCTGGCTCATCGGATGATAATGAGGTGAACTGAAAGCTTCGACACAGTGAGCAAAAGCATCAAGACCTGTTCCCGCTGTAACTAATGGTGGCATGCCTACAGTTAATTCAGGATCACAAATCACAACACCAGGCAAAACTTTTGGATGAAAAATAATCTTTTTTTCGTGTGATTTTGAATTTGTTATTACACTTGCTCTGCCAACTTCTGATCCTGTTCCAGCAGTAGTTGGAACTGCAACAATGGGGGCTATGGCTGCGCTATCGGCGCGTGTCCACCAATCACCAATGTCCTCAAAATCCCATATAGGCCTTTTCTGGCCCGCCATGAAAGCAACCATTTTCCCAAGATCTATACCTGAGCCTCCACCAAAAGCGACAACCCCATCGTGGTTTCCTGTTCTATATGCTCTCAGACCAGCTTCAAGATTGACCTCATTGGGGTTAGGATCAACTTCGCAAAAAACTGAACCTTCGAAGCCTGAGGATTTCAATATATCCAGTGATCTTTGAGTAATATCAAGTTGTGCTAATACTTTATCCGTAACAAACAATGGGTTTTTTATTCCCAAGGATAAACAAGCGTCACCTAGTTCTTTGATACGGCCCGGGCCAAACTTTACCGTGGTTGGGTAAGACCAATTAGCTTGAAGCGTCATGCTTTTTCAAACCCTCGCATAATCTCATAATCCGTAACGACACTATTAAATTCTTCCAACTCCCACTCGGCGGCACGAGCATAATGATTTATAGTCTCTTCTCCAAACGCCTCTTTTAGCATCTCCGATGATAACAGTTGATCTCTCGCATCTCTCAATGTCTTGGGTATTTGGTTTTTTTCGTTATTCGAATAAGCATCGCCATCATATGGGGACGGAAGCTTAAGCCCTTCCTCTATTCCCTTGAGTCCAGCAGCCAGCATTGCAGCAGTTGCTAAATATGGGTTCATGTCAGAACCAGGAGTACGGCATTCAATTCGAATAGACTTACTGCCATCACCAACAACACGAAATGCCGCTGTGCGATTATCAACAGACCAAACCGTGTGGGTAGGAGCAAACGTCCCTTTTGCAAATCGTTTGTAACTATTTACATAGGGAGCCAAGAAAATCGTTATCTCAGAGGCATACTTGAGTAAACCTGCTAGATAATGATCCATTATTTTAGATTTACCTATTGGAGCTTTAGCGTCATAAAAAACATTTGAACCCTTTTTAAACAAAGATTGATGAACATGTGACGCGGAGCCGACGCGATCTTTGTTCCATTTCGGCAAAAACGTTGCGGCGTAACCCTGTTGGTGTGCAATCTCTTTAACGCCATGTTTTGCTAGAGTATGGTGATCTGCCGTAGACAAAACATCAGCATATTTTATGTTAAGTTCTTCCTGTCCGGCCTCTGCCTCTCCTTTTGTTCCTTCTACAGGAATACCCATCTCTCGAAGATAATTTCGAATTGGCCTCATCACGTGTTCTTCTTTAGAGGTTTGAAAAATATGGTAGTCTTCATTGTAATTGGAAATTGGCTTTAATTCACGAAAGCCATTCGCTGCTATTTCATCATGTGTCCCTTGAAAAAGGAAAAATTCGAGCTCAGTGGCCATGATCGAGCTAAATCCCATTGCCTCTGCTTTCGAGATCTGGGTTTTTAAAACCTCTCTAGGAGAAAAAGGAACTGGCTTATGTGTGTGGTGATCCAATACGTCACATAGGCACATGGCTGATCCCTCAATCCAAGGCACTAGGCGGAGCGTCCCTAAATCAGGTTTCATCACATAGTCACCATATCCCGAAGACCAACTTGTTGATGCATAGCCATCAGGAGTTGCCATCTCTAAGTCTGTGGCCAATAGATAATTACAACAATGAGTTTCATCTTCAGCCATCTCCAGAAAAGCTTCAGCGTGAAAGCGCTTTCCCATCAAACGGCCTTGCATATCTACCATACAGACTAAAACTGTATCGATTTCTTGCTTTGAGATTTTCAATTTTATTTCTTCGAAGGTCATAAAATTTTCCTCACTGATATTAGACACAAGCGGAAACCATGCAAAAAATAATTACTCTTTGTTATCAAAGCCACCGAAATTTTTGAATAAATTCGGGTCGCTAAAAATATCCTTATATTCATTGGACCGCGTGGCACCATTTTCACTTTCTTCTTTTTTGTCAGTATCAAAGCCACCGAAATCTTTAAATAAGTTTTGATCACCAAAAATATCATTATACCCTTTTGACCTGCTTGCATTCCCTTCACTATCGTCGGTCGTTTCAACAGACTCTGCGTTTTGCTGTAAAAGTTTTAACTGATCGGCAAAGTTGGATTTCTTAGAGGCTTCTGCTTTTTCAATACACTCAGAGCCATACATATTATTTTTTATTAGCTGCTGCCATGTAAGCACTGCTAAAATTAAAAGCAGCAAAACTACAAAAATAGATTTAGGGATTTTAAAAAATTTAGGCTGCTCTTCAACAAGCCTGTTTCCACTTATTTCACTAAACATTTTAACTTTATTTTCACGGTCCTTTTTTCTTTGGTTAGACCTTCGTGAAATTTCGTATAAAAAGGCGCCGATCAATGTGAGGCATATGATTACAAGTGCAAGAGCACTAATAGCAGGGCTTATTCCTAGTCTAACTTTTGAGGCTATTACTGTAGTCAGAGTCTGCTCTGATAAAATACTAAAAACTGTTGTATTATAATTTTCGAATGATGCTAAAAAAGCAATTACTGCCGAAGAGCCTATTGCAGGCATCAGATACGGAACTAATATTTTTATAAAAACCTGGGATTGGCTTGCGCCTAGATCGAGCGCCGCTTCTTCCTGGGTAGTGTCGAATCTCTGCAAGCGCGCCACAAAAATCAAAAAACAGTATGTTGAGATAAAACACGTTTGCCCAAGAATCGTTAAAAATATTCCATTTCTTCCCAACTCTGAAATAAATCCATCCCCTCCCAACGTGGCAATACGATCCCATAATACAACTGTTGAGATGCCAATAATAACACCTGGAAACAAAACTGGCATGATTGACATAGAGTAGAATAGGGTGCGCAGTCTGCTGTTGACTTGGGTCAATACGATAGCAGCAGCCATTCCAATCGGAACAGATAAGGTCACCACACCGGCCGCGATAATTAAACTTGTTATGATCCCTTCATGTAAGGGGCGGTCCGTAACCAAACCGGCAAGGCGTTGACCATCATAAGCGATTTTACCTTCATTGAACCATCTGAAACTGAAACATTCCCATGGTGTGATCGCTGGGAATTCTGCGGAATTAAAAGCCGTGACACTCATTATGACCAATGGGCCAAAGAGATACAAAAAGAAAATGAATATATACAACCCTAAAAAAGCTTGAATTGCGAGGTTAGGCTTCATCTAACCACCTCACCAATTGTAACTTTAAACAATCTCATCATCAAAAGCACAAATGTAACGGAAACAACAAGTAGTATGATTGAATAGGCTGAACCTCGGGACCAATTGTCGTTCATATTAAACCACTGATAAATCAGTTGGGTAAACCAATACGTATTCGGACTACTTAAAACTACTGGCGTAGCCAATGCCCCAGCTGTCAACATAAAAACCATTGTACAGCCGGACGCTATACCTGCTTTTGCATGCGGAATTACTATGCGCCAGTGTGTTCTTACTGTAGAGGAGCCAAGGTCCTTAGCCGCCTCAAGTTGATTTGTATCGAGTGTCTCTAATGCATTATACAGAGGAAAAATCATCAACAAAATGTATGCGTACGTTAAACCAGTATAGAGCGCTATATCTAAAGCGATAAAATTTACTGCAGTACTTATCAAACCCAATTCGAGTAAGATGTTGTTAATAACACCCTCTCCTGCAAACAAAATTCTGATCGCAAAAGAGCGCAGCAACTCGTTTATCCAAAATGGTATAACCAGAGCTAAAACTAATAAGCGAGCTGTATTTGGCGTTGCTAACTTTGCTATGTAAAATGCGATTGGATAACAAAAGCACAAATTAATGATTGTGACGAGAACAGCTGTGATAATCGTGTCAAGAAAAACGCCAATATCTACATAGTTATAGGCATCCTTACTTGTTTCTGACCCATATAAAAAGTGCTTGTAGTGCGTTAAAGTATATACGTCATCTGGACCACCTCTGAGCAAAGGCGGCAAATTTGGCCTAAACGACAAATCGAGCATGTATAACTGAGGTATTACGATTAGAAAAACTAACCAAAATATTATCGCAACAAGAAAAAATGTAGCTATGACGGGGCCATTTTTCTTATAAAAACTATTCATCGTTTAACCTGTTTAATCGAGAGCAAGGGCACCGGTTGGAAGTACGACAGCATTATCCTGAGAAAAGGAAAGGGAGACATTTTTTGACGGCTCCATTCCGGAAGTATCAGAACTGCTGGGAACACTAAATCTGATATCGACGTCTTCTGCAGATCTTAGAAATATATTTTTAAGATTACCCTCAAACTCGATAGTTTTTACCTCTGCCGAAAACGAGTTCTGGGCCTTCTTAGAATTGCCTTTCAAACTTATAGCTTCAGGCCTTACAAACATTATAACTTCATCTCCAGCTTTGAACTTATAGTTTTTTTTGTCCAATCCCAAGCCAGCTTGGCCTATGAAGGATGAAACGCCCGTTTGAACTTTTACCTTATCCCCTTCAACTTTTTCTACTTTTCCGTAAAAGGCATTATTTTCTCCAACGAATGTCGCAACAAATGGTGTGCAAGGTGCTTCATACACGTCGTAACAAGATCCAACTTGCTCTAGCTCTCCATCGTTCATCACGCCGACTCTATCTGACATAGTGAGAGCTTCTCCCTGGTCATGCGTAATATAAATAAAAGTAATGCCAACCCTTTGCTGAATAGCTCTCAACTCAGTTCGCATTTTTTGCCTTAATTTTAGATCTAACGCAGATAATGGTTCATCTAACAACAGAACTTTTGGCTCCACAGCCAAAGCCCTAGCTATTGCAACTCGTTGCTTTTGACCGCCGGATAACTCGTGAACTTTCTTATCGCCCTGTCCATTCAAAGCGACCAGATCTAGTAACTCGTCTGCCCTTTTGCGCCTAGAAACTTTATCATGACCTCTGACCTCAAGTGAAAAAGCTATATTGTCAGCAACTGACATTAACGGGAACAGTGCGAGGTTCTGGAATATTAGAGACGTGGGTCTTTTGTTGGGGCCTATTCCAGACATATCTTGACCGTCTATCAATACTTTACCCTGTGATGGTTCAAGAAAACCTGAAACTGCTCGCAACAAAGTTGTTTTTCCACAACCGGATGGGCCAAGAAAACTAAAAAATTCCCCTGCACCTATTTTTACATTCACATTTTTTGCGGCATAAAAATTCCCAAACGCTATGGAAACATTTTGCAACTCAACTTCAGCGCTCATATGTTTTACCTCAAAAGTGTGAAGACTATTTTAGTTGAAATTAAATGCAAACGAGCGCCAAAGGTATCTTAAGCGCTCGTTTTTAATATTACTTATTATGCAGTTTCAAACTTGTTAGCATACTCAGCACGAGCGTCTGCAAACCAAGGTGGCTCGGGTGGCCAAGCATTAAGCTTAGATGCTGTATCACCAGGATAGATCGCCTGTGAAATCGCTTTTGTCTCATCTGTGTAGTGATCAGAGGCACCAATCACTGCTGAGTTGTAGCCGATTTCATTGATAGTCTTTCCGCCAACTTCAGGTGTGAAGCTGTAATTAATCAACTCATATGCTTCATCGATATTTTCAGCTTTTGCTGATAAAGTAATACCATCAACCCAAGCTAATGCACCTTCATCGGTAGTTTGATAAGCAACAGGCTCACCTGCTTTCATCATCGAAACAATTGGACCATCCCAAGTTTGACCAACGACTACACCGTCAGAAGTAAAGCCTTGCTTTTGTGGGTCAGCGCCTGACCAAAACTTAACAAGATTGCCTTTCTTAGAAATACAATACTCTGTTATGGTTTCCCAGTTCTTACGCATTGTGTCTTCATCTTTATAAGAAGACCAGAAATCCATCTTACCTTGATGATGCATCCAAATACCACAACCAGTCATCATAGAGTACGTACGACCCATCATGAAAGCGCCACTTATACCAGGATTAGGCTCCCAAAGATCACCAAAGCTAGGTAGGCCATCTGGTGTCCACTTGTCAGTACGCCAAGAAACTGATTCCGTTCCCCATAGCTGAGGCACCCAGTGAGAACCTTTTCCACCAAAGTTCCAATCTCTTTCGCCAACAGCTACCATTCCTGGGTTAACATTTCCGATATTGGAAATTTTATTCATGTCAAAAGGCGCCAACACACCGAGATTTTCCCACTGTAAGGCTCTCATGTTGGTCGGGCTGGCCAAATCAAAACCTGCACCACCACCCGCTTTCATTTTGGCTATAATTTCACCATTATCACCAATTTTTGTATGATTTACGGTAATACCAGTTTTTGCCTTAAAGTCTGCAAGTATTGAATCTGGTAAATATTCACCCCACATCAGTACGTTTACTTCGCCACTCGTCGCAGCGAATGCATTTTTTACAAACATAGGAGCTGTAGGAGTCAGAGCAGCTAGTGCTGCACCTCTTTTTAGTAAAGCCCTACGGTTAAAGTTTTTTGCAGCCATTCCAACTGACTGCGCTGAGTTTTTCTTTTCTTTCATAGTTTCCCCCTTGGAATTGAATGAATGACACTCTCCCGGGAGTGTGGGGCTGAATGTATTAAAAATCAATAAAAATATAGAAAGCACATATTTTGTTGATTATTGTTCACCACATGTTGAATTGAATTAAAATCTAGATAATCCTTAGCTATTATATTCAGGTGAAATATTAATGACACATTCACTTTTGACGACAGTAATCGGATCATTCCCTAAACCAGCGTATCTCCCAATCGAAGACTGGTTTGATGCTGCCAGAAATGAGGGCGCGATGAATTCTGAGCGCGTCACAGAAAATTTCACTAAATATCAAGAGAATACAAAAGAAAGTGACGAACAACTTTTTATCAAAGCCGCTAAAGAAGTGATCAGATTACAAATCGATTCTGGAATAGATATACCCACCGACGGTGAAGTTCGTCGCGAAAATTATGTGCACTATCATTGTAGATACCTCAATGGTTTTGATTTTAAAAATCTTGAGCGCCGGTTGTTCAGAGACGGAGCATATGACTCACACCTGCCAGCTATTAGAAAAAAAATAGAGCACAAAAATGTGGGCTATGCGGCCCTTGATTACGCAAGTAGTCAAAAAGTTTCTCCAGTTCCCATAAAATTTACGCTACCGGGACCACTGACTATTATGGACACAACGGCTGATTGTTATTACGATGACCGCCCAAAACTCAACAGAGACCTGGCGGATACAATCAACAAAGAAATACTACGGCTAGTGGATGTAGGTTGCCAATATATTCAGGTTGATGAGCCTCTGTTTGCGCGGCAAGTTGATGATGCATCCTCCTTTGGTATGGAGGGTATTGAGAGATGTTTTCACGGTGTGCCAAGAGATGTTAAAAAAATTATGCATATGTGTTGCGGTTATCCAGATCATTTGGATGATGAAGATTACAAAAAGGCTGATCCTGATAGTTACCATCAGTTAGCTAGCGAGGTTGATACGTTAAATATCGATGAGGTATCAATTGAGGACGCTCATCGTCAAAACAATCTTGATTTGTTGGAAAAGTTTGAAAAAAAATCTGTTATTTTTGGAGCAGTTGCGATCGCTTCCAGCCGAGTTGAAACAGAGGATGAGATAATAAACAGAATTAATTCAGCGCTTAATCATATTGATAGAAATAGACTAGTCATTGCTCCTGATTGCGGTCTTGGATTGCTCACTCCAGATTTGGCGGTGGCAAAATTACGTGTGATGTGCTCTGCCGTTAAAAAAGTTTAAAAATTAAGTTTCAGAACGCTAACCGATAAATCATTGAGATTCATTTGGTATTAATAACTATTTGTGTTTAATTCATCGCAGCAGAACCGGAGAAAAGTCATGGCAACAAAAAATTCAATACTTCTAGGAACTCTTGGAAAATATTCTGACCGGTTTCATACTTACCAACCCGAAAAAAGCTTTAGTGATCGCTTGGAAGTTGCAAAGTCTATTCCTAGAACTGATGGTGTCGAGCCCGTTTATCCGCAAGATCTAGGACACAACGGAGAGAATGTACAAATTTTGAAGGATAGTGGGCATGAGGTTTCTGCTATTAATGTCAATTTAAAAGGCGAAGATATATTTAGGGCCGGCTCGTTTACGAACCCAGACGCTTCAGTAAGAAAGAAATCAGTTGACTACATGAAAAAGGCAATTGATATTTCTACTGAATTTGACGCAAATATGATTTCAGTTTGTCCATTAATTGATGGAAGTGATCATCCATTCCACGTCGATCATATGAAACAGTGGCACTGGGCCATCGAAGCTTTTCAAGAAGTGTCAAACTATAATAGTGATGTGAAAATTTCTATTGAGTACAAGGCCTACGAAGTGCGCAATAGAATTATTTTACCATCAATGGGCAAAACGCTGCACTTTTGTGACCGAGTGGGATCGAAAAATCTTGGTGTAACCATGGATTTGGGTCATGCATTAATTGAGCAGGAAAGCCCAGCCGCAGAAATGGCGGCAGCACATGATGCAGGACGTCTTTTCTATATTCACTTTAATGACAACAATCGACAGGCTGATTGGGACATGCCCGTTGGATCTGTAAATCTATGGGAAACACTGGAAGCAATATATTTTATGGATAAAATTGGCTATGATGGCTGGATTGCATATGATGTCTTCACAAGAGCAGGGAAAGGAAGTGACGCAATATCGCATACTTTTGAGACCATGGAGGATCTAAGATCGCTGATTACAAAAATTGGAGATACAAAAATTCAAGAACTCTCAGAAAGTGGTGATAGCGCATATGTTGCGAAGGAACTCATTAAGCATTTGTTATGAAGCTTGGGCTAGGATCATATTCTTACCGTTGGTCAATTGGCCATAAAGATCGAGTACCGCAAAAACCTTTAAGCTGCTTGGAATTGCTAGAGATAACATCT
Source organism: Paracoccaceae bacterium (assembly GCA_045564975.1). Classification (GTDB taxonomy): domain Bacteria; phylum Pseudomonadota; class Alphaproteobacteria; order Rhodobacterales; family Rhodobacteraceae; genus Salinivivens. The sequence goes on from JBJLGF010000063.1 coordinate 15,308, forward strand.
CAACTTGACTTGGATGTTTTGCAGATTGCAGATAATATGCCTATCCACACTATAGCAAGCGAAACTCTTAATGAACTTTCTGAGTCAGCAAATAACCTAGGGATTAATCTTGAAATAGGATTGCAATCTTTTTCACCAGAAACCACTAAAAAATATTTACAAATTGCTGAACGCTTAGACGCAAGAATATTAAGAATAGCTTTGGACGGCAATGATGTTCAGACTTCGGATGATGACATCGCGAAAGAGTTTAAAAAAATTCTTCCGATTGCCGAAAAAATAAAATGTAAGATCGCCATAGAAAATCATTTCGCTTTCCCCTCAACAAGAATGGCAAAAATAATCAAACTTGTTGATCATGAATATCTTGGAGCTTGCCTAGATGTCGCTAATTCTATCTGCGCTGGGGAGTGGCCCGATGAAACGATAGACTGTTTAGCGGAACATACCATTAACTTACACATCAAAGACTATCAGTTTAAGTTAGATCCATATGGAGTAGGGTTTTGCATAGAAGGCGCACCCATGGGTAATGGCCTCACAAATATTCAAAGTCTTTTGTCAAAGTTTATAAATACAGAAATAAGCGCGATTTATGAACACTGGTTACCATGGACTGGAAACTTTGAGGATGCCAAAGAGAATGAAGATAAATGGACGGCTGAAAGCATAGTTTATTTAAAAAGCCTAACTTCTGAATTAATCCAAAATCAATAATATGAGGAGCCCATATGTCTTATACCGGTAGATGTTACTGCGGTGATTTAGAGTATGAATTTGATGAACCACTACACTCCCAACTTTTATGTTATTGCAGAGAATGTAGGTATTTATCCGGAGGAGAAGCCAACGCCTCGATCGTAATATCTGAGAGTAGTTTTCGCTTCACAAAAGGTAAGCCTAAAACTTTTCAGAGAGACGATTTAGAAAAGCCGCGCATACGTTATTTCTGTGGCAATTGTGGCACTCATATTTGCGTTAAAAGCCCTCCGCGTCCAGGAATGTTAGTCTTGAAAATTGGGACATTGGACGACCATTCTTGGTTTAGTCCGCAATCAGCAATTTATTGCGTAGACAAACAGGCTTATCAGCATATACCAGCCGAGGTGCCAAGTTTTGAGCGAGTACCGGAAGCAAAACCCTAGAATGAATACCCGAAGCTCAATATTTCAACCGAAAAGCATCAGTGACATATACATAAATATTAGTCATTTCTTAGACCATTTTATGATGTTGATATTTGCTAAGGCAGCTTATGACGCAGGAAAATACTTTGGGTTTACTTACGATGAAATAATCGCCTTTGGTGCTATTGGGTTTTTGTTTTTTGGTGCTTTTGCGCCTCTGGCAGCTCATTTATCAGACAAAATCTCCAGATCATTTTTAATGATTATTTATCACTTTGGAATTGGAATTTCTTCGATACTCGCTGCACTGTCAGCAAATGTTTGGTTCTTTTCCTTTAGTCTATCTTTAATTGGTATCTTCGCTGCAATTTACCACCCGGTTGGCGTTGCAATGCTTTTAGCAAAAAACAAAAATAATGGTCTTCGAATTGGGATTAATGGCGTTTTTGGCAACATGGGCGTTGCTGCAGCTCCGCTAATAACTGGCTTCATATTATTTTATGGAAACTGGAGGCTATGTTTTTTATTACCAGGAGTTTTTTGCATCTTATACGGACTTAAGTTTTTATACGCCTTGAGGGTTGAGCAGAGCAATGAAACGAGCACAAAAGAAAATTTAGATCAGCCCTTTGCTAGAAACTGGATGAGGGCATTAAGTTCAATCGGTTTATCAACTCTAAGTGCTGGATTTATTTTTGGAACAATGACTTTTATTATTCCAAGATATTTTGAAACTTCTTTATCAAGCATTTCAACATCAGTGGCAATTACAGGTTTACTAGCTGGGGTTGTCTACGCCATTGCGTCATTTTCTCAAATTTTTGTAGGAAAAATGACTGATAAATTTTCACCAAAACTAATCCTGCTGGTAATTTCTGTTGGGCAGGTTTTATTTATTTATTTCTCATCTGTCTTTGAAAATTGGTCGCTGTTTTTTATGTCACTTTTTGCAATGGCGTTTGTATTTGGGCAGGTACCTATTAATGATATTATTTTATCTCGATACGTTCCTGACAGGAAGCGCGCAAAAATTTTAAGTATTAAGTATGTTCTGAATCTTTCTGCTGGCGCTAGCGTTCTGCCAATCTGTAGCCTTATGATGCAGAATGATTTTGAGATGAGGCAAATATTTGCCTTGATGAGTTTTTTCGCAGTTTTTATTTTTTTAGCTGCAATGCTCTTACCTAATCAGGCTACATCTGAAAGATTAGATCTGACCACCAGCTGATCTAATTTTGATTATATCTGTGTAGCATTGAGACTTGCTCTACTAGATCGCGAACCTCTATTCTTAACAGACCTTCCAATGGAACATCACGAATAGAAGTCAGCAGACTTTCTTTCGGCATTGTTTTCCTTTGCCAAGATAGTGATTTCAAAAGATCTATAGCCGTTGCAGGCAAGCTTTCAGGAATGGGGCGACTACTGAGTAAGGCCCAAAAGCCAGTCCATAATCTAGAAACTGTCCAGGGATTGTATCCGCCGCCGCCTGTCAAAATTACTCGTTTGGAATATCCTAACAATACACCCAGTATTTTATACAGAACTTGGTTAGAAAGAGATAAGCGCGACATAGGATCATCTACCAATGCATCTGCACCACCTTGAATGATTAATGCTTCCGGCTGAAACCTTTCCAGCAAAGGAAATACTAATTTTTCAAATACAAACATATATTCTGTATCATTGCACCGACTGGGTAGGGGTATATTGAGAGTTCGATCGACAAAGTTTTCTTCTATGCATCCAGTAAACGGCCATCTTTTCTCTTCGTGAGCCGAAACTATAAATAGATTTTCGTCTTCTGGAAATGCAGCCGTTACGCCATCGCAATGGTGCGCATCTAAATCGATATAAGCTATTCGTTGTATTCCAAGCTCACGAAGACGGTAAATTGCGAAAGCCAAATCATTAAGAAAACAAAACCCATTTGCATAACCTGCCATGCCGTGATGCAATCCACCGCCTAATGAATACGCGCGCCCTCCATCAGCAACTAAATCAGCTGCCAATAATGAACTTCCCACCGAAGTCGCAGGTCTTTTGAACATTTCTGGAAAAACTGGATTTGAGAGAGAGCCAATATTAAAATTCTTTGCATCTATTTCAGAAATTTTTTGAGACGCCTCTGTTTTTTTTAAAATGGAAATATATTCTGGAATATGAAACTTCTGAAGAAATTCTGGCTTAGCACAGGGGCCAGTTTGATACTCTTCTTTATCGCAAACACCAATGGCTCTGATTAAATCTAAAACTGCGGAAACACGCGGAATGGATAACGGATGATTTCCACCAAATTGAGAATTCCGGTAAATTTCTGAACCTATGAGAACAGCTTTTGACAAATGTAATACTTCCAGTTTTTCTATTATATAGATTTAGAAGCCTCTGGTCATTTATCAAAAATAGTCTTCAATAAATACATATAAACCACAATCACTGGCCCTATCATAATTGCGAAAATCAGCGTCCCAAAACCAGCTGTTCCGCCTAACAGCCATCCGAAAAATACTGCTGAAATTTCTAAACAGTTTCTAACATAGGCCATCGGAATTCCAGTTTTTCTACTAAGGCCCGTCATAAGGCCATCGCGAGGCCCTGGACCTAGGTTGGCGATCAAATAAATACTCCCCCCAATTCCTATAACCAAAATTCCCAAAAAGACTTGGAGAAGTTTAAAGGAAATATCTGTTTGATAGGGTATATATGGCAAAGTCATTTCGATAACTGCTGCCACTACAAAAAAGTTTATAAAAGTTCCGATACCTGGCTTTTCTTTCAGGGGTATCCAAAAAAATAAAACACCGAAGCTTACAACTATAATTGAGAGACCTATTCCTATTTCAAATTGAATTGCTAACCCTTGGGCTAAAACCATCCACGGGCTAACTCCAAAGTTTGAGCCAAATAATATCGCGTGGCCAAAACCAAAAATCGACAAGCCTAAAAATAAAAATAAAACTGATAATAATGGCGGCTTAATTGATAACGGTGTTGGAGCACTCCAAAATAAACCAGGGACACTTTTCAATGAAAATATTTTTACAATGGGGTTCACCTATGCAAATTAGGAAGCTTTGAAGACTTTTGCAATGAGGATTTCAGTACAAGATAATGGATCAGTTCCAAAAATTTAAAAGCTATCCTCCCTCAGCAAAGCTATCTATAAACTAAAATATCATGTCTAAGAATAAAGATGATTTAAGATCTGCCCGTTGGTTTGCTCCTGATGACTTGAGGTCCATGGGTCATAGATCACGTGCGATGCAAATGGGGCTCGATCAAGAGGATTGGGAGGGCAAGCCCATTATTGCCATTATCAATACTTGGTCAGATTTATCTCCGTGCCACCATCATTTAAGAGACCGCGCTGAATTTGTGAAGAAAGGAATTTATCAGGCTGGGGGCATGCCTGTTGAAATGCCAGTGCATTCCTTCTCCGAACAATTTCTAAAACCAACATCAATGTTGTATCGAAACATGGGTGCTTTAGAAGTTGAAGAAACCTTGCGCTCTCACCCCATTGATGGCGCAGTCCTCATGGGAGGCTGTGACAAGTCAACACCTGCTCTAATCATGGGTGCAACCAGCATGGGCTTACCTTTTATCTACATGCCTGCAGGAGCAATGTTGCGAGGCAACTATGCAGGTGAAAAGCTAGGGTCTGGTACTGATGTATGGAAGTATTGGGATGAACGCAGGGCTGGAAATATTTCGATGGAACAATGGGATGGGGTGCAGGGCGGCATAGCCCGCAGTTATGGTACGTGCATGACAATGGGAACTGCGTCGACAATGATGAGCATTGCCGATGGTTGGGGCTTAACATTGCCAGGGGCTTCTTCGATCCCCGCACCTGACGCGAGCCACAAACGTATGGCCACCGATTGTGGTCGTCGAATTGTAGAAATGATTTGGGAAGACCTTACTCCTAATCAAATAATAAACGAAGCAAGCACAAGAAACGCAGTCACGGTGGCAATGGCTACAGGCTGCTCGACGAATGCAATAATCCACCTTATCGCAATGGCCCGCCGGGCTGGAGTTAATCTTACTTTGGGTCAACTGGATAAAATTGGACGAACGACACCCGTCATTGCCAATATCCGTCCATCAGGAAAAGACTATTTGATGGAAGACTTTTTTTATTCTGGTGGGCTACGTGCCCTTATGGTTGAATTGGGCGATAAGCTCGATCTAAATGTCAAAACAGTTACAGGACAAACACTTGGGGAGTGTATCAAAGGATCAGAAAATTATAATAGTGATGTGATCCGAACACTCAAAAATCCAGTTTATCATGAGGGATCACTGGCTGTCTTAAAAGGTAACCTCGCACCAAATGGGGCTGTAATAAAGCCAGCAGCGATGGACCCCAAATTTCAAAAACATAGGGGACCAGCCATCATTGCTGATAGCTATGCTGAATTAAAAGAAATTATAAATGATGAAGATTATCCCATAACAGCAGATCATATTTTAGTTTTAAGAAATGCTGGCCCAAAAGGCGGGCCAGGTATGCCAGAGTGGGGCATGATTCCAATGCCCAAAGCGCTCCTCAAACAAGGGCATAGAGACATGATCCGGCTGTCTGACGCCAGAATGTCAGGAACATCTTACGGTGCATGCATTCTACACGTCGCACCTGAAGCCTTTATTGGAGGGCCTCTAGCACTAATTAAAACCGGCGATATTATTCGGGTAGATATTCCTAACCGTAAACTTGACGTTGATGTTTCAGAAAGTGAAATGAAGAAGCGTAAGAAGGAATGGGTTGAGCCTAAACCTCGATACGAACGTGGCTATGGGTATATGTATTCAAAGCATATTGAACAGGCTGACAAGGGTTGTGATTTCGATTTTCTACGTACTGACTTTGGAGCTGTTGTTGAGGAACCAGACATAAACTAGCTATTGTTTGCTTCTAAATTTTCGTAAGCTTCTGGGACAAATCTAGGAGAGCAATGACAATAAAACTCTAAATCTTCGCTATTGCTTAAATTGGTAATTCTTTGAGGTGTGTTTGCTGGAATGATGACACTATCACCAACGGAAATCTCAAATTCTTGCTGGCCTACAAGAACCAAACCTGTACCCTTTCGAATAATATAAATCTCTTTGGTATCTCTAAGGCAGTGCAATTGTGTCGTTACAGCAGGCCTGACCCGTGCAATAGCTAAAGAAAATTCTTCGATCTCCTCGCTATTTAAGCACTCCGTTATAAAACATCGTTCATCAGTCCAAAATTCTGGAGAGCTGATATCATCTCGAGGTAACTTCACTTGATTATCCCTTCTTCATTATCTTTACCACCTGGGCACACATTCCATACCGCCATCAACAATCAAATTTGCACCCGTAATAAAGCTTGCAGCATCACTGACCAAAAATAAGGCAGCATCGGCAATATCGTCACCAGTTCCTAATCGTTTTAGAGGAACATTTTCTAACCAGCTTTTGACACCTTGTGGCCAATCTTTGGCTAAATTTTGCCTATCAGTTAATCCGGGAGAAATGGAATTTACACGGATATTTTTGGATCCAAGCTCAAGAGCAGAAGCTTTAGTAAAATTAATAAGGCCTGCTTTTGAGGAGGCATAGTGGCTATGATTTAGGGCAGGTGTCAGCCCCTCTATAGAACAGATATTCAAAATTGAACCGCCTTTTTCAGAATATTGAGCAAAATATCGTGTCATCATAATCGGAATCTGCAGATTAATTTCCAACATTTGACTGATATCAGAAGAAGACATATCGGCTAATGCGCATACAGGTTGAATGGCTGCATTGTTAACCAAAATATCAATTAGTTTGTTATCTTTTTTTATTTTTTCAAATATTGAGCGGCAAGAATTTGGATCTGAGAAATCCCCAAGAGCTATTGAGACCCCTTGGGTCGTGAGTTTTGCTAATTTCATTTTAGCTTCTTCGACTTCAGCGCTATCGCTTCTAGCGTGCAGAATAATTTCAGCCCCAGCTTGAACTAATCTTTTTGCGATAGCAAATCCGATACCGCTTTTGGAACCCGTAACAAGAGCCCGCTTTCCCGTAAGCTCAGTCAATTAAACAAACTCCTAAATTGTTATAAAACTTTCATTCAATATTTTTAGGTCCATGCCTGTAACAGTTCTGGCAAAATAGATTTAATCTTTTTTCCTGCTACACTGGCATACTCTAACACTTCTTCAATTGTATCTGGTTGCTGCTCTGACCCACCATCAGCCTTGTTAGTAATTGCTGATAGACCGGCAATCTCAAAACCAGCCTGTTTTGCTGCAATCACTTCCATTACTGTAGACATACCAACCGCATCTGCTCCACTCCCCTTTAGAAAACGTCGCTCTGCCGAAGTCTCCAAAGAAGGCCCCATTATACCAGCGTAAATTCCCTTGCTCAATTTGATACCAGCATTTTTAAAGCAGTTAGAAACTATTCCCTGTACTTTCTTATCATAGACATCGGACATATCTGGAAAGCGTAATCCTAGTTCATCGTCATGTGGGCCAATAAGTGGGTTTTGGCCAGTGAAATTTATATGATCGGTAAGCATCATAATACTTCCCGGTTCAAAACTTGTATTCAAAGCGCCAGCGGCGTTTGTCACAATCATCTTTTTTACACCTAAGCTTTTTGCAACTCTGATTGGAAATGCTATCTCATAGGCTTTCCACCCCTCGTAAAGATGTAACCGACCCTGCATAACCAATACGTGCCTTCCATTGAAATTTCCCGAAACTAAATTTCCCGCATGGGATGGCGCTGTAGAAAAGGGAAATTCTGGGATCTCTTTGTAAGAGATTTCTGCTTCCTTTGAGATTTCATTCGTTACATCACCCAAACCAGATCCTAAAATTAATAGAACTTCGGGGCTCTGGCTTATTCGTTGACCAATATATTCAGCGGCAAGTTCTATTTTTTTTACAAAATTCTTTTTCATTGGAGGCTCTTTCCTACTCAAGGCTAGCTTTGATAGATGGGGCTAATTGACAAACCTCTGCATGAATTTTTTCGATATCTAGACCGCTGATCTTTTTATTTTCCACAACATGTTTTCCAGAAACAAATACATCTGTGACATCCGAACGTCCCGCACCAAAAACAAGATGAGTGATTGGGTCAAAAAGAGGAATAGAATGAGAATTGTTTATATCTACCAATATAAAATCTGCATTTTTACCTATTTCTAGACTACCAAGTGAATCGGATCGACCTAAAGCCTTCGCACCACTAATGGTTGCCATGTGAAGTACCTGCTCAGCAGTTAAAGCATCAGCTTCCATATTTAAGCCTTTTGCTAAACCGCAGGTTAATCGCATTGCCAACCACATATCTAAGTCGTTTCCACTGATTGCCCCATCTGTACCAAGTGTAAGATTTATTCCTGCTCTATACATTTCTTTAACTGGAGCGATACCTGACCCTAACTTAAGGTTTGACATTGGGTTAAGGACTACATTTGTCTTACTTTGGGCTAAGAGGGAGATTTCTGTTTTGTCTAGATGTACACAATGAGCAAGTACTGAGGTTTCTCCCAACAATTTGTACTTATCTAAATGCCGTATTACCGAGTTATTATAACGTGTCTTTATATCATTTTGCTCGGCTTGGGTTTCTGCAGCATGAGTACAAAATAACATCCCATGTTCATCTGCAATGCTTTTGGCCTCACTCAAATTTTGTGGAGAAACAGTGTAGCTACCATGCGGCAAGATAGCGGGAATTACACTGTCATCGGATGAGTGGCTTTTATAAAAGTTTTGGGCCTCTGAGACATAATTTTCATGGGAGCGCCCACCTATTCCTGGCAAATCAAAAAAGATACCACCAGTGGATATTCGCATGCCTAAATCTTTTGCAGCTCTAACAGTTTCGTCTGGATACCAAAACATATCCATTACAGTTGTCGATCCGCTCAAAAGATTTTCCGCTAAACCTAATAAAGAACCAAGGTAAGTAGTTTCAGGAGTAAGTATGGCTTTTTCAGCTATCCAAACACGTCCTAACCATTCTTCAAGAGGAAGGTTCTCAACCAGCCCTCTGAACAAACTATCGGCAGCATGACAGTGCATATTTATTAAACCCGGCATCACTATATTGCCATTTGCCCCAATTATTTTTTTTGCAGTAAGCTTTTTTGCAGCTGATGTGTTAGAGCGTTCTAAAGCTGTTATCTTGCCGTCATTAACAGCCATGACACCATTTTCGATAATAGAATGGTTTCCGTCACATGTGATAATTAAGGCATCTGTAATTAAAATATCATCCATTATCATATCCTCTCATACCTAGTAGATCTTTAATCCACCTAATTGATAAAAAAGAGCTATGTTTGCTAAATAATTCTCATCTTTTGTAGAATATGCTACCCTTGCTTCGGTGTCGTTATGACCCTTTCGCAGCATAGATTTTTATTGTCTCTTATTAACGCAAAGAAGCTTCAATATTACCACCATCTACCGTCATTACATGTCCAGTTGTTCGTTCGGCTTGGGCGAGTGAAACAAAAGCTTCCGCTACATGACTTGCTTTGACTTCTGCATTTAGTAAGTTACCAGCCATATAACTATCTTCAGAAACACCTCGGGCATTTGCACGTTCAGCTATAAAATTATCTGTAAGCAAGCCTGACCTTATCCTGTCAGCATTAACCCCATTAACTCGGATACCATCTGCTCCCAGCTCCAGCGCAAGCTGTCGCATCATAAAAAAAGTTGTTGCCTTTGGCATCCCGTATGCACCAAAATTTTTACCAGGATTTACAGCTTGTTTCGATATATTAAACAAGATCTGACCACCTCTGGATTGCAACTTCATCAAGTTTGCTGCTTCTTTTGCAAACTCGTAATGAGAAAAGAAGTTCAACTCAAAAGCTTTCCTGACGGAAGAGCTAGTCATATCTATCATTGACCCCGACTGCGCTGATCCTGCGTTAGAGACTAGTATATCAAGACCTCCGTACGCCTCTATAACAGATGTAATTGCCTCTGTTGCTGCCTTTGGATTTGTTACATCCAGCGCTTTTCCAAAATGGCCTTTGCCCAATTTTTCTATAGCAGCATTCAAATTTTCTTGGTTTAGATCAATCAAAAAACATTGTGCTCCTAATGACGCAAATGCCTTTGCCGTTTCAAACCCAATTGTTCCTGATCCTCCAGTTACCATTACCACTTTTCCCTGAAACGCCGGCGCTTTCCCTTTGCCAAGTTTGGCTTGTTCTAATGACCAATATTCACAATCAAATAAATCTTTTTCGGAGATAGGATAAAACCCACCCGCATCCTCACCGACTGACCTCACACGAGCATTCTGAACAACAAGATCGCCCGCTATACTGGCTGCTTTAAAATTTGAGCCGAGACCTAAAAGACCCACACCTTCCATCCATATTGTTTTAGGGTCTGGTGGAAGAATAGTTTTAGGTTGGGCCGCTTTAGAAGCCTGGCGCTCAAACATTGCCTCATATTCGTTTTCATAGTCCTTAAGCGCTTCTTTAATCGCAGAACTTCCCTGCTCCCATACTGACTTTCGTAAAACTAGTGGGCGACCCTTAATCCTTATAACATGATCTGGTGATGCAGTTCCCCGCTCAGATAAACTGTCCAAATCAGCTCTCTTTAGGAATTCAATTTCTTCTGGGCCATTTCTTACATCGATAATTGGCATAGCAGCATTAGGCCCAATCATTTCAGCTATGAGACCCCTTATCACTGGTAAGACTTTATGAGATGTATGGCTAGCTTTGACATTAAGAGCAGTCGGCTTTTTCAAGTTAAAATAGTCTGCAACAGTTTGTGTATGTGATATTATTTGATTGTAGCTTTCTTCAGCTGTCTCACCAAAAGCAAAATGTCCATGACCCAGCAGCATTAAACCTTCAACGCTAGGATCTTGATCATAAACTTCAGCCGCTTTTTTTGCCAAAGCGAAGCCAGGCATTATATAGGGAACTATTCCTAACCTTGAGCCAAAAATTTCTTTACACACTTCTTCGGCATTCGGAAGGTTTGCAAGGATTAAAAATGGTGTAGCATGGGTATGATCGACAAATTTATGCGGAAGAAAAGCATGTAATAATGTTTCGACTGAAGGATTTGGTGCCGAACTGTCCAGCAAATTAGCCCTTTGAGCGTTGACCATATCTTCATCAGATAGTTTATCTAGATTTCTTAACTCTCTCAACGGGTTCAACCAAAGGCCAGGTAGCCCAGGTGCTTGTATCGTATCTAAGTCCCAGCCTGATCCCTTAACATGTATTACTTGTTTATTATTTCCAAAAAGATCTTTCCGTTCAACTTTAACGGAGGTATTACCACCACCATGCATAACAAGATCAGGATTTTGTCCAATTATTCTTGATGTGTAAACTCGAAGCGCGAGCTCTTGATCAGCAGCATCTTTGCCTACTTGATCGACATAAGATTTAGCTTCGCTAGATTTATAATTATTTTTGATCATATTTTCAAAATCCTGCTAAATCTGGGAACATTTTTGCTAGAGCTTTTTCAGAAGCATCAGAAACTCCACGCTCCGTAATTAATCCTGTAACCAATCTATTTGGGGTAACGTCAAAAGCTGGATTTCCTCCAGAAACACCCTCTGAAGTAACCCTTATTTCTTCAATACTATTTTTTTCGTGGTGTCCAAAAATATGGGTTACCTCCCGAGCGGCTCGCTCTTCAATTGGAATATCTGCTACGCCATCACTTATTGTCCAATCTATTGTGGGTGAAGGCAAAGCTACATAAAATGGAACATTATTATCATGAGCCGCTAGTGCCTTGAGATACGTGCCAATTTTGTTACAGACATCACCTTGGGCAGTGGTTCGATCAGTACCCACAATAACCATATCAACAAGGCCCTTTTGCATAAGGTGCCCACCAGCATTATCTGTGATGTAAGTATTACTAATGCCATGGCTCTCAAGCTCCCAGGCGGTCATTGCTCCTTGATTTCTTGGCCTTGTTTCATCAACCCAAACATGAATAGGAATGCCTGCCTCGTGTGCATGATACATCGGTGAAGTAGCTGTGCCCCAGTCTACTGTTGCCGGCCATCCAGCATTGCAATGTGTTAACATCCTAACGGGTTCCCCTGCCGGTTTATTAGATGCTATTTTTTTAACAATCTCTAATCCGTGCTCACCTATCTTTTTATTTATACCAACATCTTCTTCTGCCACCAGATGGGCAAGTTCCA
>JBJLGF010000064.1:0-27507 GCA_045564975.1 Paracoccaceae bacterium
TCTTCTTCTGTGGACATAATTCGGGGCAACCCCAGCAGAGGCCACGGAGGATCGTCAGGGTGACAGCATAGACGCACCCCTAGTTTTTCAGCAGTTGGCACGACAGCGTCCAAAAAATATTTAAAATTTTCTCTTAACTTATCGGCATCAATTCCAGAATAACCTTCAAGTCTTCTTTTTACTTCTTGAAAAGTTAACTTCTCTCCAGCACCAGGTAAACCTGCTGTGATGTTTTTACTAAGAGTTAATTTTTTTTCTTTCGAAAAACCTTCAAAACGATTTTTTGCTATATCCACTAATTGTTTTTCGTAATCACTTTGAGCGTTTGTCCGCTCCAGAATGAAACAATCAAAAGCAATAAAATCCAACAAGTTAAAATACATAGCAGTAGCTCCACTCGACATTGGAGCAGCCAACTCAGTACGGGTCCAATCAAGTATTGGCATGAAATTATAACAAATCACGTTTATGCCGAGTTCTGATAAGTTTTCCATGGACTCAATCCATGCTTTTATGTGCTCGTCTCGAGGATGGGAGCCCGTTTTTATAACCTCACTGACCGGTAAACTTTCAACTACTTGCCATGATAAGTTGGTCGGGTGACTTTTTGATCCAGCGATTTCTATCAACCTGGAAGAAATTTCTTCTTTCTTCCAAACTATTCCCGGTTCCAAATGATAAAGTGAGGTAACTATTCCAGAAGCGCCAGTTTGCCTAATATCGCTTAAGGTGACCTTATCTGTTGGTCCAAACCATCGCCAAGTTTCAATCATAATCGTTCCATAAATCAAATTTTGATGAAATCCCAAACCGTTCTGCTAATAGTTTAAATTGTTCGATAGTGACCGGATCAAGAACAACGCCATTTTTATCCCTTTGACGAGCAGTTTGCCATTCTCTATCTCCTGGCGCCATGACAAAAGACTTTTCTTTGGTGTTACTATTTCGAAGTAAACTAAGATACCTCTGCATTCCTTCTTTGAATAAAAAAGAACCTATAAAACCCTCTGGATCTATAGCAATTACGAATGCACCTAATTCTCTTGGCGTTGTCATATCTGGACCTGACATTGGCAATAACTCACGTGATAGTTTCATACCTGTTAAAACGGCGGAAAAAATTTCAGAAATTCCCCCGAGACCCGCTCCTTTGAACCCAAACTTTGCTCCAAGGGGATCTAGCATTTCAGCAACATGCGGGTCCTGCGTAGAATTTCCACTTTCATCAGAAGCAACGTCCTGAGGTAAGTTTTGATCTAGTGAACGAAATAGTTCAACTCTATTAAAAGGTACAGAACTTGTTGCCATATCAAAAAGCCAAGGGTTTTGCTCACCTGAAGGAACGGCCATTGAAATTGGATTAGTCCCGTGAAATCTTTCCGCTCCATCATAAAGTCTCACAAAACTGTCAGAGTTGCAGAAAGCTAATGCAATCATATTTTTTTTTGCAGCGTGTAGCGTATAAGCGCCTGCCGGACCAAAGTGAGACGAATTTGTGATTCCAACGGCCGCAATACCAGTTTTTTTCGCCATTTCAATTGCATGATCCATTGCCTTGTAGGTCGGCAAAGCACCTTGTGAGTGATCACCATCTAGCAACCCGCTACCCAACTTTAAATTTTTAAATTTAATAGACGGGTTTTTATTTAACCTACCAGTCTCCAAAACCTTAATATAGTGAGGTACCAAACGAACCCCATGACTATCAACGCCAAAGCGAGTGCCATGCATAACGCTAGACACGCAAGCACTTGCAACATTTTCGTCTGCACCTATCAAATCAAAAAGCTTAAGACAAAAGTCCTCAATTTTATTAAGTGGTTTTGTTGTCATTCTCACCTTTTGTAACTTCATCCTGAATGTTGATACCATTCATTTTCCCAATATGATCTACGAGCATGGGAACATAATCATCTCCAGCACCAATTGCTGTAGCATGCATGTAATACTGTTTAGCAGCAGCACTCATTAGATTAGCCATTCCAGCATTATGTGCCATCTGATTGACATAACTGATATCTTTTGCAGCATTTGTCAGTGTGAATTGATGGGCATCAGGATCCCGTCCGACTAAATACCGCATGAATGTCTCAAAGAAACCCGTATTAAGCCGACTATTACCAATAACATCATTTACCTTTTGAGGAGAAATTCCTGATTTTGCAGCTAAAACAGTTGCTTCAGAATAAAGCGCCCCATAACTCATAGCGAGGAAATTCATTATTAATTTCATTTTATGACCTGAACCAATAGGTCCTAAATGCGTTGCAGTTGCCGACCAACAGGCAATTATTGGTTTCACAGTCGCAAAAATATGGTCATCGGCCCCGACCAAAGCATCTAAAGTTCCTAAGGCCGCCTCTTTTGGTGTTCGGCCAAGAGGAGCATCAACAAATTCCATACCCACGTCTTTCAAGGCTTTAGACATACGAAGCGATGACTCTGGATCAGAAGTAGATGTATCGATAACAATCACCCCAGCCCTAGCATTCTCTATAATACCGCCAGGACCTTCTAAAACATTTTCTACCTGACTAGAGTTTGAGAGGCATAAATGAATTATTTCAGAAGATTTCACTAGAGTAGCTATTGAGCCAGCTTCCACCGCACCTTTTTTAACCAAATCATCAATAGGAGTTCGGTTCCGGTTTCCTTTTATCATAAGCGGGTAGCCATTTTTAAGTATGTTTGAAGCCATGCCGTGACCCATGAAACCTACACCAATAAAACCTATTGTTGGCTTTTCACTCATTGGACTTCTCCAAATATTTTTTTAAATTTATCAATACATTTGCGAAAACCATCCTCAAAATTTCCATTTCCTGGATGGTAAACACTTTCAAATGAAATCACCCCCCCATATTGGTCTTTTCTAAGAGCCGCTGCGATAGGGTTAAAAAGGGGACCCAACTGTCCCTCTCCCATTTCTTTTACGGTCAGTGTTGCTTTCGGAGTATCTACAAGGACATCTTTTATATGAACGTGCCCTAAGTACCCACCTCTTACTTCTTCATACCCATCCGGAAATGCTAACTCGTGACACCAGCAGTTGTTTCCAGGGTCCCAGAGGACTTTCAAGGTATCTTTTGCATTCAGTTCATCTATCAGTTTTCGAGCAGTATAGTTCGAATTGACCATCGTACCGTTACCCGTCTCAACTGCTAACTTTACTCCCGCGCTTCCAGCAAATTCCACGGCAGGTTCTATCATAGGTGCCATGGTATTCCAGGCACCGTGAGCAACATTCCACTTTTCTGCCCCATTAAATCCCCATAAAATTTGCTCTTTTTTTTGCGTCATTATGCGAACAAAAGGCGATCCAACAATATGGGCCATATCAACTACTCTTTTGAGAGCATCCATATGCTTAATATGTAATGTGTCACCTGGTTTGTTCTGAGCAGTCATTCCTGCAAATATATGACGCGAAAGACAGCTAACTGGCTTGCCACGGTCTCTAAGTAGATTATCAATATCTTTTATTTCTGCTTTAGAATGATCACCAACCTCTTTTTCGCCAACAAACTGTAACTCTGCATATTCTAGATTAAACTCATCCATAACATCTACAGAGTGAGCCAGATCACGACTTATTCCATCACAAATTACGCCTAATTTCATTTTGATCTCCTAGCGATGTAGTTCAGCACCAACAATTTCTTCGATAACACGCGTACAAACCCAATTATCACCATCCGGATATTTTGTGCGTCCAGCGTGAAATATCTGCATTGCTGCTGAGGCCGTATGCATTGGAACCCCAAGATTTTCTGCAAGATTTAAAGAAATTGTTAAATCTTTATGCATGGTATTTATATGACTTCCTGTACCTTCAAACTGTCGGTCAATAATTTTTTGCAAAGCATTATTTACTATGCCACACCCAGCAGATGATGTTGAGAAAACGGTATGTAAAACTTCACCACTGATCCCAGCTTTTGCTGCCAATGCGGCCGCTTCAAAAGTCGCAGAAAATTGTGCGCCTATCAATGATTGCAAACAGGCCTTTACCGTTTGACCTTGACCTGCCTCAGTTCCAACATGATGAATATTTGAAGAAATAGCCTGTAAAACGTCTCTATTTTTACTCATCACATCTTCTGATGCAGAGGCCATAAGCGTAAGCGTCCCCGACTGCGCGCCTGGAAATCCACCAGACACAGGCGTATCTATAAATTTAATACCAGTATCTTTAATTAATTGGCCAATCTCCTCAGCTTCTGAAGGCTTGATAGTAGCAGACAGAATTACAGTGCTGCCCTCTTCCATATTTTTCGCAAGACCATCTTTATCAAAAATGATTGATTTTGCCTGACCGCCATTCATAACCATAACGAAAACAGCATCACATTTTTTCCCGATATCAGAAATTGATGTCTCTAATGAGCCCCCCATTTCTTTGAATGCTTCTTGCCGTGCAGGTAGAAGATCAGATCCAAAAACTTTAAATCCATTTTTTATCAAATTCAGGGCAATGCCACTGCCCATATCGCCTAAGCCAATTACACCGATATTTTTCATTTTTCACCTTTAATAAGTTGATCTTCCACCTGATAAGTCAAAAACTGCACCAGTAGTGAAGGAGTTTTCAGAGCTCGCCATCCAAGCTATCATACTAGAAATTTCCTGTACCTCTACAAAACGGCCCCTTGGAATTTTTGATAGCATATAATCTATGTGCTCCTGCGACATTTGATCAAAAATAGCAGTTTTAGCAGCAGCTGGAGTAACGCAGTTTACGGCAATGTTAAAGTCTGCCAGCTCTTTCCCAAGCGACTTAGTTAATGCAATAACACCAGCCTTTGAAGCGGAGTATGCACTTGCATTTGGGTTCCCATCTTTACCAGCAACTGAGGCTATATTAACAATTCGCCCATACTTATTTGTTTTCATATATGGGACAACAGCCTTGTTGACGTAATATGCACCAGTAAGATTTACCGAAATTATCTGATCCCATGCTTCATTGTCATAATCAATTACCGGTTCATTTGGACCAGCTATACCAGCCGAATTGACAAGTACATCAATTCTTTCACTGCCTTTAATCGAAGTTTCAGCAGCATTTTGAACTGATTTCCAGTCCGTGATATTACACTGGACTGCCTCTGCATTTATCGTTTCAGCTGCCTTCTGGGCTGCTGCGAAATCCAAGTCCCAAATTTTTACAGTAGCACCACTTTTTGATAATCTCTCAGCCACAGAATAACCGATACCATTTGCTCCTCCCGTAACAACAGCCACTTGATTTTTAAAATCATATGAGTTCATTTCTTTTATCTCCATCTGCCATTTGCTGTGCTTGGATTGCTAGTTCCATTACCTTAAAGGGATGTTTTTGAGGCATAGCAGTTTCACTTCTTTCAACAACATCAACTAAAAAATTATAAAAATATGGGCAACCAGCATCTCCCCCGTATATTTTTTCATACTTTGTACCGTTAGTAAGATAAACGTAGTTCCCTTCTTCTTCACTACCGATATCACAATATTTTCTTATTTCTATGCTACCTTCGGTTCCCAATAAAAATAACCTACCGTCACCCCAAGTTGGCAAAGCATCCGGCGTAAACCAATCCAGTCTAATATAACCATTTGCCTTTTCAGAACGGAGGGCAATTTCGCCGAAATCTGAAAAATTTGTAAACTCTTGGTGCCCCATATTCCTAATTGATGCCAAAGTTATCTCGGCACGTTCTGACTTAGTAAAAAACAAAAATTGATCAATTTGATGCGACCCTATATCAGCCAGTATTCCGCCATTTTGATTGGGATCAAAAAACCAATTCGGTCGAGATACTGAATTCAGTCTATGAGGCCCAATACCTAATGTATGAATTACGTTTCCTATTGCTCCATCTGAAACCAATTTAGATGCAAGAGTTACTGCGGGAACTTCAAATCGCTCAGAAAAATCTACTGACCAGATACGACCAGTTTGCTGAACTGTCTGACTTAATTCCTCTAACTCACCGAAGGATAGGCACCCAGGTTTATCTGACATGACATCCTTACCATGTTTCATAGCGGAAATAGATATTTTCGCTCTTTCTCTTGGGATCGCTGAGGTTAAAATTACCTGTATATCGGGATCCTCCAGCAAACTGCGAGGGTCCGTAAATCGCTTAGCTTTCGGAAAGCGTTTTGTAAAACCTTCTAGTGTGGTAGGTGAGCCGTCTGTATGCCAGCCAACCAGCTCAGCACCTAGTTCAACCAAAAACTGGGCTTGGGTATAAACGTGCCTATGATCGATACCAATAATTCCAAATTTTACACTAAACTCGTTCAATTCAAATAATCACTTTCTTACCTAATTTTGAAGAATTTATAATGGTATCAATTAACTTATGAACAGGTAGAGCACTTTCAGCAGAAATTTGAATTTTTTGTTTGTTGGTAAATTCACTCCAAAAATCATCCAAGACGCTTGCATGCCAGGCATGGCCAAAGTCCATTGGGTCGCTCCCACTTCCCGTTTGGGAACTGGATTCAAGATGCTCTAGTTTGCCATCGTGATAAAAAATCTTTAAGTCATCGCCGCTTATGTTTACTGTTGCTTCAGAGCAATTAAGAATAATCTCCTCTTTAGACCCAGGGTAATGCGTAGTTGAAGCCATTAATGTCCCTTTGGCACCAGACTTAAAGTTTAACAAAGCCCCAGAAAAATCCTCTGCCTCTAGTTTATGTAGGGAGGATGTGTGGATCATACCTTGGACCTCTGTTACCGGTCCACACAGCAATAGCATAATATCCAAAGTGTGTATCGCTTGGGTTATCAGTACACCTCCTCCATCCCTGGACAACGTACCCCTTCCATCTTGGTCATAGTAATCTTGTTCCCTCCACCAAGGTATACGGACTTCGATAGTTGCGACATTACCCAATCGTTTTTCATCAAGTAACTTCTTTAAAGCTTCTATTGATGGCCTTTTTCTATGCTGTAAAAAAACACCTATAGGTACGTTATGGATCTTTCCTTGTTCGACTATATTCCGAGACCTTTCGAAATCTCTTTCTAAGGGTTTTTCAACAATGAGGGGCTTTCCTGCTTTGGTAAGAGCTTTGACATAATCCAAACGAGCATTTGGAGGAGTTAAAAGTAATACTAAGTCAATATTTTTATCATTGCATAGATCTGAAAAATTTTTAAACGCTATTGCGTTTGCAGTAAAACTTTTAGCAAAATCTTTAGTTCTTAAATAATCTCGTGAGAAAACTCCATGGACCTCAAAGCCATCCAGAGAATTAACAGCTTGAACGTGTAACCCAGCCACCATTCCCAGGCCAAGGATAGCAACACGACAGGTCATCTAGAGGCTACCTTTGAAGTATTTAAGCTTTCTCTCCACCAAATTGAAACTCCTGAGAAAACAATCAAGAAAGCTCCAGCAAAAACTAAAAAATCTGGTCTGGATCCAAAAACAAAATTAGAAGCTAATGTCATGAAAATGATATTTGAGTAAGAAAATGGCATCAGAGTGGCAGCTGAAGAAAACAGATGTGCCCTAGCAAAGACTTCATGACCCGCCCAAGCTACTATACCCATAAAAAACATGAGTACCCATGATAATAACGAACTTGGACTCTCCCAATAAATCAAGACTAAAGGTAAAAAAACTATTGTTCCAAACCCACCAGCAAAAAATTGCATGGTCGAAGCTGTAACAACCCCAGACAATTGCCTAGTAACTAGTGAAAAAACTGAAATTGCAATTGCATTGTGGACACATAACAAGGCAGCCCAATGGAATTGAGCGTCAAATGGGCGAATTATTACCAGAACACCGAAAAACCCCAAAAATATGGCTAGTATTTTCCAAATATCTACAAACTCCCGTAGATAAACCATAGAAATGGCGGCAACTATTATTGGTGAAGAAAACATGATCGCTGACGTCATAGTTAGCGGGAGATATTTTATCGCAATAAAATTAAAAAATGTACAAACGACCAGCAAAGTAGCACGAAAAGATAAAAGCAAAAATGTCTTTCGGTCCATTGTTCTCGTAACAGCAAAAGGTCCAGCAGCACCTATTAAAGTACAGCCAAACTGCACTGCATAGCGCATAAATACCACTTGAACAGTAGAAATCGAAGCTAAAACCAGCCACTTGGCCGAGGTGTCTACCAGAGCAAATAGGCCCCATGCACTTAGCATCAGAAATATACCCATGGCAGCATTATTCTGCCTTTGATTTATTTCTGGCTCAGTAAACACTTACATTTTATCCACTGAATAATGATTTTTAAAACAATCAGTCATTTCCGAAACCTCTGCAAAACCCGTCAATCCTGAATTGAAAAATCCAATTTTTTAAATCCATATTGTCCTCTCACTCAAATTTTGCCGTTGGCATCGTTGCTTGTTCTATTTGGAGTATTACCGAAAGTGTTTCACGGGCCGATTTAGCATCTACAATTGGAGTGGCTTTTTTTTGTATAACATCAGAAAAGTGCTCAAGTTGCCTAATCAAAGGAACTGCTTCAGAAATATTTTGATGCTCCATAATTGGTTTTTCGTTCCAATTTGAAGCACCACTCCATAATTTTAGTGTGGGGAATTCCAACCCACCATTCGTACAAGCAATGAACATTGATGACTGATTGGTTTTGGGTATATACGGGCTTTCTCCAGTTCCAGCTTCAAATCCCCAGGGAGTTGGTGTTGCATCTGAAAAAGTTATTGTAGCTACCATCCCCGTATTAAATTCTAAAACTACTCCACCATTTTCGTGTCTTTTGGCATTTCTAACTATGTTTGTTCCTGAGCCTACAACAGAAATTATTTCTCCAAAAAAAGCCCGCAAAGTATCAACATCATGTATTAAGTTTTGCTTAACTGGTCCGCCGTCAATACCCTTGCGCCAGTCGACGTCAAAATATTCATCTTGTTTTCGCATTAACCACATTAAAGACGCGGCAACAGGTCTCCCGATTTTACCGGACTTAAGAATATTAATTGTCTCGCTTACTAAAGGGTGGTGGCGGCGATGATGACCAACCAAAATACTCAAGCCAGTCTTTTCAGACGCACTTATCATTTTATCTGCTTCTAGAAGTGAAGCCGCTACTGGCTTTTCAACTAAGACATGCAAACCCATCTCAAGAGATTGTATTGTAAGATCTGCGTGTGTTTCAGTTGGGGTGGCTAAAATTATACCATCAGCATGCTTATTCACGTCATTTAATGAACGGTAAGTTTTCACACCTTCAATTTTTTCGTCAGTTATGAGAGGGTCAATAACCCCAACCAACTCTAAATCTGGGTGTTCTAAAATATGCTGCATGTGTCTGTGCCCAATCAGACCGGTCCCAGCCAGCAGCAATTTTACCATTACATTACAGCCCCAATTTGCCATGGGACAAATTCATAATCACCCAAGCCTTGTAATTCAGACTTTGATTTCTCACCAGATGCCACCCGAAGGATCATTTCATAAATTTGCCGTCCTTTTTCTTCAACTGAAAGACTGCCGTCTAGAATATCACCGCAATTTATATCCATATCATCTTTCATGCGGTTATACATTTCGGTATTTGTTGCCAGTTTTACTGTAGGAGCTGGTTTAGAGCCAAAAGCTGAACCTCGACCAGTAGTGAAACAAACAAGATTACATCCTCCAGCTATTTGGCCTGTTACTGAGGCAGGGTCGTAACCTGGGCTATCCATAAAAACGAACCCCCTCTCCTTCACGATATCAGCGTATTTATACACTCCCATTAAAGGAGTATTTCCACCTTTGACTGATGCTCCAAGTGACTTCTCTAATATTGTTGTTAATCCCCCCTTTTTGTTACCGGGACTAGGGTTATTATCCATCGAACCATTGTTTCGATACGTATAATCTTCCCACCACTTAATTAAATTCACTAGTTTCTCACCAGTTGCCTGATCGACAGACCGCATTGTCAATAGATGTTCCGCTCCATAAATTTCTGGAGTTTCAGCTAATACACCAGTGCCTCCTTGGGAAACCAACAAATCACAAGCTTTGCCTAGGGCAGGGTTAGCAGTAATCCCAGACCAAGCATCTGATCCTCCACATTGAAGAGCAAGTTTTATTTCCGATGCTGGACATTTCTCACGATATGCCTGGTTAGCTAAGGGCAACATCTCTTTTACTTTTTTGATGCCAATTTCAATGGTTTTTCCGAGGCCCGCAACATTTTGAATATTCATTGTTTGAAATAGAGGGCCCTGCCGAAGTCCATAAGCATCAAGTAGCCAATCGATCTGGTTCATTTCGCAACCTAATCCAACCATCAATACTCCCGCATGATTTGGATGTCGGGCATAACCCCACATCACGCGTTGTAGGGCTTCAAATCCTTCACCATTGCCAGCCATGCCGCAACCCGTTCCATGAACGAACGCGACAACTCCATCAACATTTGGATACTCACTTAGTTCGCTTGGTCCAAAAGCATCAGCAATACGCCGTGCTGCGGTAGCCGAACAATTAACCGACGTCACTATTGCAATATAGTTTCTAGTACCTATGTTTCCGTTTGCACGGCGAAATCCCATAAAGCTATCAACGGCATCATTAACAACCAATTCAACTGGATTATTATCTGTACAAAATTCGTATTCAGTCTGCGTATTTCGAAACTCCACGTTATGTGTATGAACATGCTCACCAGCTTTGATTTCGGCAGAAGCAAAACCAATACATTGACCATATTTTGTAACCTGATGCCCCTTTTTTATATTACATGACGCAATCTTATGCCCCACCGGAATATTTTGTAGAGTGTTGACTTCTTCAAAAGACATGCCAGGGTTAACTGCTTTAGTCGCAGTTACTACATTATCAACTTTGCTCAATCTTACGAAGGACATCATTTCTTTTCCAAAAAGCCAATGAGGTTTAAAAATTGATAGTCACTCATTAAACTTGCACGAGTAATCTTTATTCTAATCAAACCTCAATAGTCTTTGTTTATAAAAGGACTTCTATTATTGGTGGCCATATCAACAGCACAGTTAATGCAAGAATTTGAATTCCTATAAAAGGTAAAAAACCTTTGAATATATCTGTGAGTGATATGTGAGCCGGCGCGACAGATTTTAGGTAGAAAGCTGCGGGCCCGAATGGCGGCGATAGAAAACTCACCTGCATATTCATACAAAAGAGCACCCCAAACCAAACCGCCAAATATTTAGGCTGTAACTCACCGATCAAACCAATTTCTTCAATAGGAAGACGCTGTACGATAGGGAGAAAAACAGGGATTATCAAAAGGACAATTCCAACCCAGTCCATAAACGCACCCATGAAAAGTAATATAACCATCATAAGAAGAAGTATTCCCATGGTGGGAACGTCTAGACCAACAATTAAATCTGCAACATATTGCGGCCCTCCAGCAATTGTATAAGCACCTGCAAGTGCTGCAGCGCCAATTGTCACCCAAATAATGGTTCCGGTAGACTTCAAGGTACGCATCAAGCTTTCCCAAACGAGGTCAAAACTTGCTTCGCCCCTAAAAACAGCAATAATGAGAACGGCAACAACACCCATTCCCGCAGCTTCAGTAATCCCAGAAATACCACCGTATATTGACCCTAGGACTACGCCTATCACTACGATCGGAGCCACTAAGCCCTTACCCATTTCCCAACCAATCTTTGCTCTTTCAATACCGAAAGCAAAGAATATTAAGGCGAGTGATATTGCGGTATAAGCACTAAACCAAGGTATGTAATCCGCAGTGCCATAAGCGATCAAGTCAACGCCTTCTTCATAAACATTTTGACCAGTAACCGTAAAGAACAGCACACGCAGCAATAACGCTGCTGAGAAACCACCCACAATTATTGACATAAACGCTCCGAACAGTTTCCACTTTTCTGCGCCCTGTGGGTCCCCTGGCTGTGGTTCCGGCAAAGGCGCCTGCTCAGGATTTAATTGGGTGCGAATAATAATGTAGACTATAAAAAAAGAGGCAAGCATAAACCCAGGCAAAAAGGCGGCGGTAAATAATGCTTTAATTGAAGTCTCAGTGATCAAGCCGAATATAATCAAAACGATCGATGGAGGTATCATTGTCCCCAAGGAACCAGATGCGCAAATTGTTCCAATAGCAAGATTCTGATTATAGCCGAGTTTAAGCATTTGCGGCAGTGCAATTAGACCCAACAACACGACTTCGCCACCAATAATTCCAGACATTGCAGCCATGATCACAGCCATAATTGAAGTTACAATGGCAATTCCACCTCTGGCACTGGACAACCAAACATTCAGGGAAGCATACATATCTTTTGCTATTCCAGAGCGCTCCAGTAGAGCGGCCATGAAAATAAAAAGTGGTACTGATATGAGCACATAGTCCGTCAGGAGCCCGTATATTTTTTGTGCCAGTATATTGAGAGGCCCGGTTCCAAATTTTCGGGTGAGTAAGCCATCACCAAAAGTAGTGGGATCTAGTAGGAGCATTGGCTCAAACTTCATAACCAACACAAGGACGGCTAAAATGGCCGAAGCCATACCGAGCGGCATGCCAATAGCTAGCAATAACATCAACCCTAACAGTAAGACTAGCGAAATAGTTCCAATATCCATTACTTTTCTCCTACTGACTTTTTGAGTCGTTCAATTTCGTCTTTGTCAAGGTCATCTGCTGCAGTGTGCACCTCAGGTTCTTTGTTCCAGTCATTGATTAAATTGAGTAACGCCTGCGCTGCAACTAAAGATACAACCAATAATACTAGAGGTTTCAAAGTTGACGGTATTGGTGGGTCAAATATCGTTCCAAAAGTTTCCCAACGCAAAAACTTAGCTTTAGCCTCACCAAAACCACCATAAATGAGGAAAAATGCGAAGGTTATTATTAAAAATGTCGAAATGCAGTCACAGGTTCTTTGAAGATTACGAGGTAGCATATCGTATAGCAAAAAAATACGGATGTGGCTTCGCTGTTGCATCGCATAAAAGCCTGAAAGGATAAATACAAATCCCGCCATCCATAATGACAATTCATTTGCCCACAAAGTTGGCCGTTCGAAAACATATCGTAAAACAACCTCCCACATCATTACACCCACCAACAAAGCGACAAGGAGCATTGTAACTCTGCCAACAAACATAGCTATTCGGTCTGTCGAGGTGTAGTCTTCGATCTCCATTGGAGCTCGTTTGACTGTCAAAGTTCCAAGAACAAAGAAAATTGGTATCCCAATTAATGCTAGATAGTCCAAAAAGATTATTTCACGATATCTAGCCGCAAGAGCATCTGTATAACCCCCAAAGGCCATAATATAGGTAGCACCGTGCCAAATTGCCCAGCCTGAGCAACCGATGAATAACAGAGGAAAAATCCACTGTGTGAACGCATTATCAGACGTCTTCATTGCCAAACCTTTTCAGAAAAAAAAGACAAGCCCAGAAATGGGCTTGTCATTAAATTGCTTAAATTATTTTACCAGACCAAGTTGATCTAGGTATGCAATATGGCTTGCAACCAACGCTTTTGCTTCTGGCGTAGTCGCAAATTCTGGCCAAGACGCTTGCGCAGCAGCACGAAATGCTGACAAGTCTTCATCAGACCACTGCCACAGAGTAACACCCTCAGCGCGTAATTTTGCGGCTGCTTCAGCATTCTTTGTTTCGAATGTCAAAGCTGTTCGCAACGCAAGAGCTTCCATTCCAACTAACATAATTTGTCTGTGGTGCGCTGGCATCGCGTCCCAAACAGCCTTGTTACATGTTAAGTGGTCTGACGGCATAGAGTGAAAGCCTGGGAAGTTAGTGTGCTTAACGATATCGTAAAGACCAAGACCAACATTGTTGGCTAAGCCAGAAGCGTCAGCACCATCGATGATACCAGTTTCAAGAGCTGTAAAAATCTCTGTGAAGTCCATCACAATCGGCTTAGCGCCTAATTTTTCAAAGATTTTTGTTGCCAAACCGGGTGGTGATCGGAATTTAAAATTCCTAAGTGAATCTGGACCATCTAACGGTTGAGAAGAAGCCAAGCTCTCCTGTCCATAAACCCACCAACCAATCAACTGCATGTCATAGGCGTTATATAAAGCTTGCGCATCTTCTAGCCCACCGCTGTAAAGCCAGCTTAGCTGCTGGTATGGCGTTGCATAGCCACCCATGATGTCACCAACAAATTGGAAAGCTGGGTTCTTACCAACTTGATAGCCAGCACCAGTCATATCACAGTCTAAAATTCCTGTTGCAGCCGCATCGAATGTTTCAACAGATTTAACTACAGATGAAGAATAAAACATCTCCACTGTTATCTCGCCGTTGGACATAGTTTCAATATCTTTCATATATTGAGCTGCCAATTTACCTGAAACTGTTTCAGGCGCATAGTGCGTTTGAATACGCAAATTTGTTGCGGTAACCGCTGTTGCCATCAGCGCTGCTGCACCAATAGCTGTAGCTACAGTTTTAACTAAACTCATGAGAGTCCTCCCTTTGATTTTTCGGTCCTTACAATTTAATCGACCTTCCGCCAAAACTACCGTTATAAAAATATCTGGCAAGGGAAAAATAAATTTTACCTAAAAAAACCTAACGAACATTCAAAAACTTTTTATAACTTTTAAAAAAAGTTTAAAAACTGAGACTTTAGAGACAATTAACTTACTAATTAATCACGTTACCTTGCAAATCGTCTTCGATATAGATTTGGATAATATCTTCAAATGAACTTTCTGCCAAAAACCCTAGATCTAAAGCTATTTTTGTGTCAAAATTCCGAGGCCAACCCTTAACAATTTCGATAATCGTCTCGTCAGGGTTAGGCTCAATTAACTTGACCACTTCATTTCCTGCAATTGACCGGAGACCCTCAATTTGTTCTTCTACGGTACAGCTCAAACCAGGCATATTTAATGCACCATTAGATGTCATTGCATTCCGATCCAAGCTTTCTGCGTGCCTCAGAAATCCAACGGCCGATCGTGGCGATGCATGCCAGTGCCGAACATCTATCGATACCGGCAAATTAGCTTTTAACCCGTTTAGAGGCTCTCGAATTATTCCAGAGAAGAAGGAGGACGCTGCTAGATTAGGCTTACCAGGTCGAACACATATGGTTGGAAGGCGAATGGCTAAACCTTCACAAAAGCCTTTCCTTATAAAATCGTTTAGCATCAATTCACAACAAGCTTTTTGTGCACCATAAGAAGTACGAGGAGCGGCAAAAAAATCATCAGATATCTTATTTGGAAAGGGTGAACCAAACACTGCTATGGAAGAAGTAAATATAATTTTAGGTTTATACTGCCCCTCTGACTTCAAATTTTGATCTCTTATTTGAGATAAAAAAGACCAGAACGCGTGTATATTTACATCCCAGCCTTTTGAAAAATTTGCCTCTGCCTCCCCCGAAACAATAGAAGCAAGATAAAAAATTGTACCAGGAAGTTCACTCAGTGTTTTCTCCATAATGCTGGTATCAGTTACCGAGCCCGGGATCTTTTTTGCATTTAAATTACTGTTTTCAGGAAAAGCCATATCGAGTAGTGAAACAGTCTCGCTTTCTGTATAAGATGAAGCGAGTTTTTGACCTATCATTCCGCCGCCGCCAATTATCAAAACAGAAGTCATGTTGTTCTCCCATTAATATCTAGCAATTCTAAAAATAAAGCTGAATGATCTAATTCTGAACCTTCTAAAGACCCCACTAACCTAGCGTATCTGTCGTAGGCAGATTGAGAAAAAGGCAGATCAATTTTTAAAGCCTTTGCCTCTAATAAAATATTCTGCAGATCTTTAAGGTGTAAACGACTTGGCCCCCCTGGAACAAAATTCCTATCGCTCATCCGCTTTCCGTGTTGTTGCAAAATTGTGCTGTCTGCAAAACCACCAAGCAAGGCATGTCGAACAGCACCAACATCTGCGCCCCCCTCCTCAAGCAATAAAGTAGCCTCCGCAACAGCTCCTATTGTAATCGCAACAATAGCTTGATTTGCCAATTTAGCTAATTGTCCAGAACCCGTTGGCCCAACAAAAACTGCTCGACCAAGAGGTTTGAACGCATTTTCCACTTTTGTAAAAACCGAACTATTGCCACCAACCATAATTGCGAGCGAACCGTTCTCCGCGCCTTTAGTGCCACCTGATACCGGAGCATCTAGATACTCTACGTTTATTTCACTTAGACTTCTTGAATGGGCTTTAGACTCATCTGGCTTTATTGAACCCATTTCTATCCAAGTAGATTTTGGAGATAAATTTTCTCGTAATTTTTTATCATTTTGAACTTCTTGGCTGGCTTTACCATCAGACAGCATTGAAATAATCACGTCTGCATTTTGAACTGCTTCAGAAGGCAAGGTTTTAACTTCAACTTTAAAATCTGTAAGGAAAGCCGCCTTTGAAGGTGTTCTATTCCAAGCTGAGACTTTAAATCCAGCAACTGCTAAATTTTTAGCCATTGGGCCACCCATTAAACCAGTGCCTAAAAATGCAATTTTCATCTAAATTCCAACCCTATACCTTTTGACCAGAAATAGCCTAAAGTTAAAAAAATATTTTTCAACCGCATCAATTTTTAAATTTTTTACCAAATAGACTAAATATTTTCCACTTAAGTCTTGGCACCACTCAAAGCCATTGCTACTGTTTTCTGAAACTGAGGAAGAAGCTCACCCTTATCAGTTGTCTTGTAGCAAATAAAGTTTGGCTTAAGGCCATCAAAATTCTTGGGGATTAGGAAATGACAAAACGCCTACATGATAAAAGTGCTTTAGTTACAGCAGCCGGACAGGGAATTGGTAAAGCAACTGCTTTAGCAATGGCAGCCGAAGGGGCACATGTTTTTGCAACCGATGTAAATACAAAAACCTTGGACGAACTAGCAAATGAAGCAGTAGATGTAGGAACTTTAGAAATATTTGAATTAGACGTTTTGAGTAAAGACTCAATCGATAACGGTATTGCTAAATCAAATCCTGATATCTTATTTAACTGTGCTGGCTTTGTTCATAATGGGACAATCCTAGAGGCCACTTCAAAAGAATGGGATAACGCTTGGGACCTAAATGTTTCTTCGATGTTTAAAACAATTCGAGCAGCTCTACCCGGTATGATAGAGCGTGGCTCTGGTTCAATCATCAACATGTCATCAGTGGCATCTTCCATTAAAGGTGCACCAAATCGTTTAATTTACGGTACGACTAAGGCTGCCGTAATAGGCCTGACCAAAGCAGTAGCTACTGACTACATAACTCAAGGCATTAGATGTAATTGCATTTGTCCAGGGACTGTGGACAGCCCCTCCTTACATCAGCGCCTCGAGGCAACTGGTGATTATAAAAAAGCAATGAAAGATTTTATTGCTCGGCAACCAATGGGTCGCATTGGATATGCGGAAGAAATAGC
The DNA here is from genome assembly GCA_045564975.1 of Paracoccaceae bacterium. Lineage (GTDB taxonomy): Bacteria > Pseudomonadota > Alphaproteobacteria > Rhodobacterales > Rhodobacteraceae > Salinivivens. Next base: position 17,352 of record JBJLGF010000064.1, read on the forward strand.
AGCACTGGCTGTTTACTTAGGTTCAGATGAGAGTAACTTCACGACTGGCCACGCTCATGTAATAGATGGCGGCTGGTCTAATTAATCGGGAATAAAAAATGAAAAATAAAATGCTCCGATCGCGTAAATGGTTTGATAACCCAGATGATAGAGAAATGACGGCGTTATATTTGGAACGCTATCTTAATTATGGACTTACGAGAGAAGAACTACAGTCCGATCGACCAATAATTGGCATTGCACAAACGGGCAGTGACCTCAGCCCGTGCAATCGGCACCACATAGAATTATCAAAAAGAGTGCGAGATGGTATTAATGCTGCCGGCGGGACAGTAATCGAAATCCCTGTTCACCCAATACAAGAAACAGGTAAAAGGCCAACGGCGATGTTGGATAGAAACCTTGCATACCTTTCATTAGTTGAAACTCTTTTTGGATATCCTATCGATGGTGTTGTTCTGAATATCGGCTGCGATAAAACAACACCTGCTCTTCTAATGGCAGCAGCAACGGTTAATATCCCAGCAATAGCATTGTCAGTTGGACCAATGCTTAATGGATATTACAGGGGGGAAAGAACTGGGTCTGGAACGATCGTTTGGAAAGCACGTGAACTACTGGCGACCGGTGAGATTGATGATGATGGGTTTATGGAGTTAGTCGCATCTTCTGCACCATCGACTGGATATTGCAACACCATGGGAACGGCCACTACTATGAATTCGCTTGCTGAGGCATTGGGCATGCAATTACCTGGGTCAGCAGCTATACCTGCCCCTTATCGCGAGCGGGGCCAAATTTCATATGCAACAGGCAAAAGAATCGTAGAAATGGTTTCCGAGAATCTGAAGCCTGCGGATATTATGACCCGGGAGGCTTTTGAAAATGCTATTGTGGTCAACTCAGCCATTGGCGGTTCAACTAACGCTCCAATTCACTTGAATGGCATTGCCAAACATTTAGGCATAGAGCTGGATAATGATGACTGGCAAAAAATTGGGCTCGACATACCCCTATTAGTTAATTTGCAACCAGCCGGAGATTATTTGGGGGAAGACTATCACAGAGCTGGTGGTGTGCCAGCAGTTGTGAACCAACTTCTATCTAAAAATTTATTACCTCACCCTAATGCCATAACAGTAAATGGTAAATCTATGGGCGAGAACTGTAAAAATAGAGAGACTATAAATAAAGATGTTATCAAGCCAATCGAAACACCAATGCTAGCAAACGCGGGCTTTATAAATATGAAAGGTAACCTATTCGACAGTGCTATAATGAAGACAAGTGTTATTAGTGAAGAATTCAGGCAAAGGTATCTTTCAAACCCTCGGGATCCCAATGCTTTTGAGGGGCGCGCGATTGTTTTTACCGGTCCAGAGGAATTTCATAAAACCATTGATGATCCTTCTCTGAACATTGACGAAAATTGTGTTTTAATTATGCGGGGAGCTGGACCAATAGGATATCCCGGTGGTGCAGAGGTAGTAAATATGCGGCCACCTTCATATTTATTGGAAAAAGGTATTCATTCATTGCCTTGCATAGGCGATGGACGCCAGTCTGGTACTTCTGGCTCGCCATCAATTCTCAATGCATCCCCAGAAGCTGCCGACGGTGGAGGTTTAGCATTGCTTCAAAATAATGATATAATCCGGGTTGATCTGAATAAGTTCACAGTGGACGTCTTGATTGATAACGCAGAATTAAAAGCGAGAAAAGAGAACCTAGACGACTCATTCTTAAAACCTGAAAGCCAAACTCCATGGCAGGATATATTTAGAGAAAAAGTAAATCCTTTCAGTCAAGGTATGACATTGAAAGGCGCTGATAAACACAAAAATATAGCGGCTCACCATTTGCCGCGCGACAACCATTAAAAGGAATAGCAAATGAAACTCTTACGTTATGGAGAATTTGGAAAAGAGCGACCAGGTGTTCTGGATAAAGACGGGCAGATTAGAGATCTCTCCGACCATATAGAGGATCTATCAGGATCTGTTTTAAATGCGAATTCCATTAATAAGCTAAAGGAAATAAATGTTGAAAATCTCCCAGCTGTTGAAGGAACGCCAAGACTAGGCACCTGTGTGTCTGGTTTCGGCAAGTTTATGTGTATTGGTTTAAATTACGCAGACCATGCCGCTGAGACAGGCGCAGATATTCCTGAGCACCCTATTTTATTTATGAAAGCAAATTCAGCAATCGTCGGACCAAATGATGATGTTGTTATGCCTAGGGGGTCTACTAATACGGATTGGGAAGTTGAACTGGGTGTCATCATAGGCGATACCGCCAAATACGTAACCGAAGAAGATGCCTTAGATTATGTGGCGGGATATTGTGTGTGTAACGACGTTAGCGAAAGACATTTTCAAGCTAAGTTAACTGGGCAATGGACCAAAGGAAAATCCTGTGACACTTTTGGGCCAACTGGACCATACCTAGTGACAAAAGATGAAATCTCTGATCCGCAAAATTTGGATATGTGGTTGAACGTTAATGGAAAGCGAATGCAAACAGGTAATACAAAGACGATGATTTTTACCGTTTCGCAGGTTATTTCTCACCTATCCTCGCTTTTTACTTTACACCCAGGCGATATCATTTCCACCGGTACTCCGCCAGGAGTTGGAATGGGAATGAAACCTGAACCTGTATATTTAAAAGAAGGTGACGTGATGGAAGTTTGGATTGAGGGGTTAGGAAAACAAAGACAAGTTGTTCTTCAGGATGCCTAAACGTAAACTTTTACAGATAGGCAATATAACTTCCAGAATGGCTGATATGCTTGAAGCTGACTTTCATATTATCGAATATTTCAAATTTCAAAACAAAGAAAAACTAATTTCTGACCACGCAAAAGAGATCGTTTGTGTACTTACGGATGGGCACTGGGGTGTCCCTGATAATCTAATGGAACGACTTACAAACTTAGAAATCGTTTCAAGCTATGGCGTCGGATATGACGCAATTGATGCTGAATTAGCTTCATCTAAAAATATAGTAGTAACCCACACCCCAGAAGTTTTAAATAATGAAGTTGCAGATACTGCAATTATGCTTTGGTTGGCTGTTTACAGAAAACTTATTCAGGCCGATAGATGGGTAAGGCAAGGAGCCTGGGAAAAAGAGGGGTCTTTCCCACTATCAAGAAGCGTACAAAATCAAAAAGTCGGTATCTTAGGCTTAGGTCGAATAGGTGAAACTATCGCAAAGCGAGTTAAAGCTTTCGAGGCAGAAATTCATTACCACTCACGATCACAAAAAAATAATCACTACCATTTTCATGTTTCGCCAAAAGCACTGGCTGAAAATGTTGATGTACTATTCGTTATAACTCCCGGAGGAAGTGCCACTAGGCATTTAGTAGATGAAAGTGTTTTGAAAGCGCTCGGAAAATCAGGAACTTTAATAAATGTATCTAGAGGAAGCGTTGTCGACGAAAAGGCTTTAATAAAAGCTCTTCAAACAGGCACCCTGGGGTCTGCTGGATTAGATGTTTTCGAGGCGGAGCCTTGTGTACCTAATGAATTAAAAAATATGGATAATGTAGTCCTCACTCCACACATAGGAAGTGCAACTACGCAAACACGTCAGGCTATGGGTGATTTGACCTGCGATAACTTATTATCTTATTTCGAGTCAGGCAAAGTTTTCACCCCTGTACCTGAGTGTTCAAAATTAAATGTTTAATAATGACAAAGATACAAACGTTAAAAACTCATTATTATAAACTGCCTCTAGATGAAGTTCTCGTTGATGCAAAGCATGGAAATCACTCCCACTTTGAACTGATAATTACCCAAGTTTTTGACGAAAGTGGCGAATTTGGTACTGGCTACACGTATACTGGCGGCCGAGGAGGGAAAGCCATTTTATCAATGCTTCAGGAGGATTTAGCGCCATTGGTTCAAGGGATGGAGGCAGAAAAAGTAGAAAAAATTTATGATGAAATGCAGTGGTACCTACACTATGTGGGTAGAGGAGGAATATCCAGCTTTGCCATATCAGCTGTGGATATTGCGCTTTGGGATTTAAGGGGCAAAAAAAATAACCAATCTTTAGCAAAGATGGCCGGTGCAAATGCTTTTTCCTGTAAGGCCTATAGAGGTGGAATAGATTTAGGATATAGTAAGAGAAAGTTAGTTGAGAGTGTAGAATCCTACATTGAAGAAGGCTTTAACGGGGTAAAAATAAAGGTCGGGCATCCGGAAATTTCAACAGATTTAGAACGAATAAAAGCCGTTCGCGAAGCCATTGGCTCAAAAACAACCTTTATGGTCGATGCAAATTATTCTTATAGTGTAGCCGAGGCGATAAGTGCGGGGAAACGTTTTGAGGAACACAATATTTACTGGTTCGAAGAACCTATTATACCTGATGACTTCAAAGGTTATTCTGATGTCTCAAAATCTATCAATATACCTATAGCAATGGGTGAAAACTTACATACGGAGCAAGAATTTTTGCATGCATTTAAAATGTCAGATCTGAAGTTTATTCAACCTGATGCTTCAAATTGTGGGGGAATTACTGCGTGGTTGCGAGTCGCAGAAATGTCGAGAAAATATGGCGTTTCAATATGTAGCCACGGCATGCAGGAGCTTCATGTAAGTTTAGTATCTGCTCAGTCAAATGCAGGTTGGCTAGAAGTGCACTCCTTTCCAATAGACAAATATACGTTTCGTCCTCTCAGGCTCGAAAGCAAGTTAGCTGTAGCCCCTAACAATCCAGGAATAGGTGTTGATTTTGATTATGAGAAACTAAATTTCTTTAATGCAAATTAATTTAGTTAATTACTAGGTATCAAAATAGTTTTGAATTTAATTTTTCAGCTTAAGCACTAATTTTTTTTCGATCATGGGTCTTCAGTTGCTCTAACACTGATGCAAATCGACTGCTCCAGTTGACCTCATGAGCTTTCTGAAGTTTAGCAGCTTCAACTAAAAATTTTGTTTGCTGTAATGGCTCCGCGAATACCGTTGCAGGAGCTGGTAGCATCATACTAGCTAGCGATTGCACAGCCGAAAATGTCAAAAGCTTTGTTTTGGTAAATTTATTAGTTCTGGCTCGATAGTTAATATTGTCATAATTATTTTTTTTGATTTCAGCTCCAATAGCAGAATAAATATGTCTTGCAGCAAACATAGCAGGCCTTACTTTTGGAGGTAGATAGGCTATTCCCGCCTCTGAACGATGGTAGAGAGTTGCAGCTTTACCCAACAATTTCTTCGTAAATAAGACTGTACTTTCAGACTTATCTGGTTTGCGTAAAAACTCTATTGGGTCTAACCCTTCTTGGTGAAACCAATCATGGGGAACATATAAACGCCCCTCTTTTGCATCCTCTCCGATATCCCGTGCTATATTTGTAAGTTGCATAGCCACACCAAGATCACACGCACGTGAGAGAACTTCGGCCCTCCGTTCGCCCATAATCACGCAAAGCATTACACCAACGGATGAAGCAACTCTTGCAGAGTAGGATATTAATTCATCGAAAGTTTTGTACTGTTTCGACATTGCATCCCAAACAAATCCTTCAAATAAAGATTCTGGAAGTGCTCTTGGCATATCAAACTTTTCGACCATATTTGCAAAAGCACGATCCATGGGATGGTTTCTTGGTGTGCCCGCGTAAACTAGATCCAATCTTTGAACTAAATCATAAATCGATGCCGACTTATCTTGTTTCAAATCCACTTCATCATCGGCTAGACGGCAAAATGCATAAAGAGCTAGACAAGGTGTTCTAACAGACTCCGGCAAGGCTAATGACGCAGCATGGAAAGATAAAGATCCATGAAGTATTGCCTTTTTACAGTATTCAATATCACTATCTATGGTCTTCATAATTTCGTCCTTATACTCGATGCATCAGGTATTAACTTGGCCATAACCTCAGCAGACGTGACAACACTCGGAATTCCTGCTCCTGGATGAGTTCCAGCACCTACTAGAAACAAATTCTCCACCTCTTCGCTCACATTGTGTGGCCGAAACCAAGCAGACTGAAAAATTCTAGGCTCAAGCGAAAAACCTGCACCATAAGGACTAAGATATCTCGACATGAAATCTTCCGGGTTTAAAACAAACTCAGTTTCTATAGTTTCCGAAAAACCTGGAATGACTTCACTGAGTACTTTTCGAAGTTTTTCTTTATATTTTTTTTCCATCTCCTCCCAATTCACCGGATTACTAGTCTTGAGATTAGGGACTGGAGAAAGAGCATAAAAGGTATCTGATCCAGCCGGCGCAACTGTTTTATCGGTACAGGATGGACGATGTAAATAAATAGACATATCTTCAGCCAGATATTTTTTATCAAAAATATCTTTTAGTAAACCTCTATAACGAGGACCGTTTATGATCGTGTGATGGCCTACGTCCTTCCAATAATCTTTTGTACCTTTGGTCCCAAAATACCAAACAAATAGGCCCATTGACCATTTTGATTGAGATAATCTTTTATCTGTCCAACGAGATTTAGATGATTTTTTAATGAGGTTTTTGTACGTCCAACCTGGATCTGCATTTGATACAACGATATCGGACTTAATAGTTCGGCCGTCAGATAATTTCACTCCAGAGGCCTTTCCTTTGTCGACTAAGATTTCCTCCACACTCTGATTAAGAAAAACGCTTCCGCCCAGCCGCTTTACAACATTCCCCATTGCGTCAGCTAATGCTTGAACACCTCCTTGGACATAATGAACACCAAAGGCTTTTTCCAGATGACTAACCAGAATATACATAGACGTCACTCGCCGAGGGTCTCCGCCAATAAATAGAGGATGGAACGATAACGCCATTCTAAATCGCGGATCTTTTACCCGGGATGCCGCATGACCGTAGACGGACTTATCAGCTCGAAGCCGAACAAATCCTGGAATTTCTTTTAGCAAATCCCAAAGTTTATTCATCGGCTTTCTACCCAATCCTTCAAACCCAAAAAGATAGCGCTTTTCACAATCTTTCAGAAATTTAATGTAACCGTCATAATCTTGAGGGAATTTACTTTTTACTTCAGCAAACATATCTTTTTCGTCTTTAAAAACACGAAAATTTGTCCCATCTTGCCACCTGATTTCATAGAATGGATCCAAAGCTTGGAGATGTACATCGTTTTCAAAAGTATAACCACAATCTTTCCATAGCGTTTCAAAAACTTCTGGAACAGTAAGAATTGTAGGCCCAAGATCAAACCTGTAACCATCTTTTGATATAGATGAACCTCGGCCTCCAAGTCTATCTAATTTATCGATTATTTGAACTTGATACCCTTTAGATCCCAATCGCATAGCCGCTGATAAACCACCCAATCCAGCACCTATAACCACGGCTTTCGGTCTGGGCTTACCGGGGTCAGTCAATCCTGGATCTGGCACAATTGGTTTATAAGAATATGTCATATTATTCATACACTATAGGTGTCTATTTTATTTTACAATAAAAGTATTTTATGCTTGAATGCAGGCATGCCCAATAGCAACAAACCGAGTGGAGGCACAAAATTCAAATTGTGACTTTAAATTTATTTCGCTTTGAGAAAGCAACCGACAAAATCTGGGCTTTTTTAATGATGGGCCTTGCACGTTTCGGTTTAAAGAAAATGGAAAAACTTGAATTCTGGAAACTTTTTGGATCGGGTACAGGGGAGGGTTTTACTCCTATTCCAAATTTCAGTGTTTATGGCCTGCTTTGCGTTTGGGAGAGTGAAACAGCTGCTCGCAAAGCTCTACTAAATGAAGAACTATTCAAAAAGTACATGTCACGAGCGTCACATACATCTACAATATTTATGAGCCCAGTTTCTTCTCGAGGTTACTGGTCAGGTGCTCAACCATTTATCGCAAAAAAGGATACTCCAAAAGATTTTGTTGCTGTTTTAACTCGGGCAACTGTCCGATGGAGTAAATTGAAAAGTTTTTGGAAAGAAGCACCCGATATAAGCAATAGGATAGGAAAAGATAAAAACGTTAAGTTTAAGATCGGCTTGGGAGAGGTCCCCATTCGGCAGCAACTCACATTCTCAATTTGGGAAAATTTATCAGACATGAAAAAATTTGCGCACCAAACAGGCTCACATAAAGATGCAATCCTTAAGGTTAGAGAAGGTGATTGGTTTTCAGAAGAACTCTACGCACGTTTCAATGTGATGGAAATCAAGGGAAATTTTAGTAAATTTAATCAAAAGAAACAGGAACTAGTTAATGAATAATGCTTTCCCATTCGCTGCAATAGTGGGCCAAGAAGATATGAAGCTTGCGATGATTATGACTGCAATAGACCCAAAAATTGGTGGTGTGCTGGTGTTTGGAGATCGGGGTACTGGAAAATCTACCGCTGTCAGGGGTTTGGCCAATTTATTACCACCAATAAAATCAATTGAAGGATGCCCAGTAAACTCAAGATCATCAGATAAAGTGCCTTCTTGGTCAGAAAACACTTCAAAGAAAATTGTAGAAATACCAATGCCCGTTGTAGATTTACCCTTAGGCATAGGCTCAGATCGCGTTACTGGAGCATTAGATATAGAAAAGGCACTCGTTGATGGAGTTAAATCGTTCCAACCCGGTCTTTTGGCAAAAGCAAACCGTGGGTATTTATATATTGATGAAGTTAATCTTCTAGAAGATCATATAGTTGATTTACTACTCGACGTCTCACAATCGGGAGAAAATGTTATTGAGAGAGAAGGTTTATCAATTCGGCATGCCTCAGATTTTATTTTGATAGGGTCGGGAAATCCGGAAGAAGGTGAACTCCGCCCTCAATTATTAGACCGATTTGGTTTATCAGTTGAAGTCCTAACCCCTCAAACCATTAAGGAACGAATTGAAGTAATAAAGCGGCGCGATCTCTTTGATCAAGATCCTGAAAATTTCCAGAAAAATTGGGAAACAGAGGATAAAAAAATTTGCAAAAAAATTATAGCCGCTAGAAAAAGTATTATTAAAATACAAACTTCAGAGAGCATTCTGGAATTATGTGCGAAAATTTGTATTGAATTGGGGAGCGATGGACTCCGCGGTGAATTAACACTTCTGCGAGCCGCAAGAGCTTTAGCAGCATATCGAAATTCAAAACAAGTATCAAAAACGCACGTTAAAAGCGTGGCCTCTATGTGCTTAAGCCACCGGCTTCGCCGAGATCCGTTAGATGAAACAGGATCGGCATCACGTGTTGAAAGAGCTCTAAATGCTGTTTGTGGATAAATCATGGAAATTGATACTAACAGAAAGACAACATTAGCTTTTAAACTATTGGCTATAAATCCCTCTGCGTTTGGTGGAATTATATTTAAGGGAGCTACACCTGAACACACAGATAGCATCTTGAATTTTTTTAAGCTAGCAGAGGTGAATTTAAATAAAATATTTTCAAATTTTTCTGTGACAGATTTAATGGGTGGCATTGATCCACTAGAAAGCCTTCAAAAAGGTCATTTAGTCCACCGAAAAGGTATTCTAAGTAGGCAGGGTTGGTTTTCGTGCACTTCATTTAATGATATGCCAAAGGCCCTGCAATTCATGCTAGCCCACCAAATGGACAATACAAATTTTAGCCCAGTAATCGCATTTGATGATGGATATAGGAAGGATGAAGTTGCTCCCCTAAAACTCTGCGACAGGTTAGCATTTTCCATCGATTTAACAGAAGTAAGGTTCAATCAATTTAACCCAGATTTTTTCCCAATTAATAACTCAAAAACTACTAAAGCAGAAATTACCGAAGCTCAAATACAGTCTGTTATTGTAAGTGCAATTAAGTTTGGAATAGATGAAATTCGCCCGGCTTATATGACAATAAACGCAGCACAATATTTGGCCACTTTAGATGATCGCGTCGCAGTGGAACAAGAAGATCTAAATTTAGCAGCAACATTGATTTTGGCACATAGAGCCTTAATGATTCCAGAAGAAATCGAAGATAATCAGAAAGATGAGCCTCAAAAAGAAAATGAAGAAAATGCTAACGATAAAACTGAACAGCAAACAAATAATGAAACTAATCTACCCACTGAAGTCTTAATAGAAGCAATTAAGGCTTCTTTGCCTGAAAATATTTATGAACATTTAAGAAACAACATTCGACAGAAAGCAAAAGCAGGCAGTGGCTTTGGCAACCGCCAAAAGTCCAAAGTCAGGGG
>JBJLGF010000065.1:0-75026 GCA_045564975.1 Paracoccaceae bacterium
TTGTCAGGCTTTTCTTCCCATTTTTCTGTTTCAACCGTTAACTGGTAAGGAAGCTCTTGGTGCAACCGAAGTGTCAATTTTTCACGCGTTATTTCTGCAGCTATCATCCTCAAAGGCATGTCAGATATTTGATCATCTGGATAAAGCCATGGCCCCTCTGGTAAATTCGATGCTAACCAACGCCTTAAGTCATCCACACCTTTGCCCTTTTCCGCTGAAATCATAAATGTTTCGGTAAAAGGGTAGCTTTCATTGATTTCTTTGCTCAAAGAAAGCAAATCATTAACATCGACTTTGTCAATTTTATTGATAGCTAGAGCTATTTTTCCATTTAACCCAGTTTCAGAAATCGACGAAATTATTTTTTCTACACCCTCCGTTAATCCTCGATGTGCTTCCACTAGCAAAAGAGTTATGTCGGAGTCAGCAGCACCGCTCCAAGCTGCGGCAACCATTGCTCGGTCTAATCGCCTACGCGGTTTAAACAATCCGGGCGTATCTACAAAAATAATTTGAGATTGATCTTCTACACTGACCCCACGTATGCGTGCTCGAGTTGTCTGCACTTTATGAGTAACGATAGAGATTTTTGCTCCAACCATCTTATTAAGAAGTGTAGACTTTCCGGCATTTGGCTCACCAATTAACGCCACGAAGCCCGACCGGGTCATTAGATTAATTCTCCCATAGTTTGTAGAAGAGATTTTGCAGCCATTTGCTCTGCCTGCCTTTTACTTCCAGCTAAAGCATCTGCCGTTTCTCCTGAATCCAATAGTACTTTTACACAAAAATCTGGCGCATGATCCGGACCACTTTGCGACATCACCTGATATTTAGGAGGATTTTGCCCTCGGGCCTGCGCCCACTCTTGGAGCATTGTTTTCGCATCACGCGCGTCACCTTTTACGTTCCTAATACGATCACCCCAAAGCTCAATTAATATTTTCTTGGCAACTTCAAAACCACCATCTTTATAAATAGCAGCAATCACCGCCTCCATACCATCCCCGAGTAATGCATCCTTTCTGCGGCCTCCTGAAAGCATTTCAGACCGACCTATTTTAAGCACACCACCTAGATTGATTTGGCGTGCAACTTCAGCGCACGCTTCTTTCCGAACCAAAGTATTAAATCTCGGCGCAAGAGTTCCCTCCGAAGCAAATTGATCAATCTCCAACAAAGCTTCAGCCATAACAAGCCCAAGAACACGGTCGCCAAGAAATTCCAGTCTTTGATTATCTTTTCTAGCTTCTGAAGCTATAGATGAATGCGTTAAAGCTTCAATCAGCAAACTTAAATCGGAAAATTGGTAGCCCAGTCTCTGCTCAAAAGATCGAATAGATTCAGATTTTTTCACTGGACTGCCTTGAAAAATCGATCACTTCTCCATGTCCAGAAAAACAACATAGAACGACCAGCTGATGAAAACATAACACGATCTGCTCTTCCTACCAGGTTCTCATAAGGGACAAAGCCGACGCCGCCTTGGACTTGACCTATCCTACTATCTAGAGAGTTATCTCGGTTATCACCCATAAAGAAATAATGGCCAGACGGAACATTATAAATGCTGTTACCTATATTTTCCCCTTTAAATGTATCTAAATTAAAAAAGGATCGACCATCAGGTAGAGTAGACTTTAGTCTAAACTTTTCACAGTCTTCACCAAATTTTTGCGGATTATTCGAACACCTAGGTTGATTTCGAAAGGGCCCCTGAGGCGCATAAGTTTCAACGAAAAGTCCTGCATCAGCCGTCTCAATTTTTTGGTCATTTATGCTTATTTCACCATCTTTTATTTGAACCTTATCTCCAGGCAGGCCAATAAGGCGCTTGATATAATCTCTGCCGCTAACTGGGTGCCTAAATACAACCACATCACCCCTTTGTGGTTGTCCTCCGAATAAGCGCCCATTATTCTTTTTTACGAAACCACAAAAATCTTCTGCATCAACATTAATACCAAAACGGGCAATTATTATACTCGGACAAGATGCATAAGAGTATCCATAGGCCATTTTATTCACAAAAAGAAAATCTCCTATAAGAAGCGTATCCTTCATTGAACCAGAGGGAATCCAAAATGGTTGAAAAAATAATGACCTAAATATTCCAGCCAAGAGTAGTGCGTAAACTATTGTTTTAATGGTTTCAATTACTGAACCGCCCAAATTTTTCTTAGTTTTCGCCATTGTTTTTAACCTCAGATGCTTTGGTTCTTCTTAACTTTGCTGCCTCACCTGTCAAGCTAAAGGCCTTGCTTCAATTACTACATATGCCTGTGCCCAAGGATAATCATCGGTCAAGGAAACGTGAACTATAGCTCTATGATCCTCTGGCGTTAGTTCATCTAATCGCTTCTTAGCCCATCCTGTAACCTCCATTATTGGCTGTCCACTAGACAGATTACTTATTGACATATCTCTCCAGGCTATTCCCATTCTTAAACCTGTGCCAAGAGCCTTAGAGCAAGCTTCTTTTGCCGCCCATCTCTTTGCATAAGTCCCAGCTTCATCTTTCCGTCGTGAAGCTTTAGCTTGCTCTGTTTCAGTAAAAACTCGATTTCTGAACCTATCCCCATATCTCGCTAAAACGCCTTGAATTCTATCTATATTTGCCAAGTCTGTACCAATTCCAAGTATCATTACAAGCGTGCTTTATCCATCAATTCTCTCATTCTCAGAATAGCTTCTTTTAATCCAGTAAATATACTTTCACCAATCAAAAAATGCCCAATATTCAACTCAACAACTTCAGGCAACTCCGCAATTGGGGTAACCGTTTCATAAGTTAATCCGTGCCCAGCGTGAACCTCAAGTCCCAGGCTATGTGCAAGCGCCGCCATATCTTTTAGGCGAATGAGTTCAGCATCTTTTTCCTCAAAACTTTTCTCATAATGTAAGTCGCAATACGCCCCAGTGTGTAGCTCTACAACTTGAGCACCAATCCTGCTTGCGGCTCTGATTTGATTTTCATCTGCACCTATAAATATAGAAACCCTGGAACCCTTGTTTCTGAGAGGCGTGATAAAATGGGCGAGTTTCTTTTCTTCTTTAACGACATCCAAACCGCCTTCGGTGGTGCGCTCTTCACGCTTCTCCGGAACTATACAGACAGCATGTGGTTCATGAGCTAATGCAATTTTCTGCATTTCCTCCGTGGCGGCCATTTCAAAGTTTAAGGGAATATTTATCGCCTTTATTATTGACGCAATATCTTGATCGACAATATGTCGTCTATCTTCCCGTAAGTGTGCAGTTATCCCATCTGCTCCAGCTTCTTGAGCAATAATGGCTGCTCGCACAGGGTCTGGGTAAGCCGATCCACGGGCATTACGTACCGTGGCAACATGATCGATGTTTACCCCTAATCGCAATTTTTTTACCGATTCCATTTACCCATTCCTTTGCGATGTTTACGCTTATATTTTATGTCACTTATTTCTTTTTGCCAGTTTTACCAGAAGACCGTGATTTCAGTGCCCGAAGTTTTTTAAGCAAAAACCCTTTCCGCCTGTTTTGATAAGCCCTTATAATCGGCTCACTCAAGTAATAACCCAACGAAGCTATTATTAACCCAGGTATAATTCCACCTATCATGTAAGGGAAAAACACTTCTTGGTAAAATATCTCTAATCGCGACCAATCCGTATCCACACCCTCAACAAAAGCTAAAACATTTTGCTGAAGATCCGCTCCTGCATCTAAAAACTTTTCTAAAATTGATTTGCCGCCCTCCCCTGGAGGCACGTAATCAGTTCCAAGAAAAAAATGGCCTGTTTTTAAGGAAACTACACCTATTGGGACGTAAGTAAGTGGATTCCCAAAAAATGTTGCCAATAGTGCAGCTAAAATATTTCCCTTCAAAGCTCTGGCTATAATTGCGGCCGTAAGAAAATGTAGTCCATAAAAGGGAGTAAAAGTAGTGAATAAACCAGCCCAAACACCGCGAGAAATCTTTTGCGACGAGTCTGGCAATCGGCGTAGCCGATATTGTACGTAGTGAAAAGCTCTTCTCCATCCACCTTTTGGCCAAAAGAAACGGATCAATAAACTTATTATTGACCGCCTATCTCGCCGTTTAAATACCAAGGTAAAACTTCCTTATTTTTGAGATATATTTTCGAGCTTATAACCGCGGCACCGCTTTATGGATGCCACCTCTCCTTCTGCCTCTAACTGAGTTAGCAAAGAATGCAAGTGTTCAATACCATTTAACTCAACAGAGATTTCAATTTTATAAAAGTCTGGCTTTCTATCCACAAAGGTTAAGTTAGAAATGTTAGCCCCCATTTCTCCAATTATAGTACAAACTCTACCCAAAACGCCTGCGTCATTACTAATCGTTATTTCAATGCCTGTGGGATACACTGCAGCATGCTTCCCAGCCTGCCAATGCAAATCTATCCACAGTTCTGGTTTATCTTCAAAACGAGCCAATTCAAGACAGTCTATGGCATGAATAGAAACGCCCGACCCTCCAGAAGCAATGCCGACAATTCGCTCACCAGGCAAGGGCCCACAACATGGTCTCCGATCTAAAAACTGACCCTCATTTAAACCTATAACTGCACTCGCTTGATCTACATCAAATTCATCAGCGGCAGTAACCTCAGGATGAACTAACTGAACCACGTGGCCAGGTCTTACTTCGGTACTGCCAACGCGAGCTAAAAGTTCTTTAGAATTTGAAAAGCGCATTTTTGAGGCAGCTAGCTCAAGTGACTTGTCAGTAGCTTTCTTCCCGATATGTTCAAATGCAGTTCTCAATAAAGCTTTGCCCATAACAACCATGCGTTCTTTGTCAGCCTCTCTAAGGGCTCTACGTATCGCAGTTTTAGCTTTACCAGTCTCGGTCATATCTAACCAAGTAGGCTGAGGATTCTGCCCTTGAGCACTTATAATTTCAACCGATTGGCCATTGCGCAATTTAGTCCAGAGAGGAACTCTTAGGCCATCGACCTTTGCACCAACACAAGAATTTCCTATTCTTGTATGAATAGCATATGCAAAATCTAGTGGCGTTGCGCCTGCTGGAAAAGTTAGAACGTCACCTTTTGGAGAAAAACAAAAAACTTTATCTGCGTACATTTCCAATTTAACGGCTTCTAAAAAAACCTCATGATCTTCTTCGCTGTCAAATTCATCGATTAGGCGTGTAATCCATTGCACAGGATCAACAGTAAAGGGGTTTTCACTTCTTACACCATCACGATATGACCAATGAGCGGCAACGCCACTTTCCGCTACATCGTGCATTTGACGCGTTCTAATTTGAACCTCTACTTGTTTTCCATCGCGTCCAGACACAGTCGTATGAATAGATCGATAACCATTTGTTTTAGGTTGACTGATATAATCTTTAAAACGCCCTGGAACAGCTTTCCAGCGGCGATGAATTACTCCGAGAATTCTGTAACAATCTACTTCAGAGGCACAAATAATTCGAAATCCATAAATATCTGAAAGACGAGAAAAAGATAGCTCCTTTTCTTGCATTTTGCGCCACATAGAGTAAGGCTTTTTTGCCCGTCCTAAAACCTCAGCTTCGATATATTCTTTTCCAAATTCCGAATGCATGTCACGTGAGATTCGTTGAATTACATCACCTGCATCTTTTTGCAAATTGATAAACCTGCGTATTATAGATTCTCGCCCCTTAGGATTTAAGATTTTAAATGCTAAATCCTCTAAGTCTTCCCGGATAAACTGCATACCCATTCGACCCGCTAGAGGTGCAAAAATATCCATTGTTTCTCGGGCTTTTTGCTGCTGTTTATCGCGTGGCATTGCCTTTATTGTACGCATATTGTGCAGCCTATCAGCTAACTTAACAAGAATTACTCTGATATCTTGAGCGATAGCCATTAACAATTTTCGAATGTTTTCCGCTTCTTGCGTCTCCATAGAGCTCAATTGAATTTTGGTTAGTTTTGTTACACCGTCAACGAGTTCGGATATTTCATGCGAGAACAACCTAGCAATATCCTGTTTTGTTGAGCCTGTATCTTCAATTGTGTCATGTAAGAGAGCGGTGATGATTGTTGAATCATCCAAACGCTGCTCAGCTAAAATTTCTGCTACAGCAACCGGGTGCGTAAAATAGGGCTCTCCAGATTTCCGAAGCTGACCTTCATGTTTATTTTGACCGTATTTATAGGCTTCGACGATTTTAACTGAATTCGATTTGGGATTATATTTTAAAACTAAATCTGCAAGAGCTTCTGCTGTCAGCATGCAATTCCCAGCAAGACTTTATCGTATTACTGCCTCTGTGACGCCATTAAAGCTCTCAAAAGCTTCTCTTCAGACATGTCGTCTTCTACTGGTTGATCAGTCTCTTCTCCAATTAGCATAGCCATTGAGTCATCTTCTGGTTCGTCTACTTCAATTTGCGTCTGGTTGGATTCAATTAATCTCTCACGGAGCTCATCAGCAGATTGCATTTCATCGGCAATTTCTCGCAATGAAACCACAGGGTTTTTATCGTTGTCTCTATCTACAGTAATAGATGAGCCTGAAGATATTTCTCTAGCTCTATGAGAAGCGAGCATAACTAACTCAAATCGGTTAGGAATTTTATCAACACAATCTTCGACAGTAACCCGCGCCATTTGGCTCTCCTAAATATTCTAATAGACTATGAGCATATAAGACCTCATACATTTAAAGACAAGTCTTTATTCCACTATCTGAATATTCTTTTTTTCTTTCTCAGATAATTCGTCATATAGTTGAGAAACTGTTTTTTTAAGTATTGGGTGTGTCCAATTCGGCTCAATGTCCAACAGCGGAAATAGAACAAATGCTCTATCTTGAATTCGGGGATGAGGTAAAACTAACTCATTTGGTATTTTTTTCTTCTGTTCACTTATCGGCAAGTCATGCCATTGTAGAAATATCTTCCTACTTGGAAGCACCTTCCCCTCTAGCGCTAGTAAATCCAGATCCAGTGTCCTAGCGCTCCAACGTGAAATCCTCTGCCTGTTAAATCTTTCCTCTATTTCGTGCAATTTCTGCAATAGCTGTTGTGAAGAATTTTCAGCTTTAGCTTTGACTGCAGAATTGATGAAATTTGGTCCACTTCCTTCTGGATAAGCGGGAGTTTCATAAAACCTACTTAGGGAAACCACATCAATATCAGTTTTACCTAATTCGACGATTGCCCTTTTAATTATTTCTAAAGGTTGAGCGCTCCCTAAACTAACATTGCTTCCTAGGGCTATTAGAAATTTATGGTTATTTAAGGTCATGCATTTTACTCTCACAGCAGTTAAATGATTTTAAAACAGCTAATTTCTTAAATATTGAAACAGAATAGCTAAAATTTCATCGAAATAAAAGTTTACAAAATAGAAAATAATCGAAATTTACTATTTACGGATAATGGTACGCTTCATATTGTCAAAATACAAACTAGGCCTTGAGATAAATATGAAAAAGCCGGAACTAAAAATCTTTCTAGCAGCGCCAAGAGGGTTCTGCGCCGGAGTTGATCGTGCAATTCAAATTGTCGAAATGGCATTAGATAAATGGGGAGCACCCGTATATGTTAGACATGAGATTGTTCATAATAAGTTTGTAGTGGACAGTTTGAAAGATAAAGGCGCAATTTTTGTTGAAGAACTGGATGAATGCCCCAATGACCGGCCAGTTATTTTTTCTGCGCACGGTGTGCCAAAAGCGGTACCAAGTGCGGCAGAAGCAAGAAACCTCGTTTTTGTAGATGCTACCTGTCCGCTAGTCAGCAAGGTTCACATTGAGGCAGAGCGACATAACAAAAATGGATTGCAAATTATAATGATCGGACACCGCGGCCATCCTGAAACAATCGGAACGATGGGACAACTTCCAGAAGGAGAAGTTCTACTCGTTGAAGATGAATTAGATGTTCAAGTTTTAGAGGTAAGGGATCCCCAAAATCTTGCCTATGTTACACAAACAACGCTATCTATAGATGATACCTTTTCGGTTGTTCAAGCGCTACAAAAAAAGTTTCCTGCTATTCAGGGCCCTCACAAAGAAGATATTTGCTACGCAACAACAAATCGACAGCTTGCAGTCAAGGAAATAGCAAACAAAATTGATGCATTGTTAGTAGTTGGTGCTCCAAATTCATCTAATTCTAAACGCCTAGTAGAAGTAGGCAAACGGGCTGGCTGTAACTACTCACAACTCGTTCAAAGGGCAGATGAAATAGATTTTAGAGCATTAAAAGGTATAGCAACCTTGGGTATTACCGCAGGTGCATCGGCGCCAGAAGTTCTAATAAATGAAGTTATTGACTCGTTCAAAGAGAACCATCATGTTGACGTAGAAATTGTCGAAACCGCGGTTGAAAACGTTAACTTCAAAGTACCAAGAGTTCTACGAGAACCAGCGTGAAAAAAATTCCTAATTCGGCCTTAATTTTGGGCTTAGCGGGCCTGATACCTTTTTTTTGGGGAGCGGCAACTTCTACCGATTTTGTTTCAGAAAACTTGAAATTAAATGGGCTAAGCGATGAATATACCGGCTCTAGGGTAAATTTGATTTATGGCACGATCATTCTCGCATTCATGTCTGGCGTTTTATGGGGTTTCGCAGCAAACGTAGGCGATAAAAGACGACCGTTTGGATTGATATTATCAGTTTTACCAGCACTATGGGCATTCTTTACTTTTAACGGTTTATTAATGAACCCAGTCACAAGCCTAATTATCGGTTTTTTAGGGGTCTTTGCAATAGATCTACGCTTCTATTATTGGCAACTAACTCCAGAGTGGTGGCTATCTTTGAGAACTATTCTAACACTTTTTGTTATTATTTGTTTGTCTATAAATTTAGGGTGGTAAATGGATAACCGAACAATTGATATCTATAATAAAAATGCAGCAGAATACGCTAATCTGGATATAGATAAAGTTTCTTTGAAAGCGTATGGTGATTTTTCAAATGCATTACCAAAAAATGGTCTCGTTTTGGACTATGGGTGTGGGCCGGGTTATTTTGCAAGAAAATTTTTAGCAGATGGTTTTGAAGTTGATGCTTTCGATGCATCAGAAAAAATGATTGAAATCGCTTCAATGGAAAAACAAATTAATTGGTGGGTAGCAGATTTTAAATTATTCCGAGCTACCAAAAAATATGACGGGATTTGGGCTAATTTTTCCCTCCTGCATGCTGCAAAAAAAGAGATAACACCATTCATCAAGACCATATTCAAAAGTTTAAAGCCGCATGGTTTGTTTAGTATTGGATTAAAATTAGGCACAGGAGAACAGCGAGACAAGATTGGGCGGAAATATTCATACTTCGAAGAACAGGAAATTAGAAATATACTGTCAAATGAGGGATTTTATCATATTTTCCACCATTTAGGTGAGGCAAAAGGTTTAGATGGTGAAAGTGCAAAATTTATCATAATTCTTAGTCATGCATAATTTATTTGCTTACACGGACGGAGCTTGCTCAGGAAATCCTGGCCCTGGAGGCTGGGGAGTACTATTGGTTGCCAAAAAACAAGAAAAAATTATCAAGGAAAGAGAACTTTTTGGTGGCCAGAAAAACACAACTAATAACCAGATGGAGTTATTGGCAGCAATATCCGCTTTGGAAGCTCTAGATAGGCCCAGTAAACTAAAAATTATCACTGACAGCTCATACGTAAAAAATGGTGTGACCCAATGGTTAGAAAATTGGAAAAATAACAAATGGAAAACAGCATCAAAAAAACCAGTTAAAAATGCTGAATTATGGCGCAGATTAGATCAAGCTAGATCAAGGCATGAAGTTATCTGGGAGTGGGTTAAAGGGCATGCTGGACACCCAGAAAACGAGCGGGCAGATGAATTAGCCAGAAAAGGGATGGAGCCGTTTAAAAATCAAAGTTAGCGCAGCGCGAAGCTAGCCGATTGTCCTTTACCTTTATCAGAAATAAAGCGTAAACGATTACCGTCAAAAGTTACTTGCTGGCAATTATATTTCAGCTCTCGAGCACCCCAAAGTAGAGTTCTGCAAAAAAACCCATCTATCCAATCCCAATCTCCAGTGACATTCCTACCGGCTGCGGAACCTTTTATTTTGCCGTCCCCTGTTACAGATAATGAAATTAAAAACCGTTCTAATTTTTTATTAATCACTAAATTTTCGAAATCAGAACGACTGGTAATGCTAGTTTCACTTGCTGAAACCAGACTAGCCATTAACACAAAAGTAATAAGTTTTAAAACGAATGTCCTAATAGCCATAAATTCTTCTTAAAGATTCAAAACTAATTTAAACCTAATACATCCATCATATCATACTGACCAGGCTGTTTGTCTTTGCCCCAAAGAACTGCTTTTAAAGCACCTCGAGCAAATATGTTCCTATCTGTTGCATTATGGCTCAGGACCAATTGCTCACCATTTGATGCAAATAAAACATCATGCTTTCCTACAACATCACCACCCCTGATTGAGGCAAATCCAATAGAACCTTTATTACGAGCTCCAATTATTCCATCTCGGCCTCTATCTGCTGATTCAGATAAACTTATGCCTCTGCCCTCTGCCGCTGCTTCACCGAGCATCAAAGCAGTTCCAGAAGGAGCATCTACCTTATGTTTGTGGTGCGCCTCAATAATTTCGATATCAAATTCATCATCAAGAGCCATTGCAACTTTTTTAGTCAAGGCTACTAATAAATTTACACCAAGAGACATGTTTCCAGCTTTAATTATAACCGAGTGGAAACTTGCCGCCTTGATTTTTTCTAAATCTTCTTCAGACATTCCAGTTGTGCCAATAACATGAATAGCGCGAGCTTGCGCGGCAAACTTTGAAAACTCTACGGTTGCTGTTGGCGTGGTAAAATCAATGACCGCTTCGGCATTTGCAATTACCTCAATTGGATCTTCAGAAACAACCACTCCAAGCTCGCTGCCACCCATTGCAACACCTATATCTCGCCCAACCCATTCGTGGTTTACACGTTCGAGCACACCGACGAGTTCCAGTTTTTCACTTTTAGTAATTAGATTAACAAGAGTTTGCCCCATTCGTCCCGAAGCGCCAGTTACCACTACTTTCAGTAAATCAGTCATTTTACGTCCTTAGTACTATGCTATACTGTCCATAACGTGCCTGCATCCATTTGGCAAAGTTCAATATTAAGGTAGTAGATTATAAGAAATGGCAAAGAATAAATTTAATGAGAGCCTCGGACCATCGCAAAGGCAACTGCGGGTGGGAGAGCTCATACGGAGAGCACTGTCGGAAATATTAATGCAAGGCATAATTCATGATCCTGATTTAAATAGAATATCTGTAACAGTAAGTGAAGTAACGGCATCTCCAGATCTAAAAATTGCAACAGCTTATGTTTGTCCACTAGGTGGTCAAGGCGGCGAGGATTTGATTGCACTGTTGGCAAAAAACAAATCCGAAATCCGCAGGTCAATATCAAAAAAATTAACATTGAAATATACACCTGACTTGAGATTTCGCATAGACGAAACATTTGACAGAATGGATGAGACAAGAAGGCTTTTTAGTCAGGAAAATATAAAACGAGATTTGAATACTAAATGAAAGCATTTATCTTTATCTTAGTGTTATGGATTACCCCCGTTTGGTCAGCTGAGTGTCAGGATTTTAAATTTCAAGAAGCGGCGTTCACTGCTTGTACAGCCAAAATACCAGAAGATGATATACGCCTTTTTTTATATGATAAAACTGGAAAAAATTTTGGACAGTTCCAAGAATTAGATAATTTCCTGACAGAGCAAGGTATCAATATTATTTTTGCCACAAATGGTGGAATGTACCACGCTGATAGATCTCCAGTTGGCATGTATGTCGAAAATTTCGAGGAATTTTCACCTCTCATTACCAGAGATGGGCCCGGTAACTTTGGGTTATTACCTAATGGTGTATTTTGCTTTAATAAAAGAGAATTTTTGATCCTAGAAACAAAAAAATTTGCACGAAGCAAAGTAAAGTGCCAATACGCCACACAATCAGGTCCTTTGCTAGTCATTGATGGCAAAATTCACCCACAATTCTTAAAGGATGGAGCTTCGAAATTCGTAAGAAGCGGAGTTGGCATCACCAGAGATGGATTAAAAGCAATATTTTTAATTTCAAATCAAGCAGTGAATTTTCATCACTTTGCTCGTACCTTCTTAGATCATTTAAAAATTGATAATGCTCTTTATTTGGATGGTAATATATCCAGGCTATACTCACCAAAATTTAATCGAGTAGACTTTGGTTTTGATATTGGGCCTATTGTTGCAGTGGTAGCGCCGGCATGGTAGCCAGCGCTATCAAAGTTAGGTTAGCTGGCTAAAGCCTCAATCGTTTGTTTTGAAGATCCACTAGAAATATGGACTTTTCGCGGCTTCAATGCCTCAGGTACTTCTCTTTTTAAATCTATGTGAAGCATTCCATCTGAATGATTTGCCCCATTTACATGCACGTGATCGGCCAGCTGAAACCGACGCTCAAAACTGCGGTTCGCAATGCCTCTATGCAAGTAATTCTTTTGTTTTTCGTCTGTTTTTCCCGCCGAAATAAACAAGGAGTTCTCTTTAACCTCAACATTCAGGTCAGCCTCAGAAAAGCCGGCTACTGCTACGGAGATACGATATGCATCTTCATCAATTTTCTCTATATTATAGGGGGGATAGCTGGATGTTTGTGTATCGGAAGTAAGAACCCGGTCAAACATGTCTGCTATTTGGTCAAACCCTACAGTGGCTCTGTAAAGTGGTGAAAAATCAAATTGTCTCATTGTTTATCCTCCTATGAGCGATTCCAATTTGCACCTACCCGTAAGTCGGCATAGGCAGTTAATGTTTAGAGGCCCTATTTGGCGCCTCAGCTCAAGATTTGGGGATAAAAAAATTAATTTCAAGAAGCTACAAAATTTTTCTATATGATTTTTGGATCTGAAGAAGTTTAGCTAATTTTAAATCCTTAATTTATTGGGTTTAGGTCCTCCCGTTGCCCAATCAATTAGTTCAACTGTGTGAACTACTGGAATATTTGTTGAGGAGGAAATCTGCATCATACAGCCCAAATTTCCAGCTGCAATTACGTCGGGGTTTTTTGCCTCTAGGCTCTGAATTTTTCTATTTTTTAATTCTTGCGAGATTTTTGGCTGTAACAAATTATATGTACCTGCAGATCCACAGCAAAGGTGAGAATTTTTTGGTTCGCTAATTTTGTAGCCACACTTTTTGAGCATATCCTTTGGATAGCTACTTATTTGTTGCCCATGCTGCAAAGAGCAGGCTGAATGATAAGCTATACTAATATGATTTTCTGCCTGCTCGGGAAGGTCTAATTCAACTAAAACTTCAGAAATATCCTTAGCCAAGCCCGCAATAGCCTTGGCCTTATCTTCATGCTCAGTCCCCTTAAACATGTGGTGATAGTCTTTTACAGTAGTCCCGCAACCGCTGGTATTAATAACAATGGCATCCAAACCATTGTTATTAAGCTCTGAATACCAAGCATCAATATTTCTAATCGCTGCAGAGTGTGCATCGTTTGTTTTTCCCATGTGATGGCTTAGCGATCCGCAGCAGCCCTGGCCTTCAGATACGACAACTTCGCAACCGAAGCGTTTCAATACTCTAATTGTGGCGTCATTTATGTCTGTATCCAAGGCTCTTTGTGCACAGCCAGTCATTAAAGCTACTCGCATTTTTTTATTTATATCAGGGAGGAAGGTCTGTGGATCATCGTTTAAACTAATTCCAGGTATTTTTTTTGGAACCATTTCAACCATCGCTTTTAATCGTCGATCTGGTATGAGCCACGAAAATGGCTTAGCTATTTTTGCCATTATCAGCGCTACCCGAAACCTCGTTGGATATGGTAAAATTTTACTCAAAGACCATCTTAAAAATCTCTCATCCAAAGGTCTTTTATATTTATCCTCAATGTAGGCACGAGCATGATCAACAAGATGCATGTAGTGGACACCAGAGGGGCAAGTAGTCATACAAGCCAGACAAGACAAGCATCTATCAATATGAGTAACGGTCTTCTTATCTGGCGTCCTTCCCGACTCCAACATTTCCTTTATTAAGTAAATTCTTCCCCTTGGACTATCAAGCTCATCTCCTAAAACCTGATATGTCGGACATGTCGCAGTACAAAAACCACAGTGCACGCATGATCTCAAAATTTCATTTGATCTTTTGAAATCTAAATTAATGAGTTGTTGTTTTTCGAAAAAAGTTTGCATTAGTTCATTATTTCTTGATTAAGAAGCATTTTAGGATCAAACTTATTTCGGATAGAATTACTTAGCGTCTTTTCTAATGGGGAGCATGGATGAAATTGCTCAAAACCCCCTAGCAGGCACATAGCATGACCTGCTACTTTTTGTATTTTCTCACGAACATTTAAACCTTCATCAACCCTTAACCAGACAAGACCACCGCACCAATCAAGAAAACCAATTTTAGGGTCCAACATCTCGATAATTTTTGAACCATCAGTAGGCTTTACAGAGACTCGCCATAGATCGCCCTTAATCTCTTTTAGAAAGTCCAAGTCATTCACATTTTGCCAAAAATTTTTGCTCTCTTCCATTTCCAAAATATCAACTTCAAAATCAGCAAACTCTTTAAGCAATTGTTCAACGCGATATTTTACTGACTTATCAAAACCCTCAATTCGGATATAGGCCATTTCTTCTCCAAAATCATAAAAAGTGCCTGATATATCATAAGGCTTATTAATCGCCCTAGTAAGAATACTAGCCTTACAAGAATTTATTTTGAGCGTTGACTGAGTCTCAGCTATTGGAAGAACCTTGAAAGAAACTTCTGTTATCACTCCCAGGGTTCCCCAGCTCCCTGCCATGAGCTTGACTAGATCGTAACCAGTTACATTTTTCATGACCCGCCCACCATTTTTTAATATTCTTCCCACTCCATCAACAAATCGTACACCCAATAAATGATCTCTGGCTGCGCCCACTTGTATGCGACGTGATCCACTCGCATTTGTTGCAAAAACCCCACCAATCGTAGAGTTGCCAGTTAAACTCAAAAGATGCTTCATCTCAGGAGGTTCAAATGCAAGTTGCTGATTTTCCTTTTGGAGTGTGGCTTTGATTACAGATAGGGGCGTTCCTGCTTTTGCAACCATTGTTAAGGCACCTGGTTCGTATTCTACAATCCCGTTCAATGCTGAGGTTGAAATAATTTTTTTTTCAGTGGCTACCAGCCGCGACTGGCCTCCAGCAATGTGTAATGGCTCAGTCTCACTGAGTAAAACTTCCCGAACTTCACTTTCAGAGCCTGGCGCTACGGTTACTGCATTCATGCAGCTGTCTCTTGCGAAGCGTTTGCGCGCCGTTCAGCAGATGCATCTAAAGGAAACACTTTTGTTGGATTTAGTAGCCATTTGGGATCAAAAACATCTTTTATAGCCATTTGCGCTTCTAGATCATCACCTGAATATTGGATATGCATTAGATCACGCTTTTCAATACCAACTCCATGTTCACCAGTTAAACACCCACCGACTTCCACGCATAATTTCAAAATTTCAGCCCCAAAGGCTTCACAAGTTTCTAAATCACCTGGTTTGTTCGCATTATACAATATGAGTGGGTGCATATTGCCATCACCAGCATGAAATACATTACCGACATCCAATCCAAATTCTCTACTCATTTCAGAAATACGTTTAAGGACAAAAGGAAGCTTGGAAACCGGAATCGTGCCATCAAGACACATATAATCGTTAATTTGACCCATAGCACCGAATGCGGATTTTCGCCCAAGCCAAATTCTATTGGCTTCATCATTATTTTTTGCTCGGCGCAATTCTACCGGGTCATGTCTTTTTGCAATCTCAACAATTTTTGTTAACTGCTCTTCTATCTCTAAATCAGAGCCTTCTACCTCAACAATTAACAAAGCTTCACAATCTGGATAACCAGCTTGAGAGAAGGCATCTGTAGCACGAATACAGGGCCGATCCATAAACTCAATTGCAACCGGTAGAACACCAGCTTTTATAATATCCGACACGCACTGCCCTGCCACTTCGCTATTGTTATAACCAATTAAAACGGGTAATGCGCCTTCCGGTTTGTGCAAAATACGTAAAGTAGCCTCTGTGACAATTCCTAGTTGTCCCTCAGACCCACAAACTAAACCTAGTAAGTCATAGCCAGATGAATCTAAATGCGAGCCACCCAAATCTATAATTTCACCCTGCATAGTAACCATTTTTACTGCAAGAAGATTATTTGAAGTCACTCCGTACTTTAGGCAATGAGCCCCACCAGAATTCATGGCAATATTTCCTGCGATAGCACATGCAAGCTGACTTGATGGATCTGGCGCATAGAAGAAGCCGTCGCTTTCAACTTCTCCAGTTACGCTTAAATTAGTACGCCCCGTCTGTACACGCATTAATCTATTTGGGTAATCAACTTCTAAAGTCTCATTCATTCGAGCAACACCCAGTACTAGGCTATCACCCGTAGGTAATGCTCCTCCAGCCAGTGACGTGCCAGATCCTCGGGGAACTACAGGCACATCTAGATCCCAGCATATTTTTACTATATTCGCTACCTCCTCAGTAGAACGGGGTAAGACTGCAACCATTGGAGGACATCTATAAGCAGACAGTGCATCACATTCATATGCGAGGGTCTCACGAGGATCATCAATTACAGCATCCCGAGGTAAAAATGACAGGAGCTTATCAACTAATTCCATTTTTTTTGCTAAAATAGTAGGGTCTGGATCTGTTAAATACATCAGGTTTCTCTATAATTGGTAAACTAATATAACCAATTTGATACTTTGGCAACCATATCAAATCTGAATAAAGTGAAGAAAAAAGGTTTTTTACAAATTATGAACAACAAAAAAGACAATACTCCAAGCGCTGAAGGAATTGCGGCAGCGGCTCGCGCCGCAACCAAATCTCAAACTTCACCCCCAGTAATGAGTTGGAACCCACCATTTTGCGGCGATTTAGATATTCGAATTGCCAGAAATGGCACATGGTTTTATTTGGGAACCCCAATTGGAAGATTTGAGCTCGTAAAATTATTTTCCTCAATATTAAAAGTTGAAGATGGCAAATACTTTCTTGTCACTCCCGTTGAGAAAGTTGGAATACAAGTAGATGACGCCCCTTTTATCGCAGTTGATTTCAATAAGATTGAAATTAATGGGGAGAAGGCACTTAAATTTGAGACTCATGTAGGCGACCAAGTTATCGCGAATGTTGAAAATCCAATAAGAGTAGAAAGGGATGCCGTATCGGACGAGCCTGCCCCATATATTCATATTCGTAACGGCTTGGAGGCACTTATAGATCGAAAGACTTTCTATCGCCTTGTTGAAATTGGACAACATAAAAAACATGATAACGAAAATTGGTTCGGGATTGAATCCGCCTCTTCTTTTTTCCCGATAATAAAATCCGAAGAGCTAGATAATTCAATCTAATCCTACAAAATTATCCGTATAAAAATTATACCAATTTTTCCCCATGATAGCCTCAATTTCACCTTTATCAAAGCCAACATCAGCTAAACCTTTTTCGATATTTTTAAAATCTCTATTATTTGAAAACCACTCTGGCTGTTTTGGAAATCCGGGATTGTCAGAAGAACCCTCACCATAATCAATTGTTTTGCTCCAACGCCCGACTCTCATCCACTCTACAATACTATCCGGTTGGTCTTGGCATAGATCTGATCCAATACCTAGGCTTCCAACACCGTATTTGTCAGCTGATTGAGCAACCATTGAACAAAAATCAGATAAAGTGCACTGGGAACCATTTTTTAAATGATGAGGATATAAAGAAAAACCGATCATTCCTCCACTCGATACAACTGCTTCTATTACCTTATCCCGCTTGTTTCTGAGGGCAGGGTGCCATGAGAAAGGGTTAGCATGAGTTATTGCTATTGGGCGCTCTGATATCTCCGCTGCCCGAATAGTTGATTGATCTGCAGAGTGGCTCATATCTACAACCATTCCCACCCGGTTCATTTCTTTTATCACCTGTTTACCCATTCTAGTGATACCGGCGTCATTGTCTTCATAGCATCCAGTCGCCAGTAACGATTGGTTATTATAAGTCAGCTGCATGAAGCGCGCCCCAAGGGTGTGCAAAATTTGAATCAAACCAATATCATTTTCTATGGGTGACGGGTTTTGAAAACCAAAAAATATAGCTGTTCGATTTGTTTCTTTTGCTAAGTCAATATCTGCTGCAGTAGAACCTTTTATGATCAGGTTTGAATATATTTCAAACCAGAGGTTCCACTTTTCGAAATTCAAAACTGTTTCACGAAAAGTCTCATGGTAAGATATGGTCACATGAACGGCATCCACCTGCCCCTCTCTCATCTGCCTAAATATTTTTTCCGACCAATTCGCATATTGGAGATTGTCAATTATCATCATTTCTAATGCGCCTCTGCCCAATTCATTCCGCGGCCAGCATCAACAGACAAGGGTATATCCATTTTCAAAAAAGGAAGAGAAGCCGCTTCCATAATCGACTTCACCTGAACAATCAAATCGTCGCAATATTCTTCCTTAACTTCAAATAACAACTCATCGTGCACCTGAAGAAGCATTTTTGCAGGTAAATCTTTTATTGCGTCTGGCACTCTAATCATCGCACGCCGAATAATATCAGCGGCAGTGCCCTGAATAGGCGCATTTATAGCTGCTCTTTTTGCAAAACCAGCAATTGGACCCTTTGCATTTATTTCAGGCGTATGAATTACTCTACCAAACAGCGTTTCCACACGGTTGTTATCTTTACTGAATTTTACAGTCTTATCCATATATTCCTTAATTCCAGGAAATCTCTCAAAGTAACGATCTATAAAACCTTGCGCCTCAGAACGGGGAATGCGCAAATTCCTTGCAAGTCCAAAGCCAGAAATTCCATAGATTACCCCAAAGTTTATCGCTTTGGCCTGACGACGAATATCAGATGTCATTTCATCTAGAGGCACATCAAACATTTCTGAAGCTGTCATTGCATGAATATCCAAGCCATCATGAAAAGCCTGCTTTAGGGCATCAATTTGTGCTATATGAGCCAAAATTCTTAGTTCTATTTGACTATAATCTAGGCTTACTAAAATATTGCCATCTTCAGCGACAAATGCCTCTCTAATGCGCCGTCCATCTTCTGTCCTGACTGGTATGTTTTGTAGGTTAGGCTCAGTTGAAGATAACCGACCGGTAACAGCTCCCGCAATTGAATATGAAGTATGAACACGTCCAGTATTTGGATTTATGTGATCCTGTAGTGCGTCAGTATAAGTAGATTTAAGTTTGCTTAATTGCCGCCAATCTAGCACTCTTTTAGGGAAATCATAATTCGTTGCCAGGTCTTCGAGTATGTCAGCTCCAGTCGCATAGGCTCCATTTTTTCCTTTTTTTCCACCCTCATAACCTAGCTTATCAAACATAATTTCACCCAATTGCTTGGGACTTCCCACGTTGAAAGACTCACCAGCCAGTTCATAAATTTCAGCTTCAAGGCCAGCCATTTTCTGAGCAAACGCATTTGACATTCGACTTAATGTTTCTCGGTCCACTTTAATTCCATTTCGCTCAACTTGAGCTAGGATTGAGACTAAAGGCCGTTCTAGAGTTTCATAAACTTTAGTCACCTTTGATCGGTGTAACTTTTGCTTAAAAATTTTCCAAAGTCTTAGGGTTATATCAGCATCCTCAGCTGCATAAGAAACCGCATCCTCTATCTTGACTTTATCAAAGGTTATTGCCGATTTTCCCGAACCAATAAGCGTTTTTATAGCAACTGGTGAATGATCTAAATACCGCTCTGATAGTGCATCCATTCCATGGCTATGTAATCCGCCATGCATGGCATATGATAAAAGCATTGTGTCATCAAAGACAGTTACGTCGATCCCGTAGTGGCTTAAAACCTTTGCGTCATACTTAATATTTTGTCCAATTTTTAGGATGCTGTCATCCTCTAAAATGGGTCCTAGACATTCCAAAACAAAATCTAAATCTAGCTGCCCTTCAACCAATTGAGAATGTTCGAAAAGGTCATCATTTTGTCCCTCTTTATGACTAATGGGTATATAACAAGCCGAACCAACTTCTGTTGCCAACGAGATACCAACCAGCTCAGCTAACATATCATTTAACGAAGTAGTTTCCGTGTCTATAGCCACATATCCAGTTTCATAAATTTTGTTAATCCAAGTTTGGAGCTGTTCGGAAGTCTTGATGTGCTCATATTTTTTATGATCAAAGGGAATTTGTTCCGAGTGGCTGATATCTTTATCAGGGCCCAAAGTATCGGACGTTGGGATATCTACGTCAAATTTTTGCGCAATACGCTTCGTCAGCGTTCTGAATTCCATTTTTGTCAAAAAATCTAATAATTTTTCTGGAACAGGTGCACTAAATTCAAGATCGTCAAGTTCAAATTTTAACGGTGTATTGCAATCTAATGTAACTAATTCACGTGATAATTTAATTTGCTCTTCGTTATCTATGAGCGCTTGTCGCCTTTTAGGCTGTTTAATTTCATCTGATCGACGTAATAATTCGTCGAGATCACCAAATTCATTGATTAAAGTAGCAGCAGTTTTAATGCCTATGCCAGGAGCTCCAGGCACATTATCCACGCTATCACCTGCGAGCGCTTGAACATCAATAACTCGGTCTGGATATACACCAAATTTCTCAAATACACCTTCTCTGTCGATACGTTTATTTTTCATGGCATCATACATTTCAATGCCATCACCAACCAGCTGCATTAAATCTTTATCAGAGCTTATAATTGTAACACGACCACCTGCGTCACGGGCCCTGAAGGCTAGAGTAGCTATCATATCGTCTGCTTCAAAACCTTCCATTTCTTCACAGGCGATATTGAACGCTTTCGTCGCCTCTCGCGTCAATGGGAATTGAGGAACTAGATCTTCAGGAGCGGGCGGGCGATTTGCCTTGTAACCGTCATAGACGTCATTTCTAAAGCTGTGACCTGAATGATCAAAAATTACTGCAACATGCGTGGGGGCATCAGGCCCATCATTATTCTCTATGTAGCGATTAAGCATATTACAAAAGCCACTTACAGCACCAATGGGCAAACCATCTGATTTCCTTGTGAGCGGCGGCAGTGCATGGTATGCTCTAAAAATAAAAGCGGATCCATCAATCAAGTGTAAATGATGCCCTTTTCCAAAACCCATGATCAACTCCCAATATTCAACATAGAATAGACTAGACTCTAAACAGTGACTATCACTTTTAGTTTTAAAATTAACTTAGGCTATTTTTTCTTTATCACATTGATTAGTCGTTAAGGGTAAAATCTTTATGTTGTATTCTACAATCGCAGTAGGGACATTCTACCCAGCCTCGCTCTTTGGGAATTTGAAGCCAAACTCTCGGATGTCCTAGAGCTCCTTCACCACCATCGCAGGCCACTCTATATGTATCTACAATTTTTACTTCGGGCGCCTCTAGTGACATTTAATTTCTCTAAATCTAGTTAGTTAATATAAATAGTTTTTGCCTAAAAACTTTTTTAGACTTGGGATATCATTCTACCTAAATTTCGTCCACCTATTATATGTGTGTGGAAATGTGGAACTTCTTGAATTGCATCTGAGCCAGTATTTGCTATCGAACGAAATCCTGTTCCGCCAGATGAGGGCTGAACACCGGTAATTTTGCAAACCTCACCAATTGCCCTGGTGTAATCAATGATCTCTTCATCAGTTGCCTCATCAGCAAAGTGATCAACGGAAACATATGATCCTTTAGGTATTATCAGAACATGAACGGGAGCAGCAGGGCTTATATCCTCAAAGGCTAAACTGTGAGCTGTCTCAAGAACAGTTTTGTTTGGAATTTCTCCTCTTAGAATCTTTGCAAAAATATTGTTTTCGTCGTAATTATAGCCCATTTTTTCTACCTTAGAATTTCTGCCGTCTTGGACAGTGTTAACTGATATTAACTAACAAATTTTATTATTTCTAAATCAAGCCCATTTCTGAAAACTTGCTCATTAAACTTATCTCAGGTCTAGGACCCATATGACCTATTACCTCTTCTGCACAAATACAACCCATCGCGCAGGCTGTTCCTAAATCTCTATTCTTCGCCAAACCATATAAAAACCCTGCGGCAAACTGATCGCCTGCCCCAGTTGCATCAACTGGAGTAATAGGCTTGACCTTAAAGTCTACACGATTTCCACTTTGGATTGCCGTTACACCCTCTGAAGATCGCGTGCAAACCACGAGAGGCGAAATATTAGCAGCTTGTGATAGGGCGCTTTCAAAATTGTCTGTTTCAAATAAAGCCATTATTTCTTCTTTGTTGCCGATCATATAATCTAACTCATTTTTTATTAAACTCAGAAAATC
Source organism: Paracoccaceae bacterium (assembly GCA_045564975.1). Classification (GTDB taxonomy): domain Bacteria; phylum Pseudomonadota; class Alphaproteobacteria; order Rhodobacterales; family Rhodobacteraceae; genus Salinivivens. The sequence continues at coordinate 22,405 of JBJLGF010000065.1, forward strand.
TGACCGATGCCTTTCTACACAGAACGGGTCCGAAATCGCTATTCCTGACAAACCACCTCCCGTTCGGCATTCTTTAGCTAATTTTATAAAGGCCTCTTTACCTTTATCTTTATCAAACAGATAACCTTCCAAAAAAACTATTTCTGCATTCGACGCCACTTCTAAATTGACATCCTCTGGACCTAATTCAGCTGAGATACCAAGATAAGTATTCATCGATCTCTCGCCATCGTCTGATACAAAAATCATCGAGCGAGATGTTGGCAGATCACTCTTATCGATAAGTTCATTAACAAAATCAGTTCCATTTTCCTCCATGGTGCTCCGGTAAAAGTTTCCTAATTCATCATTTCCCACTTTACCTATGAACCCAGTTTTAAGTCCAAGTGCTCCAATACCCGCAATAGTATTTGCAACGGAACCACCCGGCGCTTGTTTTCTGTTGTCCATTGAATTGTAAAGTAACTCCCCTCGACCGCGATCTACGAGCTGCATTATTCCCTTTTCAATCTTCATTTTTTTAAGAAATAAATCCGAACTTTGACTGATGACATCAACAACAGCATTTCCAATGCCTAATACATTGTATTTTTTCATGGATTTTTCCTTCGCATTTACAGGTCTATTGTTAAACAGCTTTTTATACTTGACCATATCTGTTTGATGCATTTTTAAATATAATTATACAAGTGCCTGGACTAGATATTTTTATCCCTCTATTAAAGGCCTTAACTAGTAATTTTCCTATTTTAGTCCAGTGACAAATTTTTAACGGCAGAATACAAAATAAATAAAAGAACTCAATTTAAGCAATATCAATATGTCCAAAAATTTTTTAACGAATTTAGATAAGTCTAAACGAAATAAAAACGTTAAAGTGCGTGAATTTTTTAATTCCAAAAGTTCCAATGAAAACACCATAAATTTTTCCAAAATCACCTACCAGTTTAAAAATTCAGCCTTTGGACAAACACTCATTATGAATAGTGACATGGGGCTCTGTGGTTTAGCTTTTTGTAACGATTTAGGCAAAGGTGCAGTGTTAGCCGATATGAAACTAAGGTGGCCTAAAGCTAGTTACAAGGAAGATACAATTTTCTCAGATAAAGAGTTCAAATCCATATTGGACAAAACTAAACAAGTTGAGCTATGTCTGCTAGGGAGTAAGCTCCAGATCCAAGTCTGGAAAGCGTTATTAAAAATTCCTACTGGAAAAGTGATAAGCTACACGACCTTAGCAAAATATATTGGAAAACCAAAAGCAGTTCGGACCATTGCAACAGCTATTGGTAAAAATCCATTATGCTGGCTTATACCATGTCATCGGGTTTTAAGAGCAAACGGTGAACTGGGCGGGTATCACTGGGGCTTAAACGTTAAAAGAAAGATGCTAACTTATGAGTCCAAAATAGATAAAAATTGACGCTGAAATTGAATTTCCGAGACTTTTATGTGCCTAATCTACTTAACCGGAAAAATTAAAATTTTTTCAATTCCTTAATTAAGATAATATAAATGATTACTGTGCACGCTCTATTGCAATTGCGGTACCCTCTCCACCACCAATACACACTGCTGCGACGCCGCGCTTTAAATCATACCTTTCGAGCGCATTGAGAAGTGTAACCATTATCCTTGCACCTGATGCGCCAATTGGATGTCCAATTGCACAGGCACCTCCATGGACATTTAGTATCTTTCTCGAGATATCTAATTCTTGCATGAACGCCATAGGGACAACTGCAAAGGCCTCGTTGACTTCCCAGAGGTCCACCATTTCAATCGACCAGTCTATCGATTTAAGTAAATTTTTCACTGCGTATACAGGTGCCGTCGTAAATAATCCTGGAGCATGGGCGTAACTACTATGTCCCAAAATTCGAGCACGTATTGGCAAGCCTTCATTTTCAGAATAACTTTTGGAAGCCAAAATTAGTGCGGCTGCCCCATCAGAAATTGATGACGAATTCGCCGGTGTAACAGTGCCATTTTTTTTGAAGGCAGGTTTTAAATATGGAATTTTATCAGGCCTAGCATTTTGAGGTTGCTCATCAGACAAAACAAGGCTTTTAGCTCCCTTTCTATCAGTTACTTCAATAGCTCTTATCTCATTTTCAAATGCTCCCAGTTTTTGAGCAGAAAGTGAGTTTTCTAATGAAGTCAGAGCATACTCATCCTGGGCTTCTCTTTTGAATTGATATTTCTCAGCACAATCCTCTGCAAAAGTGCCCATTAAGCGTCCAGGTTCATACGCATCCTCCAATCCATCCAGAAACATGTGATCAACTACTTTTCCATGTCCTAAACGAGCTCCCTTGCGCATCTTTGGAAGCAAATAGGGAGCGTTAGACATACTTTCCATCCCACCGACGGCTAGAGTTTGGCTCTGTCCAAGTTTGATCTGATCAAACCCAATCATCGCAGCCTTCATTCCAGATCCACACATTTTATTTAATGTAGTTGCCGGAACATTTTCATCTAAACCGGCTGCAAAACTCGCCTGCCGCGCAGGTGCTTGACCTTGGCCAGCTCCTAGAACATTACCCATGATCACCTCATCGACGCGCGTAATCCCAGCCTTTTCCATCGCTCCTTGGATCGCTTTTCCACCAAGCTCTGAAGCTGAAAAACTGTCTAAATCACCCTGAAAGCCTCCCATAGGTGTTCTAACTGCAGATGAAATTACAACCTCTTCCATAGATGATTACCTTTTTTGACTCATAAAATGTTTTACTTTTATCATTTATACTTTCTTAGTACGACTGACAACAATTGTACGTGTTGAATTACGACTGCCGTCTCTTTAAGGAGATAGTTGCCTTTTAAGAAATAAGGGATAACTACACCAAGCTATAAATTGGAGTTAGCATGCGAGACTTTCATTTACCGGGTCGGTCCTCAGTATTAGCTGAAAATGGCATGTGTGCCACTTCTCATCCCTTAGCTGCTCAAGCGGCATTAGAAATTTTAAAAAACGGCGGAAACGCTATGGATGCAGCAATAGCTGGTGCTGTACTTCTTGGCATATGCGAGCCACAAATGACCGGAATTGGGGGCGACTGCTTTGTCCTATTTTCTCCAGCTGGCTCCGATGAAATTAAGTCTTTGAATGGTTCAGGAACGGCACCAAGCTTAGCCAATGCCAATGGTCTTCGAGAGGAAGGATTTAGCTCTATACCTTTAAACTCTCCACATGCAGTGACAATACCTTGTGCGGTAGATGCTTTTTGCAAGTTGTCAAATGATTGGGGAAAATTAGGTCTTGATAAAATTTTGCAACCCGCAATCCATTACGCTGAGCGCGGAGTCCCAATTGCGGAGAGGGTTGCATACGACTTGGCAGAACTGACGGAGGCCCTGAACCCTTCGGGCAGAGAATTTTATTTGCCATGGGGTAGAGCCCCAAAAGTAGGTGAATTATTTGCCCACCATGGCCAAGTCAAAGTATTAAAAGAAATTGCAAAACACGGTCGAGATGGCTTTTATTCCGGAGAGGTTGCTGAAGACATGGTAGACAGTCTTCAAAAACTCGGTGGAGTCCAAACTATGGATGATTTCTCAAGTATGGAGGCCTTCTACACAAATCCTATCTCCAGTAATTTTTCAAAATTTGAACTCGTGGAACATCCACCAAATAGCCAGGGTGCCACGGCCATTTTGTTATGTAATATCCTAAAACATTTCCCCATATCTTCAATGGATCCATTTGGATTTGAACGCACTCATGTTGAAACTGAAGCGGCTAAGCTGGCTTACGATGCGCGAAACAGATTAGTTTCCGATCCAAACGTTTTTGATGCCACAATAAAAATGACTTCTGAAAAATTAGCTCAAGACTTGGCAGCCAAAATTAATTTAAAGAAAGTAATTAATGAAGTCTCTTCCCTTACGGAAGAAGTACACAAAGATACTATTTATATCACCGTTGTAGATAAAGATCGAATGGCTGTATCACTGATATATTCAATTTTTCATGGTTTTGGTTCTGGTATTGCGAGTGAAAAATTTGGAGTGTTATTTCAAAATAGAGGTGCTGGGTTTAACCTTATTCCAGGCCATGTTAACGAATATGGAGCGAACAAAAGGCCTCTGCACACAATCATTCCTGCCATTGTAAGAGAAAAAGGAACTGTAAAAATGCCTTTTGGTGTAATGGGAGGGCAGTACCAAGCAGCCGGACATGCACGCGTCCTTTCAAATATTTATGACTTTGAAATGGATATCCAGACCGCTCTCGACGCGCCACGTAGTTTCTTTGAAAATGGCTCGCTTAGAATTGAACGAGGTTATGATGAAAGCATTGTTCAAAAATTGTCCAACTTAGGTCATAACATTGACCAAAAAATAGGTCCAATAGGGGGTGCACAAGCCATTAAAATAAACGGAAACGGCGTACTAGAAGGAGCGTCTGATCCTCGAAAAGACGGAAGTGCGATAGGCTACTAGCCTAAAATTAATTCATTTGGAAATGAAGCGAATAATGACCATCCTGAAATGGCCCGAAAAGATCCTGTACATCTGGGTGTCCAACAGGTTCACCGGATTGATCTTTAATCAGGTTTTGCTCTGACACATACGCAACATAAAAACTGTGATCGTTCTCTGCCAAAAGATGATAATAAGGCTGCTCTTTATGAGGTCTACTGTCTTCAGGGATCGATTCATACCACTCGTCAGTATTGCTAAATTCCGGGTCGACGTCAAAAACAACACCCCTAAAAGGATGCTTTTTATGCCGAACTATCTCTCCGAGATGATATTTTGCGCTTTTAGTAAACATTGCGACCATAGTGTTAATTGTTCCTTTCAAAATTGTCTAGGCCAGCACTATTTAAAAGTATATAAATTTCCAATAAAATTTCAAATTAACTTTTTAAGACTTTAGAAAATTTAATCTTTCGGTTATTTATTGAAAAACGAGAAATAAATGAGCAGTTATTTAAAAATTTTTTTCCTTTGCTTCAGCTTAGGATCATGCAGCTTTATAAATTTTGACGCACCTCGAAATATGGATAACGCGTGCTCAATTTTAAAGCAACGCCCCTCTTTTAATCGTGCGTTCCAGAAAACAAAACGTAAGTGGGGGGCACCCATCCACGTTCAGATGGCAATTTTATACCAAGAAAGTAAGTTTATACCTAATGCAAAGACACCAAGAAAATATTTTCTCGGGGTTATCCCGCTGGGTCGTCAGAGCTCGGCTTATGGCTATGCGCAAGCCTTAGACGGAACATGGGCCGATTATAAGAAATCTTCGGGAAGACGCTTTGCCAGTCGCTCAAATATTCATGACGCTAGTGATTTCATGGGCTGGTACATGCGAGAGTCAAGACGACGTCTGGGAATAAAAATGTCAGATACTAAAAAACAATATCTAGCTTACCATGAAGGGCACGGGGGCTATGAGCGTAGATCCTATAGAAAAAAAAGATGGCTGCTCGGAGTATCTGATGAAGTAACGCAGAGGGGAAATACTTATAAAAAACAACTCAAAAGATGTGGACGTGCTTAAGGGCTCTACTAATTCTCAATTTCGCGGTTTTTTTTCTCTAATTGAATCGAAAACAAAGCATTGCTTATCTTTGAAGGGTACTCAATATTTTTTAAATATAAAGAGGTAGATGATCCGTTTTCATTATTGATAGTAAATTTTTTTAACTCCGGTTTAACTCCCATAAAAACCAATTCAACACTACCACGGTCGGGGTGCTTAGGATCTTTTATTCTTAAAACTGCCTGCTCAATACTTTTTTTATAGTTTTCGACTATTCCCGAATTTACCAAATCCACATCATCTTTAAGAATTAAAGAAATAGGATTATTTTTTATCGGATAAGTTATTGGCGCTTTATCACCTTTGGGGTCAAAAATAGCCAAGGCACCAGCGGAAACCAAAACCAAGGTCTTATCTGGTTTGTAATATTCAAACCGCATACGGCCTGGACGTTTTATTAAAATAGCACCCGATGACGTAGTGCCATCGGCATTAGTTTGTGAAAAATCAGCCTTCAAAAATTTTAATTCTTTTAAGTATTGAGATACGTTCACCAAAGAATACGGTTCTGCCTTTGAAATTGACCCAATTGCTAAAAAAACAATAAAAAGTGGAAGTTTTAAAAAAATATTTATCACATCAACCTGCATAATTAGGTTATAAATTAGTTTACTAGCAATTTTAAAGATCAAGGTAGTTTTAATTTTAACTATTCGGGAATCAAAATTTCTCTTTTACCTACATGATTAGCAGGACTTACTAGCCCTTGATCTTCCATTTGCTCCACTATGCGAGCAGCCTTATTATAACCTATTGCTAATTTTCGCTGGATATAACTGGTTGAACATTTACGATCGTTGACAACAATTGCTACAGCTTGATCATAAATTGCATCTTCACCATCCGTATTGCCACACAAACCTAGAACCTGATCTATACCGTCCACCTTATCATCTGTTGGTCCATCAACAACACCACTTTTATATTCTGGAGGTCCAAATGCCTTTAAATGGTTCACTATTTCCTCAACTTCTTCATCAGAAACAAAAGGACCGTGACAGCGAGTTATTTTAGAACCGCCAGCCATATATAGCATGTCTCCCATACCAAGAAGTTGCTCAGCTCCCATCTCACCCAAAATCGTTCGGCTGTCTATTTTAGATGTGACTTGAAATGATATTCTAGTGGGAAAATTAGCCTTAATAGTTCCAGTAATGACATCAACTGAAGGTCTTTGTGTAGCCATTATCAAATGTATACCCGATGCCCTGGCCATTTGCGCCAGACGTTGGATGCAAGCTTCAATTTCTTTACCTGCAACCATCATCAAATCTGCCATTTCATCCACAATAACTACTATGTAAGGCATTGTCTCCGGCTTAAATTCTTCGGTTTCAAAAACTGGGTCACCCGTTTGATCATCAAAGCCAGTTTGTATGGTGCGACTAAACATTTCGCCCTTCTTTTTAGCTTCAACTACCCTGCTGTTAAATCCATCAATATTTCTAACGCCCATTTTTGACATTTTTCGGTAGCGTTCTTCCATTTCGCCGACAACCCATTTGAGCGCAACAACTGCCTTTTTGGGATCAGTCACAACAGGCGATAGAAGGTGAGGTATTCCATCATAAACACTCAGTTCTAGCATTTTTGGGTCAATCATAATTAATCGGCATTCTTCAGGAGTAAGCTTATAAAGAAGCGAAAGGATCATAGTGTTGATCGCTACGGACTTTCCAGAACCCGTTGTTCCAGCGATTAATAAGTGAGGCATTTTTGCTAAGTTTGCGACAATTGGCTCTCCACCAATATCTTTTCCCAGAGCCAGCGGAAGTTTCTGTTTGCCGTCCCCGAAATACCGACTTGATAAAATCTCTCTAAGAACAACCTTTTCTCGATTTTCATTTGGTAATTCTATTCCGATTACCGAGCGCCCTGGCACTGTAGATACCCTGGTAGAAAGAGCCGACATCGACCTAGCTATGTCGTCCGCTAATCCTATTACCCTGCTTGCTTTTAAACCTGGAGCCGGCTCCAACTCATACATAGTTACCACCGGACCCGGCCTTACGGAAACTATTTCACCTTTAACCCCGTAATCATCTAAAACTGATTCCAATAGTCTTGCGTTTTCTTCCAGCGCTTCATCGGATAACGTATGCCGTTGAATGTTGGTGGGGTTGGTTAACAAACTCAATGGTGGAAGCTCAAACTCCTGACCTACACCATCAAAATCAAGTACAGGCTCAGCTTCACTCTTAGCGCGAGTGCTTTTGGCAAATATTTTTCGTGAGGGTGTTTGAACAACCTTTTTATGGCTCACATCGGGTATTAGTTGACTTTCTTCATCATCATGTAAGTCGTTTGAAAACTCGTCTTCCGCAATCTCAGCAAAACTAGTTTGGTTGTAATTATCATTGTATAAGTTTTCAGCATTTAAAGTAGTTAAAGGAGGTTCAATTCGAGAACCGTATTCACCAAAACCTAGTTCATTTTTTTCCTCACTTAACATATTTGAGCTCGGTGTAGTCTCATCTTTTTCAAATTCTTGTGACAGATCAATTTGATCTAACTGAAATCGTGATTTTATGGCAGCAGAAATTTTTGAACTCAGACGTGGGTTAGAAAATATATTTTCACTACTAGTTTCTTCGGGAGAATTATCGTCATGCTTGATTATTCTTGGTGCGACGGCGGAGTAACTAAGATCACTGCCGTCATTATACAAATTAAGGCCGCTGGCTTGAGTAAAGCCAGGAGCTCTTGGCACAAATTTCTCTCCATACATATCCGCCAAATTTTCATTTAAATCCCCCTGACTATTTTTGCTAAAAACTTTTTGACGAATGAGGGCAATAGTCTTAACAGCGCCTATTGCCAATAAAGAATAAGTTGTCTTCGAGCTGCCATATAAAAACCCAACAATTTTTTTGATTTCTGAACCTATGAAGCCTGAACAGAATACATTTAAAATAATAGTCAAAAATAGAGAAATGATCGTTATTGCTAAAATGCCATCAGAGGTCGAGATGGGAATAAAGGTTAAAAATGACCCAACAATTGTATCACCAAATAACCCGCCCATACCAAAGCTATGTGCCCAAGTATTTATTGGCACAATTGATGCTGCGTAAACAGAAGATAAGGCAATAGCGATGGGTGTGAATATCAGCCGTCCAATAATCCTTTCAGACCCAATGTGCAAAAGAAAACGTAAGCCCCAAATCAACATAATTGGAACTAATGACCAAGATCCCCAACCTATGACGAGAATTAAAGGTGATGCAATTGCAGCACCTGTGTTGCCGAGCAAGTTTTTAACAGGTAAGTCAGAAGCAGAAAGAGGACCAGGGTCTGTTGGAGAATACGTAAAGATCATAAGTGAAAAAAGCGCAGCGCAGGCTATCATCACGACACCCAAAAATTCGGTTAATCGCCGCTCCAACGCTCTTTGAGTTTCTTTATCTATTAAAGGGTCTCGTTCTCTTACACTATTGTATGCCATCTCTGCCTCTTATTGTTTTTCTAAGAAAAAACGTATTTTAGTTAACGCCTCTTCTGTTATTTTCTGCTGAGCAACCAAAGCCACTCTAATAAAATCTTGCCCTGGATTTTTCCCATTTTTTTCTTGGGCTAAATAGGCCCCAGGCAAAACACGAACTCCCGTTTCTCGCCATAAATCTAAAGTAGTTTTTTCACTATCCCGCACTTTAATCCAAAGAAAAAAACCTGCCTCAGGACTAGAGTAACCCGCCAAACCTGACATAATATCGTCAGAAAGCTTATATTTTGCGGCGTATAATTTTCGATTTTCTTTTACATGTTCTTCATCTTTCCAAACTGCAGCGGCCGCATACTGCAAGGGCTTCGGTAATGGTGCTCCACCATAACTCTTTAACTGGCTCAGTCGCTTTAGGTTTTCAGGTCCTGTTGCCAAAAATCCTGATCGTAAACCAGGTAAGTTCGATCTCTTTGAAAGAGAGTGAAATACCACCAAACGCTCAGGGTTTGCTTTAATCTTATTTAATGCCTCTAATGCTCCATTAGGCGCCTGATCTCGATAAATTTCCGAATAACATTCGTCGGCAAAAATTGTGAAATCATACTGCTCAGCAAGGTTTAATAATTCTATCCAATACTCACTTGTTGCTACTGCACCTTGAGGATTTGAGGGAGAGCAGAGATAGACGCCCGTTGTACGTAGTAAAATATCTTTTGGAACGGCTGAAAAATCTGGGAGGTGGTTATTTTGTGGCGAAGCTTCCACAAAATAAGGTTCTGCGTTTACTGTAAGACTTGACGCCATATAAACCTGATAGAATGGGTTTGGTATCAAAATGATAGGTTGAGCGTTATTTTTTTTCTCGGGGCATAAAGCTATCAAGGAATTATATAAACCTTCACGTGTTCCATTTAAAGCCAATATGTTTTTTTGAGGATCAAGATATATGGAATAACGTCTTTGGAGCCAATCAACTATTTCATTTTTAAGCTCAGGTATTCCTTCGTTAGCAGGGTAATCATTAAAACCGTCCGCATGTTGAACGATTACATCCGTAACCCAATCAGGAAAAGAATGCCTAGGTTCACCGATGGTCATTGATATTTCATTGTCGCCAGGTTTTACGCCATCGAGAAGCTCTCGAAGACGCGAAAACGCGTAAAGCGGTAGGTTTTCAAACCGCTCAGGAAAATCCATATTTCTGCCTCATTTACGGGATCATTAACGCCCCGTTTTGTCTAGAATAGCCAAAGAAAAGGCTTTCGTCTAGTTAAACAACAAAAATAAAAAACATGTATCTTTTAAAAATGAATTTTAACTAGTTTTAGAAAATTCATTGGTTTTTTGCCAAAACTAATTCACACGCTTGCGCCAATCTAAGAAGTCTCTCTTCCTCATTTGGCCTTCCCATAATAAGAATACCACAACTGGGGATATCTGTTGGTAGTGTAATAGAACAACCACCCATCAAGTTGCCGATCCGAGTATTCCTGAGTGCTAGAAGATTTTGGGCGTTATAAAAATCTCCATCTTTCATTAACCGGTCTTTTTCAGGTGGGATTATTGGTGAGGTTGGAATGAGAATAGCATCGAATGCTTGCACTGCGGAGTGATACTGTTGCCGAAGATCCATTAATTTGTCCCAAGCACGGATAAAATCTGAGGAGAGAACATCTGCCCCACTTCTGAACCGCTCGAGAACCTTTACAAACATTAACTCTGGGGATTTTTCTATTTTATGTTTCCACGTTGCATATGCCTCTGGGGAATAAAGAAGGCCCGTTAAATCCATAGCTTCATCAACGCTCGCAACTGATATTTCTGAAATATTTGCGCCCGCATCCTTGAGTTTATCAATTGAAATTTGGAAGGCTTTTTCAGGTAAGTCTATAAGATTTTCCATCGCGACATTATTAATTATCCCAAGCTTCAATCCTTTCACGAGCTTAGGTGCCGGAAGTCCTATTTCTCTACCTGCCATTATTCCAAATAATCTGGTGGCGTCTTCAACACTTTTGGTTAGTGGCCCAACAGTATCAAAACGACTGCATAATGGGACAACGCCATCAAGGGAAAGTTTACCAGCCGTAGTCTTGAAGCCAACCAAATCGTTCCAGGCTGCTGGTATTCGCACCGAACCTCCAGTGTCCGAACCTATACCCGCGGCCGCCAAGCCGAATGAAACTGAAGTTGCTGCGCCCGATGAGGATCCACCAGGAACAGATCCTGGATAATTAACGCATGGTGGCGTTTCCCTGATGGGATTTAAACCTAAACCAGAAAACGCAAGTTCAGACATATGGGTTTTCCCCAGACAAATCAGTCCATGCGCTTCTGCAAAATTATAAACTTTAGAATTTTTATTTGCTAATCTGCCAGCCAATAACTCACTACCCGCCTCACACGGATAGCCTTTTATATCAAATAGGTCCTTCCAACTAATAGGCACTCCATCTAACGATGAAATTCTACATCCTAAATCAGCTCGCCTCTTTGACTCTTTCGCCTGCCCTAGGGCTAACTGAGAAGTAACCGTGCTGTAAATCTTTTTCCCAATCGGGCTTGATTCGATCTGGGACAGAAAATGTTCCGTGAGCTCAACGGGGTCAATTTCACCTTGACCAATCTTATCCCCCAGTTCAGAGGCAGTTAAAGAATTAAAATCCGACATTTTCACCTCAGTAAATTTAAGTTGACTATATTTCTTTCTCTGGACAATACAAATAAGGAATACATATTAACTAAATGAAAAAAAAAAATGATATCGTCGTAATTGGTGCAGGAATTAATGGCCAGGTCATGTCTCTTGCTGCGGCTCATGCTGGTTTCTCAGTCGCATTAATTGATCAAAACAATTTTATTGAAAGCACCCTTAGAGAATTCGATGGTAGAGCCTATGCAATGGCATTTTCTTCAGTGCAAATGATGAAAAATCTGAACTTTTGGCAAAAAATTGAAGAAACTGCCCACCCTATATTAAATATAAAGGTCTCACATGGCAGTATCAATAGAGGGCCTGCCCCTTCTACTTTGCAATTCAATAATGCCGATATTGAAGAAAGCCCAATGGCGCAAATGCTCGAAGATAGATTTCTGCGACAGTGCCTAAATGTTAAAATTAAACAGAACACTCTTATTGATTTAATTGAGCAAAGAAAAATTAATGAAATTATTGATATAGATAAACATAAACAGTTAACACTGGACAACAACTCAAAGCTGCAAGCATCTCTTATAGTTGCCAGCGATGGAATTGATAGTCCGAGTGCCAAAGCATTTGGTATTAGAAAAACAGGATGGAAGTATAAACAACGTGGCCTAGTCTGTGCTGTGGAGCACGAATACTCATCTGATAATACTGCATATCAGTATTTCCTTCCAGAAGGTCCATTAGCGATTTTACCGATTAAAAAGAACATCGCCTCAATTGTCTGGACGGAAAGTATTGAAAATGCATTCACACTTTCGGACATGAATGACTCAGAATATTTAAGTTTACTTCGCAACAGATTTGGCGATTTTCTTGGTGAGCTCAACCTTACCGGTAAAAGACTTTCCTTTCCTCTTAAGTTATCAATTAGCGAAAAATATGTTGCAAATAAATTTGCTGTCATAGGTGATGCTGCTCATGGTTATCATCCAATAGCCGGACAAGGCCTAAATGCGGGAATGCGTGATATAGCTGCTCTTGTCGATGTCATTTCCTGTGCAAGGGAACGAGGAGAGGACTTCTCTTCAATAAATGTTTTGGATAGATATCAAGAGTGGCGTAGATTTGATAATCAGGCTCTAGGCTTTGCAACTGATAATTTGAATAAAATATTTTCTTCTTATAACCCCCTAGTTGGCTCTTTAAAAAATTTAGGTCTGAAGGTGGTTGAGAAATCTAACTACGCAAAAAGAGCCTTCATGAGACAGGCAGCGGGGCTAAACGGTGAATTACCAAAGTTAATGCGTTAACTTATTAATCGAGCCTCATCTGGGAGCATGATTGGTATACCATTTCTGATGGGGTAAGCTAAACCAGCAGATTTTGAAATCAATTCTTGGTTTTCTTCTTTATATTCAAGTGTTTCCTGTGTTAAAGGGCAGACAAGTGCTTCTAACATTTTCCGGTCGTGCTTTATTGAATTAATCATTGCAATACCTCATCATCAGCACCACCTCTCAAACTAAACTCAAATAAAGTGGTTAACGTTTCGCGCCGAGTTTGTAGCGAAGGAGCTTCTAAAAGAGCCTGTTTGTCCTCAAGATCAAAATCTAACATCATTGATAAAGAATTTATTAAAAGTTCATTGTCTGCCTGCTGAAGTGTTTCCCAATCTGTGGACAGGCTTTCACCCTCCAAAAATTTTCCAAGTAATTTAAAAAAACTGTCACGATCAAATTCATTGTCTTGTTCAGGAGTTTTACGATCTTTTTCAAAATCATCCCACAATACGTTAAAACGGCGATATGGAGAAAAACCCTCAATTTCATTTTCAACCCGATATCGGCTTATACCTGTTAGGGTTACCATATAACGGCCGTCTTCAGTCTCAGAAAATTGCGTTAATTTTCCAGCGCAACCAATAGAATGAAGCCTACCATCATTGCCCGTCGGTTGTAGCATTCCGATTAAACGGTGAGGCGTTTTCATACTATCCTCTACCATTGCCAAATAGCGAGGTTCAAAAATATGCAAGGGAAGCCGAGACCTTGGTAGTAAAACTGCCTTAGGAAGCGGAAAAATAGGTATCGATTTGGGGAGATCAATTTTTTCTGACATAAGAGGAAAGTAGCCTTAATATTGATTTAAGCAAATATCAAAGAACTTAATTTGCGCCGGCCATTCAACACAATTTCGTTGTTCGGTTCTAAAGCCTCAAAGATGATAAATAATTGTGATTTAGCAGCCCCATCATTCCATTCTCTATCTCTTCGGAAAAGCTCCAATAACTGCTCAACAGCGTTTTCCACTTGACCTGCTCCATGTAAAGCCTGTGCAAGTTTAAATCTAGCTTCATTATCATCCGGTTTTTCCTCAACTAATAAAGCCAAATCGTTGATTGGACCAGCATCGCGAGCCTGCTTAGCCAATTCAATTTGAGCATGAACAGTTTCAATTTCTGGGCTCTGAGATATTTCCAATGGCGCACCATTTAAAATTGCTTCAGCTTGATCCAAATCATTGGCAGCAATATGGCTTTTTATGAGGCCCACATAGCTTTTTAAATTACTCGGATCCTCCTCTAATATCGCAGAAAATGTTTCTATTGCGGCTTCAAAATCACCATCGCTAAGCATTTGCTCAGCCGAGGCGACCGCACTTTCAAGACCACTTTCATCCTCGCCACCATTAGCAGCTACCACACGGTCTACGAAAGCCTTGATCTCGGAAGCTGAAACAGCCCCTTGAAAACCATCAACTGGTTGACCATTGGAAAAAGCAAAAACGGTAGGTATTGACTGAACCTGCATCTGCCCTGCAATCATTTGATTATCATCTACGTTTACTTTTACCATTGTTACGGCTCCATTTGCCGCTTTGACTGCCGCCTCAAGCTGGGGACCGAGTGTTTTACAAGGACCGCACCATGGTGCCCAAAAGTCTACAATAACGGGTTTTTCTTTACTGGTCTCGACTACATCTTGCATGAAAGTAGCCTCGGATACTTCTTTAATTAATGACCCATCTGTATTTTGTTCAAGTTCCAACATGATTACCTCTTTGCCTTGTTATTTTGCATATAGGACGTTTACCTGCCAATTCATAGATCAATTGTAGCTAAAACGGGTACGTGGTCACTCGGTCTTTCCCAACCGCGAACCTCTCTTAATATTCTACTACTACCTATATTTGGCGCAATATCGGCTGAGGCCCAAATATGATCAAGTCTTCGACCTCTATCTGAGGTACTCCAATCTTTAGCTCTGTAAGACCACCATGAGTATAATTTTTTCATTGGAATATCTTTTCGTGTGACATCAACCCAATTCCCCGCCCTTTGAACCGCATCCAAGTGATCTATTTCGACCTCAGTATGGCTGACAATTTTAGCCATCTTTTTATGGTCCCAAACATCTTCTGGAAGTGGTGCAATATTTAAATCTCCAACCAGAATAGACTTTTTTGGTTCATTTGCATTGAAATAATCCCTCATCTCAGTGAGATAATTTAATTTTTGATCAAACTTTTCATTTTTCTGACGGTCTGGTTCGTCACCGCCAGCAGGAACATAAAAATTATGGATAGTAATACCGTTTTCTAACTGAGCAGCAATATGACGCGCGTGCCCCAAGCCAGCAAAATCTATTGCACTTTTTTCAAAAAGAGGAAATTTAGAAATTATTGCGACACCATTGTATCCCTTTTGACCACGGGCAACTAAGTGCGAGAACCCAATTTTCGAAAAAACATCGAGTGGAAATTTTTCCACTGGTGATTTACATTCCTGCAAACACAGTAAGTCAATGTCCTCATTTTTTAATAACTTGCATACTAAGTCCGCGCGTAAACGCACTGAATTTATGTTCCAAGTCGCTATATTCAAAGTCAAAATTTTATCCTTTTTCTAAAAGTCAGATTTTATTTAAAAAACATCATTTCCAAGATGGGCTAATAATAGAGCTACTATGCTTAAATACTTATTAAATTGAACGGATTGTAAAACCACCACCTTTGGAGATTATCAGACGTGGAATCGATGGGTCTTTCTCCAATTTTTGTCGTAATCTATAAATATGAGTTTCTAGTGTGTGAGTAGTCACATCTGAATTATAATCCCAAACTTGCTTCAATAATTTCTCTTTATCTACATATTCTTCACCTGAATTTATAAGGCATTTTAAAATACCAACCTCTTTTTCAGTTAGTTCAATCTTCGCTTGTTCCCCTAAAATTACTATTTTTTTAATAGGATAAAATACAAATGGACCAATATTGTGAGCAACATCTATATTTGTTGATATTTTTGCCAAAATAGCAGAAATTTTTTTAATCAAATTCTGAACTCTAAACGGTTTCTTAATATAGTAATTTTGTCCCAAAGTCTCGTCAAAGTCTGAACTGGTACTATTGCTTGGGTCGACCATAAAAAGGATTTTACTATTCAATTCATTCTCTTGAGTAAATTGGTTTATAGAAGAAAAGGGATGGGCTTCATTATCCGTACCTATGATTATTAAATCAAATGTTGAGCTCTTGTTTTGTAGAATAATATCTTTAGGCCTAGACGCATCAAAGATTTCATAACTTTGGACCGAAGATATTTGGTCGAATAAAGCTTTCCTCAGATGATCACTTGGCTCAAAAAGTAAAATTTTTTTCTTCATTTTTCATACAGTCAGTTTAATAGCCCCAATTATATAACAGTTAGCATTGAATTAACTAAAAAGAATAGAATAAAGAGAGCTACCGTTATTGCTATTTTTTTTGTAAGCTCTGTTTACACATTACTAACTTGTATTTTAGCCCTTGAGGGTCAACTTTTTAAATAGTTTTACTTTTTATAGTATTGCGGAATACTTAAGTCATAAGACTATAAACAACTGAATAAACTCACATAGAAACAGGGTCGGTTTGAAAAGTATATTTAAATTTACTAATCAAGAAATTTTGATGCGCGCGCGCACGGATTTGCGCCTGGGCATTCCGATTGTTTTGGCAGAAAAAAACATAAATGTCGTCGTGACGCCAATAGAAGATTTAAACCAGCCACGGCTTAATGAACTGAGACAAATTGATACAAATTCGTTCATTTTAATTACTGCTAGAAGAGCCCAAACATTGAAATGTCCAATTTATGACGGAAATTTTGTTAGAATTGAGCTAGGTGAAAAATCCACGCCTCATTCAGTAAAAGCAATAGCAGATCCAATGCTTGATCTAAAAAATCCATTGAAAGGTCCATTTAAGATCATAAGAGGCATGCCTCTTAAAATTGAAAATGAAGCTATTATTGTATTGAAATCAGCCCAACTCTTGCCGGCGGCGATTATCTCCCGAGTTACTGATGGTGAACTTTTTGCTGAAACTCACAAGTTAACCTATCTCAAAACAGAGCAGTTACAGGAAATGGCTATCAGCCCGAAAGGCATAGCAGATGCTATTACAGCAGAGGTTCCAACAGCAAGAGCGGAAAACGCTCAATTTCATATATTCAGGCCAAATATAAGTGGGGAGGAGCATTATGCTGTGGAGATTGGTAAAATTGACCGAGATCAACCTACTTTAGTGCGTATTCACTCTGCTTGTTTTACTGGAGATGTGCTTGGTAGTTTGAAGTGCGATTGTGGGCCTCAGCTACATGCAGCAACGAAAATGATTAATGACGAGGGCGGTGGGCTTCTTATATACCTTAACCAAGAAGGAAGAGGTATAGGATTAGCCAATAAAATAAGGGCCTACTCACTTCAAGATCAAGGCTTTGACACCGTAGAGGCCAACCATCGTCTAGGCTTTGAAGATGATGAACGTGATTTCCAACTCGGGGCTACTATTTTGAAAGAAATGCGGATTTCCAATATCCAATTGATTACAAATAATCCTTCTAAAATTTCTACTATGGAAAAATACGGTGTTTCTGTAGAAAAACGGATCCCTCTGAAGGTAGGCCAAAACGAAAATAACCTACGATATTTGAAAACAAAAGTTCTAAAATCAGGCCACTTGATGTGAAAGATTTAATACTCACGCCCACGGGTCTAAGAGTTGGAAATAGGGTATTTCCATGTACAGTTGGGAAAAACGGCGTCTCAAATCTCAAACGTGAAGGCGATGGGAGAACGCCAGTAGGGCAGCATGAAATAGTGGGCATGCTTTACCGGCCTGATAGAATAGCACGACCACGCAAATGGGCGCTACCAATTCGATCCCGTGATATTTGGTCTGATGACATAAAAGACCCTAACTACAATTTGATGGGTACTTCCCCTAGTTTGTTTAGACACGAGCAACTTTTTAGGCCTGATAATCTATACGATTTGGTAATAATCACGAACTGGAATTGGCCATATGCCGTAAAGGGTAGAGGATCTGCCATTTTTATTCATAGGTGGAGAAAAAAAGTTTGGCCCACGGCGGGGTGCATAGCGCTCAGTAAAAATAATCTTTTGAGGATTGCCAAATTTATTGATTTTGGAAGCCGTCTTATTGTTCCAGAGACTTTAAACGCTCACCAAAGATGGCCGAACCGACTCGGATATGGGTCGCTCCAAAACTAATTGCTTTCTCGAAATCATCAGACATTCCCATCGAGAGCTGTGTCAAACCACAAATTTCAGAGATTTTTTTCAGGAGCGCAAAATGGAGGCTCGCCTCCTCATTAATAGGGGGAATACACATTAACCCTTCAACAGGAAGATCCATACTCAGACATTCCTTCACAAAATTTTCAGCCTCACGCGGTGAGACGCCAGATTTTTGCTGTTCATCTCCTGTATTTACTTGCACAAAAAGTTTTGGGCACTTGCCCAATTCTTGGGCCAACCTCGCCAAACTGTTAGCTAATTTATAACGGTCAACAGTATGAATACTGTCCGCAATCTCCATCGCAGCTCTGGTTTTGTTCGTTTGCAGAGGGCCTATCAAATGTAGCTCAACATTTTCATATTGCCCTTTTAATAGGGGCCACTTTGATTGAGCCTCTTGAACTCGATTTTCTCCAAAAATACGGTGACCTTCTTTCAAGGCAAGTTCAACTCGCTCTATTGGTTGCACCTTGGAAACAGCAATTAAAGTTGTACTACCCATTGCCCTTTTATGTTTTTTTTCGGCAGCGAGTATCTTTTCTCTTATATCCACTAAACTCATTTAGTTCCCACCCAAAAAAAAGGGTGGCCTGAAGACCACCCTCTTCCGATATAAATCGTCAACTATTAGAAGCTGAAAGCTACGCTAACTTCAACTTCGTCCTGGTCGTTGCCTTTAGCTGCGATAGTCGCACCATCTACAGCATATCCCATGGTAACTACAGTTTCCGCTTCGTCACCGTAATCGCCTTCATCGCCTGAATCATATTTAAACCCAAAAGATAAGTCACCTGCTGCATAAGTGATACCAAATTCTGTCTCACTATCTGCATCTGCAGTTCCGCCAAATTCTTGACGAGCTGTAAATGTCATATCACCAGCTGCATAAGCAAGAGCTACTGAGTAAATTGACTCCTCATCAGCGGCAACAGTCATTGTAGTATTGCCTGAAACATAGGCTACAGAAGCATCCCAATCGTCAGCGTCGTCAGCTTCCATGCTGATTGTTGCAGCGCCCATTACATATCCGACGGATGTTGTGGCTGTTGCGTCACCGCCCTCTGCATTGTCATTTTCTGACAATTCAAGACCAAGTGTTAAGTCACCCATCGCGTAACCAAGATTGATCAATGTGTCTTCTGATGTCACGTCTGTTTCGTAGCTAGCTGACAATCCGCCTGCTGAATATGAAACGCTATAGTCACCAGTGTTATCGTCTTCACCGTCAGCGCCTGCGACAGTTAAGCCACCAATGTCATCCGCGTCATAGACAAATGTCAAACCACCAGATGCGATTGTGAATGCACCAGCAGCTTCACCGGACTCGTCTAGTTCCAAAGTAGCAGAATATGTAAGTGTTCCGCCGCCGCCTGAGCCACCAATATCAAGATCGGCTTCGCTAGACCAAGCTGCGTCTGGTGCAGTCGCACCAGCTGCTCCGTTTGAACGGAAGTCACCTGTACCGAAGTTACCGTAAGTTAGTTCTGCACCAGCAGTCATTGTCATTTCTGCAGCTGCAACGCCGGCAGTCATTACCAACGCAGTAGAAGTAAGAAGAACTTTTTTCATTTTATTTCCTCGAGTTAATTAACTACTCTCACCATGAGAGTTGTCGTGTTTTTTCATAGAAAATAGGCTTTTTGCAATAAATTTTAGCTTTAAAGCGCAAAAAATGCCCAAGTGATGCAAGTTTGCAACACCAAGAACTACTTGGGTTTAGTAAAAAGAATATCAGGTCCCACGAGCGCTCATAAAAAGATTTCTATTTTCGAGGAAAGTTCACGAAAGGTATACACCTTAGCAGCATGCCTATAGTATTTTATTTAAATGACTGAATATAACCTGGACGTTTAATTGATTACAACTTAACACAGAAAAAAATAATAGGATTTCAGAATGTCAGGCTACAGTCCAAAAGAAATAGAAAAAAAATGGCAGGAAATATGGGCTAAACAAACGGTATTTCAATCCCAAACTGACCGTAGCAAACCTAAATATTATGTATTAGAAATGTTTCCCTATCCCTCAGGCCGCCTGCATATGGGGCACGTGAGGAATTATACGATGGGAGACGTTATTGCGCGGTATAAAATGAGTACTGGACACAATGTTTTGCATCCTATGGGCTGGGATGCTTTTGGGATGCCCGCCGAAAACGCTGCTATGGCATCAGGAGGTCATCCAAAGGAATGGACCTACAACAATATTGAGGTTATGAAATCTCAAATGCGTCCCATGGGTTGGACGCTGGATTGGACGCGAGAGTTTGCAACCTGTGACCCAGATTACTACGGCAAACAGCAGGAATTATTTCTTGATTTCTTAGATGTGGGCCTTGTTTATCGAAAAAATGCTATCGTAAATTGGGACCCTGTGGACATGACCGTTTTAGCTAACGAGCAGGTCGAAAATGGAAGAGGATGGCGTTCAGGAGCAATTGTTGAACGTAAAGAACTCACACAATGGTTTTTTAAAATTTCCGATTACTCAAAGGAGCTGTTAGACGCAATAGACACTTTGGATAATTGGCCCGCAAAAGTAAAACTGATGCAGTCCAATTGGATAGGTCAGTCAAAGGGTTTGGAGTTCGACTTTGAGATCAAAAACTCTTTAAAAAATTACTCAAAAATAAAAGTCTACACTACTAGGCCTGATACCCTAATGGGGGCATCTTTTGTGGGGATATCTGCAGATCATCCTCTGGCAAAAGAATTAGAAAAACAGAGTGAAGAAATATCTGCTTTCAATAAAGAATGTCGGCAAATGAGCACATCAGAAGCAGATATGGAAAAAGCCGAAAAAAAAGGGGTTGATACAGGTTTGCGTGTCAGGCATCCACTTGACCCTAATTGGGAATTACCAGTTTGGATTGCTAACTTTATTTTAATGGATTACGGAACTGGTGCCATTTTTGCCTGCCCAGCACACGATCAACGTGATCTGGATTTTGCGCGAAAATATAAGTTACCAGTAATTGACACATTTTATGGATTAGAAAACAATTCCCCAGTAGAAGAAACGGCTTTTGTGCCTCCAAAGTCAGAAAAAGTGAAGTGGGCAAATCACTTCACAGACATTGATATTGCCACTGGCCAAGAGGCAATCGACAAAACAATTGATTTTGCTGAAGAAAATGATTGGGGAAAGAGTGTCACTAACTTCAGATTACGGGACTGGGGTCTAAGTCGCCAAAGATACTGGGGCTGCCCCATTCCTGTTGTACACTGTGAGAATTGTGGAGTAGTTCCCGAAAAAAAGGAAAATTTACCAATTACTCTTCCAGATGATGTGACATTTGATGTTCCAGGCAATCCCCTAGACCGTCACCCAACCTGGCGAAAATGCAAATGTCCGTCCTGTGGTAGTCCAGCCCTACGCGAAACAGATACTATGGATACTTTTGTAGATAGTTCATGGTATTTTGCCCGCTTCACTTCACCCAAGTCGGAAAAACCAACTTCAACAGAAGATGTTAGCTACTGGATGAACGTAGACCAATACATAGGTGGGGTTGAACACGCGATCTTGCATTTACTGTATTCAAGGTTCTTTGCACGTGCCATGCAAATTACAGGGCATTTACCCAAGACAGCGAAAGAGCCGTTCGAGGCACTATTTACCCAAGGCATGGTAACTCATGCCATATATAAAAGTACGGGATCTGATGGCCGAGATTTGTTTCATTACCCGGAGGAGGTAGATTTACGTGAGGGCAAAGCTTATTTAATTAGGGATGGTAAAGAAGTTGCCATTATACCCTCAGCAAAAATGTCAAAATCTAAAAATAATGTTGTCGACCCCGTCAATATAGTAGATGCATTTGGAGCTGATACTGCAAGGTGGTTTGTCTTATCAGATAGCCCCCCCGAACGAGACGTAGAGTGGACTGCCTCTGGCGCTGAAGCCGCGAATAAGCATTTATCTAGAGTTTATCGTATCATTGACGAAATTATTAAAAATAATATTCCTTCTAATGCCAACGACGAGATCCTTTCAAAAGAAATGCATAAAACAATTCACGATGTAACTCAAGCAATTGAAAGTTTTGGTTTTAATGCCGCTATAGCTAGGCTTTATAGCTTCACAAACAGTTTGGCAAAATCCAAGGCTGGGACAAAAACGAAGCTTTTAGCCTCCAAAACTCTCGCTCAGTTAATGTCACCGATGACACCACACCTATCGGAGGAAATCTGGAAAAAACTAGGAGAAAAAAACTTGGTGTCGCGAGAGCCTTGGCCAACAGTTGACGAAACTATGCTGAGTGATGACACGATAACCATGCCAATACAGGTAAACGGGAAACGTAGAGGTCAGATAGAAGTTCAAAAGGATTTAGAACCTTCTGAAATTGAAATTTTAGCGCTTGCCGAAGAAACTGTGCAAAGAGCATTAAATGGTGCAAACCCGAAAAAGGTAATAGTTGTGCCAGGTAGAATAGTTAATGTTGTCATTTAGAAAAATAATTTTTGCAGTATTATTTCTAGTTTCTGCTTGTGGCTTCTCGCCATTATATAAGGACCAAAACTTTGAAAAGTTTGCTGGGAAAATTAGCATTCAAGAACCAGATAACCAAAATGACTTTATCTTTTATTCACACTTAATAGATCGTTTCGGTGAAAGTAATGGCATGTATACTTTAACCTATGCAATAACGACCTCTACAAAAGACAGTGGATTGAATTTTGACGGTACAGTACATCGAATAGAAATCTCTGGTTCTGTTGCCTTCAGTTTAAAAGATACAGAAAGTGGGGTTGAACTCTTATCCGATCAAGAAAAAATGTATTTAAGCTATTCTAATTTTGGATCCACAGCCGCTGTTTTAAACGCAGAAAGAACCACGAACAAACAACTTATAGTCTTGTTAGCTGATAAAGTTGCAGACAGAATATCGTTAATCATTATTGAAAAAAATTCATGAAACTTACAAGCCGAGATGTCGTTTCATTTTTTAAGTCGCCACCAAAAGGATTAGCAGGTGTTTTGATTTATGGAAACGACGTCATGCGGGTTTCCGACAAAAGGCAGCAGTTTATTAGCTCACTATTAGGACCCAAAGCTGATGAAGAAATGCGATTAACTCGCATTTCACGCGAAAATTTAAAAAAAGCACCAGAGCAGGCAATTGATTTGTGCAAGGCGCAAGGCTTCTTCCCAGGCGAGCGAGCCCTTCTAATCGAAGAGGCCAACGAGACGGTCGCTGATACAATAATAACAGCTATTGAAGAATGGCAAGATGGTGATGCCACTATAGTTGTCACCGCTGGCTCATTAAAACCATCGTCAAGCCTCCGGAAATTTTTTGAGCAGAAAAAAAATATATTTTCCGTACCGATATTTGATAATCCAATGACTAAATTTGAGGTGGAAAAAATAATTACAGAATCTGGCCTTCAAAACGTTACACAAGAGATTTTAAACCAGCTCGTAACAATCGCATCGGAGTTACCACCTGGGGATTTTAAACAAAGTATTAACAAGTTGGCGCTTTATAAACTCAACGACGCAACTCCGGTTACATACCAAGATTTAATCAACTGCACTCCAACCTCTAATGAGGCCGCTATAGATGAAGTTTTAAATGTTATTTTGGCTGGTAATGAGTTTAAGATTAATCAAATAGTAGGCCGATTAAGGTCGCAGGGAGTGCTACCAGTAACTCTTGTAATTGCAGCTACAAGACATTTTAAAGCTTTGTTTTCAATAGTTTCTAACCCTAGTGGGGTCAGCGCGGGAGCTACAGCTCTGCGACCTCCCATTTATGGACCACGAAAGGAGACCCTGATAAATCAGGCCCAAAAATGGGGACCCTTAAAAATCAAAACTGCAATTAAAATTTTAACTACTATCGATTTAAAACTACGCTCTGCTGATCAAAAGGCTCCACAGATGTCATTGGTTGAGAGGCACCTTATTAGAATTGCTATGCTGTTAAAAAACTAAATTGTTAAAATTTATTTATTAGAGTTCAAGCCTATCTGCTCACCCATTGCAACCATATCAGACAATAGTTTTGCAGCATCGTCAACAGGACCAGGTTGATTTTGGAACTCCTCTTCAACTCGCTTGTACATGGACTTGGCCTCTTCAAGAATTTCATCAAAAGCATCCTGAGATAATTCATCTAATGGCAGCGCTCTTTCTGCCAAAACTGAAAGCCCTTCACCTATTTCAGCGAAGCCACCAGTTACAACGTAATCTGTGTTTCCTGAGGGAGCCTCAACTTTTAAAACACCGGGTCGAAGGTTTGTGATAACAGGAGCATGTCCGGGCATAGCCGTAAGGTCTCCATCCGCCCCAGGTATTTGGACCGCAGAAACCTCTAAAGACGCCAGTCTCCGCTCGGGGCTTACTAAATCAAACTGCATTGTATTTGCCATTTAACTTTCCTCAGGCTGCCTCAGCTGCCATTTTTTCAGCTTTAGCGATAACTTCATCTATACCACCAACCATGTAAAACGCACCTTCGGGAAGATGATCATACTCACCTGCGACAACTGCTTTGAACGAAGAAATAGTGTCTTCGAGCGGCACCTGAACACCATCAGATCCAGTAAAAACTTTTGCAACATCAAATGGTTGTGAAAGAAACCGCTGTATTTTTCGGGCACGTGCAACAGTTAATTTATCTTCTTCACTTAGCTCATCCATTCCCAAAATTGCTATGATATCTTGTAAAGATTTATATCTTTGTAGTATGCCCTGCACATCTCTGGCAACTTGATAATGTTCCTCTCCCACAACAGCAGGATCCATTAATCGTGACGATGAGTCCAGAGGATCAACCGCCGGATAAATACCCAATTCTGAAATAGCTCGAGACAAAACCGTTGTCGCGTCCAAGTGAGCAAATGTTGTAGCTGGAGCTGGGTCGGTTAGATCGTCAGCAGGCACATAAACAGCCTGAATCGATGTAATAGAGCCATTCTTAGTCGAAGTAATGCGCTCCTGCATAGCTCCCATATCAGTAGCCAGAGTAGGCTGATAACCCACAGCCGACGGAATTCGACCAAGAAGGGCAGACACTTCAGAGCCCGCTTGAGTAAAGCGAAAAATATTGTCCACAAAAAACAGAACATCTGTACCAGACTGATCCCGGAATTGCTCAGCTAAAGTTAGGCCCGTTAGAGCAACCCGCGCTCTCGCACCAGGAGGCTCATTCATTTGTCCATAAACTAGAGCAACCTGGGAGTCCTCTAAATTGTCAGGTTTTATAACGTTTGACTCGATCATCTCATGATATAAATCATTGCCCTCGCGGGTACGCTCACCGACGCCTGCAAAAACAGAAAAGCCCGAGTGTACTTTTGCGATATTATTGATCAACTCCATAATCAAAACAGTTTTACCAACACCGGCGCCACCAAAAAGTCCAATTTTCCCACCTTTTGAGTACGGCGCGAGAAGATCTATAACCTTGATCCCCGTAACCAAGACCTCTGATTCCGTCGATTGTTCGTTAAATTCTGGCGCTGGTTGGTGAATAGCCCTTGATTCCTTAGCTTTAACTGGGCCCTGCTCATCAACTGGCTCACCAACTACGTTTAAAATTCTGCCAAGCGTAGCATTACCCACTGGAACAGATATTGGACCATCAGTGTCAATCACTTCTTGCCCTCTGACCAAGCCTTCAGACGCATCCATTGCGATTGTTCGAACTGTATTTTCTCCCAAATGTTGAGCGACTTCCAAAACTAATTTTTTACCATTATTGTCAGTATTTAAGGCATTTAAAATTTCCGGCAGATGATCTTCAAATTGTACATCAACCACGGCGCCGATCACTTGAGTGATTTTACCTTTTGCATTAGCCATTTATCTCTCTCCGATTCTTACAGCGCTTCAGCGCCTGAAATAATTTCAATTAACTCGTTAGTAATTACAGCCTGACGAGATCTATTAAATTCAATAGTCAACTTGTCTATCATATCGCCTGCATTACGCGTAGCGTTATCCATTGCCGACATCCGAGCGCCCTGCTCAGATGCACCATTTTCCAATAACGCTGCAAATATCTGCGTAGCAACGCCGCGTGGAAGTAAATCAGCCAGTATTGTTTCTTCATCCGGCTCATAATCGTAAATTGCATTGTCTGATGCCGATGATTGATCATCAAATATTGCAGGAATTATTTGTTGCGCGGTTGGAATTTGAGTTACAACATTTACAAATTTCGAATAAAAAATTGTTGCTACATCGTATTCGCTTTCATCAAAACGAGCTAGCAACGCCTTGGCAATGCCTTGTGCATTTACGTATTTTATGGATTTAAACTCACTTAAGTCCACGTGCTCGATAAAATACTCGCCCAAATCTCTCTTAAGAGCATCTCGGCCCTTCTTTCCAACCGTAATAATTTTTAACTGCTTACCATCTTCTTTCAATTTGGCGGCATGGCTCCGAGCTAGCTTTGCTATGTTGGAGTTAAAACCTCCACACAAACCACGTTCTGCGGTCATAACAATTAACATATGCACATCCTGTTTTCCCGTTCCACGAAGAAGAAGTGGTGCACTATCCGAACTCCCCACAGAAGATGCCAAGGACGCAAGTACGCTGTTAAATCGCTCTGAATAAGGTCTGGAAGCCTCTGCGGCATCTTGCGCCCGCCTCAGTTTGGCTGCCGCAACCATTTGCATGGCTTTGGTGATTTTTCGCGTATTTTTTACGCTTTCAATCCTATTTTTTAGATCCTTAAGATTTGGCACTTCAGATATTCCTTATGCAAAATCTGCCGCAAACTCGTCTAAAACGGAGCTTATTTTTTCAGCAGCCTCACCTTTGATTTTGGGATCCTCTTTCGTTATATATTCTAACAAATCAGAATGCTTGCCTCTCAAGTTAGTCAACAAGCCAGTTTCAAAACGTCCAACGTCTGAAACATCTATTTTATCTAAATAACCATTTGTGCCTGCGAAAATCAGGCAAACAATCTCTGCATTGGTTAGTGGAGAATACTGTGGCTGTTTCATCAGCTCAGTTAATCTAGCACCCCTGTTCAACAGCTGTTGAGTGGCCGCATCTAAATCAGACCCAAACTGGGCAAAAGCTGCCATTTCTCTATACTGTGCCAATGAGAGCTTTACGGGCCCAGCTACAGACTTCATAGAGTCTGTTTGAGCAGATGAGCCGACGCGGGAAACTGAAAGGCCAGTATTAACTGCTGGTCGTATACCCTGATAGAAGAGCTCTGTTTCCAAGAATATCTGACCATCAGTAATTGAAATCACGTTTGTTGGGATAAATGCTGACACATCACCACCCTGAGTTTCAATTATTGGAAGGGCGGTTAGAGAACCGTTTCCGTGATCATCACTCAGTTTTGCAGATCGTTCCAACAATCTAGAGTGGAGATAGAACACATCTCCAGGATAAGCTTCACGGCCAGGTGGTCGACGCAACAGCAATGACATCTGGCGATACGCAACCGCTTGTTTTGACAAATCATCATATATTATTAAGGCATGCTTCCCATTATCTCTAAAAAACTCTGCCATTGATGTCGCTGCATAAGGGGCAAGAAACTGCATTGGAGCGGGATCAGATGCCGTCGCCGCAACAACGATTGAATACTCAATCGCTCCACTTTCTTCTAGCTTTTTGACAAGCTGAGCCACGGTAGACCTTTTCTGGCCAACGGCCACATATACACAGTATAACTTCTTACTTTCGTCATCTCCAGCTGCATCATTATAGGACTTCTGATTAAGAATTGTGTCCAAAGCCACGGCAGTTTTTCCAGTTTGCCGATCACCAATAATAAGCTCTCGCTGACCCCTTCCAATTGGGATCATAGCGTCAACTGATTTCAGTCCAGTAGCCATTGGTTCGTGAACAGATTTCCGAGGTATAATTCCTGGCGCTTTGACATCTGCCACGCTCCTATCTTTTGATTTAATAGGACCTTTGCCGTCGAGTGGGTTGCCTAGACCATCAACTACTCGCCCTAATAGACCTGGGCCAACAGGTACATCAACAATTGAGTTTGTTCTTTTAACCACGTCACCTTCTTTGATATCCCTATCAGAACCAAATATAACAACGCCAACGTTGTCGGCTTCTAGGTTCAGAGCCATTCCTTGTATTCCACCAGGAAATTCAACCATTTCCCCAGCCTGCACGTTGTCAAGGCCATACACCCGGGCAATTCCGTCCCCCACAGATAGCACGCGACCAACTTCCGCAACTTCGGCTTCTTGTCCAAAGTTTTTAATCTGATCTTTTAGAATTGAAGATATTTCAGATGCTTGGATACTCATTTATCCGACCTCTTTCATTACGTTTTGAAGTGAATTTAGTTTCGCTTGAATAGTTGTATCAATCATTCTTGAGCCAACTTTTACAATCATCCCACCGATAAGAGTTTGATCAACGGTGGCATTAATTTTTACGTCCTTGCTAAAGTTAGATTTGAGTGTTTTGGCAAGTTTTTCTAACTGACCCATAGACAGAGCTTTTGCGCTCACAACTTCAGCAGTAATTTCGTTTTTACTTGCGGCTACTAGTTCTTCTAAAACCGCCAGAAAAGTTGGCACAACAAACAACCGGCGCTTCTCCGCCATGAGAGCCAGCGTGTTTGTCATTACGTCGCTCAAGCCGAGCTTCTTTGCGATCAAAGATATTGCACTTTGCTGTTGGTCCCGAGAATAAATCGGGGATGAGATGAGACTGTTTAGATCCACACTTTCACCTATTGCTTGCTTTAGAGTAATGACATTTTTTTCTAGCGTTGAAATATCATCCTGTTCATCGGCTAAGCCAAACAAAGCTGTCGCGTAGCGCTTTGCTATGCCTTTTGATGTAGAGGCTTGCTCGGACACAATCACCCTTCCGACTATTTTTCTGCGTAAATTAAAAAATTCAAAATATACGCGGTGAATTAACTCAGAACTTAATACCGTTCCGAGCGGGGTTTAACAGAGCAATTTCGTTCTCGCAACATCAATAATGATATTTATTAAAAGCTTTTTTGTTTATTTTTAAAGTACTTGGCTCTGATGCGACGTAAGGCCTTAAAAAAACCCACGAATGCCGAAGCGGAATCACTTTAACTGCGAATCTTTTCTACAAACTTTATTCGTTATAAATGTCCAATACTGGCCTAGGCTGACCTTTGGCAAGCCCCTCCAAAACACCTCTACCTTCTTTCCTATGTTCAAGAACTGGAGAACCTTTTCCAATGTCTGGTAGTTTGGACACCTCCAGCATTATAAGACCTCCAACTAAAAATGGGAGTTTTTGGCCCATCTTTTCTAAAAATGGGCCAAACCTGTGTAAACTTCTGTTCTTTGAAGGTAGCATGTGCAATGCAGAAAATTGCTGTTCTGGTAAGAACCCATGCAACCTTAATTGCGTCTCCAGCTGCCCAGAGCTAAAAGGTTTCCCTTGCCCAAATGGCGTACTATCGGATCGAGACCACAAACCAGCACGATTTGGAACGATGAACAAAGCCCTCCCACCGGGACCCAAAACACGATAAGCCTCAGCCAAAAGTGTTGATGGCTCATTTGTATGCTCCAAACTATGAGACACGATTAGTCGATCAACATGTCCAGTATCGATGGGCCATCTTTTTTCATCAACAAGCACAGAAACATTATTGTCTTCTTCTGGCCAAGCCAGCACACCCATTTGAGCTGGCATAAGAGCAATGACGCGCCTGGAAGCACTCAAATATTGACGTAAAAAGGGTAATGAAAAACCAAACCCCACCACATTTAAACCAGAGGTTTCCGGCCATATATTTGATAAACTTTTAGTTATCGAAGTCTTGGCCGTTCTTCCCAAAGTGCTACGATAATAAAATTCTTTGATTTCTTTGACATCCAGATACATGATAAACTAGGTATTGATTATTAAAAAAGGACTTTGAAATTTTTTTATGTCTTTTGAACTAATAACAATACCTTGTCTGTCTGACAATTACGCATTTATTCTTTATAATGTGGAAAATCGTTCAGCTTTTTTAGTGGATGCGCCGGAAGCTGATCCAATAAATGAAGTCCTGAGTAAAAAAAAATTAACCCTCGAAAAAATTTTTCTAACACATCATCATGCTGACCATATAGATGGATTGGATAAAATTTTAGAAAAACACAGTGCTGTAACAATAGGAGCAAAAGCCGACATTCATCGTTTGCCAAAGTTAGATGAATACGTTGAAGCTGGGGACCTTTTTCTTTTTCAAGGCCAAGCTGGAAAAATTTTTGATGTCTCGGGACATACGATTGGTCATATAGCTCTATATATTTCTGCACAAAACATTCTTTTCTCCGGCGATAGCTTGATGGCTTTGGGTTGCGGGAGATTATTCGAGGGGAGTGCTGAGCAAATGTGGCATAGTCTTTCCCAGTTATTATCTTTACCCGACAGTACACGGATCTGTTCAGGCCACGAATACACAGAGAATAATGCCTCTTTTGCTTTATCAATTGATCCCAAAAATCATGATTTAATAAAAAGATCCAAGCAAGTTAAATTAGAGCGTAGTAAAGGTCTATTTACGGTACCCTCAGAGTTGGGACTAGAGAAAAAAACCAACCCATTTTTGAGGCCCTTTGACAAAAATATTCGCGAAAACCTGAATATGTCCAGATCGACTGAAGTCGAAGTATTCAGTAAAATTCGTGCGTTGAAAGACAAATTTTAAACTATTTTACAAAATAATGAAAAAAATTGAAATAAAACGATGTTTTGCACTTGAAGACTTGAAGTAAAAAACCACAATTTAAGGTATGAAAATTGCATAAAGCGTATTAAATAGATTTTAAATAACATACGGGAGCAAGATAGTGCCGTCATTTTCATCTACACTTGAACAGGCTATACACAAGGCTTTGAGCCATGCAAATGAACGCTCCCACGAGTTCGCTACTTTGGAACATCTGCTATTAGCCCTACTAGACGAACCAGACGCTCAGCAGGTAATGAGAGCGTGTGATGTGGATATAGTACAGCTTAGGCAGTCGTTAGTTGAATATGTTGAAGACGAATTATCAACTCTTGTTACAGATGTAGAAGGGTCAGAAGCCGTTCCAACCGCAGCATTTCAGAGAGTTATTCAACGAGCGGCAATACATGTTCAGTCGTCAGGACGTACAGAAGTGACCGGAGCCAATGTCCTAGTTGCTATGTTTGCTGAACGGGAATCAAATGCTGCCTATTTTTTGCAAGATCAGAATATGACAAGGTATGATGCTGTTAATTTCATAGCGCATGGTGTTGCTAAAAATGCCGATTATGACGAGGCGCGTTCAGTATCCGGTTCAGAACAAAATGAAGATAATTTAGAGAAATCTGTTGATGGAATCGAAGATTCAAAGAAAGAAAGCGCACTTGAGAAATATTGCGTTGATCTAAACCAGAAAGCCGAAGATGGTGATATAGATCCTTTGATAGGAAGAGATCATGAAGTAGAAAGATGCGTTCAAGTCCTATGTAGGCGAAGAAAAAATAATCCATTATTAGTAGGGGATCCAGGAGTAGGGAAAACCGCAATCGCAGAGGGACTGGCCCGGAAAGTTGTATCTGGCGAAACACCTGAGGTTTTGGCCAAGACTACTATCTTCTCACTTGATATGGGAGCGCTTTTGGCAGGAACACGCTACAGAGGTGATTTTGAAGAGCGCTTGAAGGCAGTTGTTGCTGAGCTTGAAAGCCATGATGATGCCGTTTTATTTATTGATGAAATCCACACAGTCATTGGGGCCGGAGCAACCTCCGGTGGAGCTATGGATGCTTCTAATTTATTAAAACCTGCACTGCAAGGCGGCAAACTCAGAACGATGGGCTCAACAACATATAAAGAATTTCGTCAACACTTTGAAAAAGACAGAGCGCTCAGTAGGCGTTTCCAAAAAATTGATGTTAATGAGCCCAATGTTGACGATACGATCAAAATTCTTAGAGGCATAAAAGGGTACTTTGAAGACCATCATAATATCAAATACACTGCAGATGCTATAAAGTCTGCTGTTGAACTGGCCGCTCGATATATCACAGATCGAAAGCTACCTGATAAAGCAATCGACGTCATTGATGAAGCAGGAGCGGCCCAGCACCTTCTTGCATCAACGAAGAGAAGGAAAACCATTGGTGTAAAAGAAATAGAAGCAATTGTTGCTAAAATTGCACGAATACCTCCAAAGAATGTTACTAAGGACGATGCAATTGTCTTGAAGGATTTGGAA
Organism: Paracoccaceae bacterium; assembly: GCA_045564975.1. Classification (GTDB taxonomy): domain Bacteria; phylum Pseudomonadota; class Alphaproteobacteria; order Rhodobacterales; family Rhodobacteraceae; genus Salinivivens. The sequence continues at coordinate 54,821 of JBJLGF010000065.1, forward strand.
GCTAGCTTAAAGAGAGTCGTTTTTGGACAGGATAACGCGATCGAGTCTCTCTCGTCGGCAATAAAATTAGCTCGGGCAGGTTTGAGAGAACCTGAAAAGCCAATTGGAAGTTATTTGTTTGCAGGACCAACGGGAGTTGGAAAAACAGAGGTAGCTAAACAACTCGCTGATAATCTAGGCGTCGAATTACTTAGATTTGACATGTCAGAATATATGGAAAAGCACGCTGTAAGCCGGTTAATTGGTGCACCACCCGGATATGTTGGTTTTGATCAAGGAGGCCAGCTCACTGATGGAGTAGACCAACACCCACATTGTGTTTTGTTGCTTGATGAAATTGAAAAAGCACATCCAGACGTATACAACGTTTTGCTTCAAGTTATGGATCACGGAACATTGACAGATCATAATGGGAGATCGGTAGATTTTCGTAATGTGATTGTCATTATGACGTCAAACGCTGGAGCGGCGGAGCAAGCGAAAGCTGCGATTGGATTTGGCAGAGACAGGCGTGAAGGCGAAGATACCGCAGCCATTGAGCGTACTTTTACTCCTGAATTCAGGAACCGCCTAGATGCCGTTATAAGTTTTAGTCCTCTGCCAAAAGATACTATTTTACAAGTTGTTGAAAAATTTGTTCTTCAACTTGAAGCTCAGTTGATGGATCGGCATGTAGCAATTGAAATGACAAACGAAGCTGCCTCTTGGTTGGCAGATAAAGGCTACGATGATAAAATGGGCGCTAGACCATTATCTCGAGTAATCCAAGAGCACATAAAGAAACCTCTTGCAGAGGAACTACTTTTTGGAAAATTGTCCAAAGGTGGCTTAGTTATTGTAAGCGTAAAGAACAACAAAATTAAATTGGACCTAAAAGGACCGGAGAAAAGGCGAATTTCTCGAAATAAGCCACCGCTTCTTACTGCAAGTTGAGGACACTTAAAGTAAAACGGTAAACTTCACTACCTTTCAGTGAGCTTGATTTCAATTCTTCGGTTCTGCGCACGGGCCTCCTGGGTATCTTCTAAACTAATTGGCTGATATTCACCAAAGCCATTTGCAGCGAGGCGGGATCCTGAAAAGTTAAGTTCCGTAATCATATATTTCACAACAGACAAGGCTCTAGCCTGACTGAGTTCCCAGTTGTCTTTAAACTCCCCAACGCCTGATAGGGGCGTGTTGTCCGTATGGCCATCAACCCTTATTACCCAGTCAATATTATCCGGTATGTCTTCCATAATAGAACTTAGAATTTCTGTCACATTAGATATTTCAGCTTTACCCTCTTTACTGAGATCAGAACTACCAGTCGAAAATAATACTTCAGAAGAAAATATAAAACGATCCCCGACAATCCTGACACGCTCTTGACCCATCAAAACAGTCCTCAATCGACCAAAGAACTCAGACTTATAGTTTGCTAATTCTTCTGCTTGATTGCTTAGTTTATTATTTTCTTCCTCGAGCCTTTTTCTTTCATTCTCTTCTAGCTTACGGCGCTTGCGCTCTTCGCTCGCTAAGCTAGCAAGCGCTTGGTTCAGTCTTGAGCCAACATTTTTCAACTGGGCTTTTCGCTCTTGGTCCCTTTCCTCTGAAAGACTTAGAAGTGCATCTAATTCTCCAAGTTGCTTTCTAACTTCCGACAATTGCTGATTTAGAAGAGCTGTCTGACGCTCAGCTTTAAGAAGCTCCTCATTTGACTTTTTGTTTTTGTTTGCTTGGTTTTCAATTTCCCTCTGAGCCTGACTCAATAGAAGCTGCTTTCTCTTTGCCTCCTCTAAATTTGACTTTGCTAAAGCATCAGCTGCTAAGCGAGCAACCAAAGCATTTTCTAAATTTTTTCTCAATTCAGTATTATTTTTCTCAATTTCTGATTTCTCGCCTAGAGCAATCATTAATTTGCTATCTAATGACTTCTTTGTTTCAGTCAATTCTTGCTTTAAATCTTCTCCTTGAGATAACGCTGCGGCAAGGGCAAGATTAGACTTGTCCAGTTCTACTAAAATTTGTTTTTCCCCTGTTTCCAGTTTTTCTATTGATTGTTTTTTTTGGATTATTTCGCTGTTTGCTACTTCCAAAGCAAATAATGTTTCTTTCAACCTATTATCTATTGCGCTGCGTGCGTTGTCCGCTGCAGCCAATAAGGTTAGTGTTTCCTCAGCTTTTTGCCTTTGCGCTTCTAACATCAAAGTCATTGCGGTAAGTTCAGCATCAGCATTTTTCAAGCGCTCTCTTAACTCTTCAGCTACAGCGATCGACACGATCCGTGCCTCTTCTTCCCTTGACAGCCTTTCCTGCAAAAGGCCGATTTCGTCAACTTTTTCGGTAACCTTCTGCTCAGTGTCACTTAGATCTTGTTCAAGTGCTACAATCATACTTTCAAAAACTTCTCGTTGAGCAGCAGCCATTCTAGCAGCTTGTGCAGCTGCATCAATTTCATTTCTTGCACTCGCTAAAGCTAATTCTAGTCGGTCTCTATCACTTTTTAAATTATCGCTCTCATTTTGCAGTTCCAAAATTTTTTCTGTGGCTGTTTTTTTATCATCTTGTAAGCTACCAATCTGTAGATTTAAATTATCTCGTTGTGATAGAAGGCCCACAACTTGAGCTTCAAATTGGGTAATTTTTGAATTTGCCTCATTAACTAATTGCGCCTGCTCTTCGCGTTCCTTAGTCAGTGATGATATGAGGGTTGCCTGCCTTTGAAGTTCACTCTCAGTATCTGCGAGAGTGCCGGCCAAGGAATTGAGTTCTAGTCCCAGTTTTTCTGTCTGTTTTTTTTCTAAACCAAGAGCCTCCGCTATTAGCGCTATCTCATCTTGTAAATTATTTAACTCACTCTCCTGACCACTGATTGTTTCTCGAAGTACGAATTGAACAATCATAAATATGGTCAAAACAAACATCAAAACGAGCAAAAGACCGGTCATTGCATCTACAAAACCCGGCCAAATTGACGCTTGGAACCTTTGTCCTGTCCGACGGGAAAGTGCCATGCTAACTTTTGCCTTTAGCCTTACTATTAATCTTAGAAATCACTCCAGAAAGTGAACTTAATTCTGATCGTATTGCCGTAGTAATTTCCTGACGACCAGAGGCTAAATCTTCCATCAAATGAAGCATTTGCACGTCGATAGATCGTAATCGCATTCGGCTTTCTGCATCCGCGGCATCATTTTTTTCAATATTTGACAAAACCTCAAATAATTTTTCTTGGCCAATTGCAACGCGCTCAAGTGCTGCATTACTTGGTGTGCTTTGTCCAAGCTGATCAGTCAATCCATTTAAATTTTCAGCAAGAATGGAAAGTTTTTCATCAACTAATGTCCTAGAGTTTTCTGATTGAGAGAATAAGAGCCGCATTGCTTCCATCTGTTCAGACATCTGATCCAAAACTGAATTTATTAAAGCCTGATCACTAGTACCCTCTGTTTCACCAGATGAGAAACCCAAGCGGGTTATAGAAGATAACCACTCCTCCAACTCGCGATAAAATCTGTTCTGACCATGGCTAACAAATAGTTCTAAAAGGCCAACAACAAGTGAACCTGCTAATCCTAAAAGTGAAGAGGCAAAAGCAACACCCATGCCATTAAGCTGACCTTCAAGGCCATTCATAAGTCTGTTAAATACTTCGACGCCCGTTTCGCCATCTTGTTGAACAAGAGACCTAATGGTTTCGACGAGGGCGGGAACAGTAGTAGCAAGTCCGTAAAACGTTCCAAGCAACCCTAAATATATCAAAACATTTACAATGTAGCGCGTAAATTCTCTAGCCTCTTCAATTCGGGTCGCTACAGAATCTAAAATAGAGCGGGTTGAGGAAGCTGCTATTTGAGTTTTTGCGCTTCTAGACCCTAAAAGAGTAGCCAGAGGAGCAAGTAGTCTTGGCGCCTTATCTTTTTTGTTTTCTTTTTCGCCGGCAAAGCTTTCAAGCCAGCGAACTGAGAAAACCAATTGCACAACTTGCGCAAAACAACTTATTACGCCAATCGCAAACACAAAAAGTATTGCACCATTTAAATATATATTTGATGCAAATACTGGCCAAACACTTGGTGCAGCAATCACAACACCTAAACCGCTCAAACCCGCTACTATTAATAGAGAAATAATCTGCCTGATGGGTTGAGAAAATTGTGAACCAGTATTCAAACTACTTTGATCCATACTTGGAGACCTTTATATTTTTTGGTTAGTATACAGTGTTGTAAACTTTTTCCAATTAATCATCTTTTTGATTTTTGATTAGCATAACTTTGATATATAGGCATTCGATCTCAGCATCGTTAATACCTAATTCTGCTATCTTGTTTCGAGTGCTATATAGATATTCATCATTGGGTCCTCGCCCCCCTTTTGCGTCAGCGATAATTTTTGCCTGCTCATCTAGGGTTAATTTACAATATTGTGCATGGCCTTCGTCGATTATATATACAAGCGACTGGATAGATTGACCATTTTTTAAATGTATCGATACTTTTCTTTCAAGATATGCAGATGAAACGAGTTCTCGCCCCCTTAAGTAATCTAAAGTTTCAACTTCTTTACCTTGTTCTACTTCAAAAGCTAAACCCTCACAAAAACTATGCTTATCTGTACTCAAAGCTAAAACTAACCCAGGGTTTTCAGCAGTACCGCGATGATGAATTGATCGCATAGAGAAAGATCGCCTGTAGCCATCTAATCGAGCAATTTCTTTTTTGGAATATCTAAAGCCAGGGTTCCAAAGCAGAGAACCATAACCAAATACCCACATTTTAAGTTCTCCTACACTGTGAAATTTATATTAGGTGCAAAACTGTAAATACAGAAGTAAACAACTACATATGCGGTTTATAATTTTCATAACGACTTTACTAGCATTTGTGTGGTCTTGTTATTGGTTTATAATGTCAAATAAATATTCCAATAAAGTCTCTGTATGGAGTGATATTAGCAGCGCTAGTGTATCAGCAAGTTTGAGTAAAATTCAGGGCTTTCCAAATCGCTTTGATACTAAGATTACAAATTTAGAGATTAAACAAGCGAGTTCTGAACCTATCAAAATAGACCGTTTGGACGTTATGCGATTAAGTTATAACAGCTCACACTACATTTTTGCTGTCAAATCAATAGAGAATATCTTTGGAAATAGTTTCACATTTTCGAAAGGTTTGGCCTCTGCTGTAAGCAATAGTGAGGTAGCGCCTACTATTAGCTTTCAGGGAGAAGACGTCTTTATCGATAAAAAATTTATATTAGAAGAGCTAAACTTCAAAATATGGCCTACGACCGATTTATCTAAACTAAATTTGTCATTGTTCGCTAAAACGGCTAGTAACAAGGACGGTGAAATTGATTTATCTTTTCAAGGTCAAATAAAATTAAATTCTGATTTTAACTTCGATAGTTTGATAGGCTTCATTTCAAATATAGATATGTTGAGAAATATTTCAGGAAAACTTTTTGTCGAGGATATTAAAGGATTGGATACAGTTGTACGAAAAGATTTGGATAGCTGGAAAATTTTTCTTAAATCGGATTCACCAGAAAAAATCCCTAGTATTATTCAAAATTTAAATATGGTTGTGCTCAATTAAATTATGTTTTGTTGCAATCATAAAAAGTCGCTATTAACTTATCGGCAAATTAACCTATGACTACGTTTTTTCGTTAAAATAACCGTAAATCTTTTCTGCCATAGATTTCGAAATTCCATCAACTACCTTTAAATCAGCTAAACTAGCTCTTTTTACCGCCTTGCCTGACCCAAAATGACTCAAAAGCGCTTTTTTCCGCTTAGAGCCTATTCCAGATATCCCATCAAGCGGGCTTGAGACTATTTGTTTTGCCCTCTTTGCACGGTGAGTGCCGATTGCAAATCTATGTGCTTCATCTCTCATCCTCTGTATGAAATATAAAACTGGATCATTTCTTTTTAGTCCAAATTTTGGCATGCCATGCCTATAAAATTCTTCCTTGCCCTGATCACGATCCGTACCCTTCGCTACTCCGACTAAAGGTATTTCCGAAACACCCATTGATTTCATTGTTTCGGAAACAGCTGAAATTTGACCAGCGCCGCCATCTATCAATATTAAATCAGGCCATTTCCCAAGCCTGCGGTCTGGGTCTTCAATAATCAGCCGCTTAAAGCGGCGCGTAATAACCTCTTTCATCATCCCGACATCATCACCCGGGACAATTTTGTCATTTTTTATATTGAATTTTCGATACTCATTTTTTTCCATACCCTCTGGACCAGCCACTACCATAGCACCCACCGCATCAGTACCTTGTATGTGAGAGTTATCGTAAATTTCTATTCTACTTGGAATGGATTTTAGATCAAAGGAAACTGATAAACTATTTAAAAGCTTCTTTTGGGTAGCGGCTTGCTCCAGCTTTCTACCCAAACTCTCTCTTGCGTTTCGTATAGCACTGGCAACAATATCAAACTTTTCCCCACGCCGCGGAATAATAATATTAACCCTTTTTCCTAATTTTTCTGTAAGAAAATTTATGATTAAGTCATGATTTTGAACCTGATGCGACAATATTATTTGTTTTGGAGGCTCTTTGTTGCTGTAAAACTGGCCAATGAATGCCTCTAGCACCTCTTCATCAGAGTTATCTAAATTTATTCTAGGATAAAAATCTCGGTTTCCCCAATTTTGATAACCTCTTATGAAAAAAACCTGGATACATATACTCGCACCCTCTCTATGTAATCCTATTATATCTGCCTCACGTATTCCCTTCGGGTTTATCCCTTGTGAGGATTGAATTTGTGTCAAAGCTCGTATCCTATCACGGAGGCTCGCAGCTTTTTCGAATTCCATCTCAGCTGAGGCTTTTTCCATTTTTGCGGCCAACATTTCCTGAATTTCCGTTGACCGACCTTTAAGGAAATTGTCTGCAGAATTTACTAACTCTGCATAATCTTCTTTTGTCACTTTACCACCACATGGCCCAGCGCATCTTTTCATATGATAATTTAGGCAAGGCCTATTTCCAGCCTCAACTTCTCGATCGCTACATGATCTGAGAAGAAAAATTTTCTGAAGAGTGTTAATCGTTCTGTTTACAGCTCCCGCGCTAGCAAATGGCCCATAATATGAACCCTTTCTTATTTTTGCACCACGATGCTTTTCAATTCTTGGAAAATCATGTTCGTTGGAGATAAAAATATAAGGAAACGATTTATCGTCGCGTAGAAGAACATTATATTTTGGCTTAAGTTGTTTAATTAGATTTTGCTCTAATAACAAAGCTTCTGTCTCAGTCTCTGTTGTTAGAACCATCAGGTCGGCTGTCTCTGAAATCATTCGGGCTATTCGTGAGCTGTGACCAGAATGTCGGGCGTAATTCGAGACTCTAGCTTTTAAGCTACGCGCCTTGCCAACATAAAGTACGCGCGCCTGGCTATCCAGCATTCGATAGACTCCTGGCGAGTTATCCAATTTATTGGCGAAAATTCGGATGATTTCTTGACCTTGTTTGCCCAACGGTTTTCTCTGCTGTAACTTTTTGCTTACAAAGCGATTCTCATTTCGCTGCAACTATATTGTACCAAATTCAAGAGAAAAGCTGTCCACTGTTTCTGTGGATAAGTCTGAGGGTAAGTTGATGCAAATCAAGAATTTTCTTTAAATTTGAAGTATTTTGCTGTTTTGCACAAAAAATAGGCATATTTCTAAAGCATTGATAACATTGAGTATTTTTTTTCATATCATCCAAATAGTTGAAAACATTAGATTTTTACGAAGGAGAAAGAAATAATCCCTTCAGCGGTGTAAAACTTTACATTTTAACTACTATTCTAATCCTAGAACATCTGGAGTTTGCCAAGCCAAATGCTGACCTCCGTCAACACATATTAACTGGCCTGTGACACTTTTGGCGTCTAACAAATAACCAACAGCAGCAACAATTTCGCTTGGATCAGATCCCCTACCTAAAACTGTATTTTTCCTCTGATTTTCAAAGTGTTCTTCTGATTGGCGTGCTCCTTTAAGGGTCGGACCGGGACCGATTGCATTCACCCGGATGTTTGGCGCCAGAGCCTGCGCTGAAGTTTGGGTGAGCGCCCAGAGACCCATTTTTGCGATCGTGTAACTAGTAAATTCAGGTGTTAATTTTTTTACACGCTGATCAATTAAATTTATGATTAAACCTTGAGCCACTGGTTCACCTTTTTCATCGTTATTAATCGATGGGACTTGGTTAGCAAAAGACTGAGTAAGTACTAGAGGCGCTCGGAGATTACTTTCAATATGACGGTCCCAGCTTTCACGATTTGCAGTCCATATATTATCATATTCAAATATAGATGCGTTGTTTATTAAACAACTTATAGTCCCACCTAGCTTTTCACTGGCCCGTGTAATTAGCTCTCGCACTTCTACTTCTTTTGTCAGGTCAGCGCGGAGGGCAACGGAGTTTTTTCCAGTTTTTGACTTAATATATTCAACAAGCTTATCAGCGCTGCTTTCAGATGAATGATAGTGAATAACAACTTCAAAGCCTCTTTCAGCAAGAAATATTGCGATTTCCTTGCCTAACCTTTTTGCTCCTCCTGTAACTAGCGCTCTCATTTAATCTCTTTTCATTTTAAAATAACCGACAGGTAACTTATATATAGTGCTACAAAAACAAAGCCATACAAGCGATTAAATTTGATATTTAATAATATAAATGGTGCTATTAATACACTAGCTCCAAGCATGATCCAGAAATCGAACTTTATAAAGATTGGGTCAACAGGCACTGGGGAAATTAAAGAAGTTATCCCAATAATCGCCAGTAAATTGAAAATATTCGATCCAATTAAATTTCCTAAGACGACTTCGGCTTTTTTTCTCACAAAAGCAACGAATGTGGTTGCTAACTCTGGTAGTGATGTGCCTATTGCAACTAAGGTAAGACCTACAGCCGCATCGCTCACACCGTAGCCTTTCGCTAGTGCAGAAGCATTGGTGACGAGTAGATCGGCGCCTAAGGGCAAACCTATTACACCCAAGGTTAGGAAAAAGATTATTGTCCACCATGAGTGCAATATTCTTTGTTGAAATTCCAAAATTTCACCATTTAATGCTCTTTTACTGTTTTGCCTAAACGTATCGAATAGAAAAAAGGCCAGTAAAGAAAGTAATACAACTCCATAAACCCAAGAAAAGCTACCACTCATTCCAAACATAATAAACAAAACAGATGCTGCAATCATGAAGCCAAATGATCGTTTCGTATCTGTGATATTGTTTTTCAAGCCCATTATCAAAGTAGGTAAACCTAAAACTAACAGAATATTAGCAATATTAGATCCAACTACATTACCCATAGCCAAACCAGGTGATCCGCTCAATGTAGCTTTTATAGCCACTATCAGTTCGGGCGCAGATGTTCCAAAAGCCACTACAGTAAGCGATACAAGTAAGGCTGAAACGCCTAATCTATTACTAAGCTGGATAGCTCCCTTAACTAGAAAGTCTCCTGAGATTAACAAAAGAAACAGACCCAAAAAAGAAAGAGCCCAAAACATTAAAAAGTTTCATGTTTAGGAACAACCACAAGATTTTCCAATCTTCAGTTGACCACATTTACCACAGCGTAACTTTTTAGATCTACCTGGCATAAGAATATGAGCTTTTCCAAACATTGCTAAAACTATTATCAAAATTAAAAATAAAATAACAATTTTGATAATCATTAGAGACCAAACCGACCAAATGCAGCACGCTCTTCCAAATAAATGCCAGCCTCATTTATCAAATTTACACCAAAGCGCTGCAAAAAACTCTTTTTTTGACCATAAATTTTAATTCGGGTTTTCTTGCCAAATTTTTCTTTTATTACGTTGTCTAGATGTCCTATCCCATCAATTAGACCCAAGTGTTTGGCCTTTTCACCCAACCATATTTCACCTGTAAAAATATTACCTTCCTGGGTGAGTTTACCACCGCGTGCTTCTTCAACATACTTGATAAAGAGTTCGTGCATTTCACTCAGTATTCTTTTAAGCCGTTTTATATCTTCAGGCTTTTCTTTTTTAAAAGGATCGAGCATTGATTTCGATTTACCTGCTGTGTGTACTCTCCGTTCTACGCCATATTTATCGATTAATTCTTGGAAACCAAATCCGGCGGAAATAACTCCAATCGAGCCTATAATTGACCCAGTATCTGCATAAATTTCATCTGCAGCGCAAGCAAGCCAATAGCCTCCCGAAGCAGCCACATCCTCAACGAACGCAAAAACTGGCATCTCATTTTCTTCTGCTAAGCGCTTTATTCGAGAACTTATTAATGAGGATTGAACTGGGGATCCACCTGGCGAGTTAATTAATAATGCCACTGCTTGGTGTTGTCCTTTTTTGAAGGCTTTTTCCAAAATTGGACTTAAAGTCTGGTCACATAGGCCAGAGCGAGCACCAGCGGAAATAACGCCAGACATCTTAACGACCGCAACACTTGGCTTAGACGGCAAAAAGGGAATTTTTAGTTTCATACCAAACACATAATCTGTGGAGATCAATCAAACAAGGGATCCATCAACTTTTTTGTGATTATTGCTTTATTCGCCAGCCGGTATTGAAAATCCAAGCAACAATTATAATGCAGACTATGGTAAAAGAACTTATCGCTAAAAGACTGACCAAAATAGGCACATCGGCATTTCCAAAAAATGACCACCTAAAACCTGAAACTAAGTAAACGACAGGATTGAATAAGGTAATTGTTTGCCAAATAGGCGGCAGCATTGAAACTGAATAAAATGACCCCCCCAGAAATACTAACGGCGTTACAACCAATAAAGGTACCAATTGTAATTGTTCAAAATTTCTTGCCCAAATCCCTAGAATGAATCCTAATAAGGCAAACGAAATACAGGTCAAAACTAAAAATAAAATCATTGCGACGGGATGCATTATCTTTAAGTCTACAAAGATCGCTGCAGTAGCTAAAATAACAAGACCTATAAAGAGGGCTTTAGTAGCAGCCGCACCAACATATCCCAGAATTATCTCGAAATAACTTATGGGAGCCGACAAAAGCTCATAAATAGTTCCTATAAATTTTGGGAAATAAATACCAAAGCTTCCATTTGAAGTCGCTTGCGTCATTACGGATAACATAATCAATCCAGGAACAATAAAGGCCCCATAACTTATTCCTTCAACCTCCTGAATCCGACTGCCTATAGCTGTACCAAAAACTACAAAGTAGAGGGAGGTAGATATTACTGGCGAAACAAAACTTTGTAAAAGAGTTCTAAAAAACCTGGCCATTTCAAAGAAATAAATTGCTTTAACTGCTTGAAAATTCATTCCGCTTTCTCCTTAACCAGATTTACAAAAATTTCCTCTAAAGAGGATTGATCTGTTTGGATATCACGCAAATTTATTCCTGAATTGGAAAGATTGGATAGTAGTTTAGTTATTCCTGTCTTCTTTTGTTTGGTATCATAAGTATAAGTTAAAGTTAGACCGTCATCTGACAACTTTACATTTTCTTGACTGAACTCTTTGGGAAGCTGATTTAATCTTTTCTGCAATTCGATATTCAATATTTTTTGACCAAATTTTTGCATTAATGAGGTTTTTTCCTCTACCAAAAGAAGCTCACCTTTATTTATAATACCAACCCTATCTGCTATCGCCTCAGCCTCTTCAATGTAATGAGTTGTTAAAATAATAGTAACGCCATCTTTCTTTAAATCAGCGACGACATTCCACATGCTCTGGCGGAGCTCCACATCGACACTTGCTGTCGGCTCATCCAAAAACAACAGTCTAGGCTCGTGAATAAGGGCTTTGGCAATCAGCACCCGGCGTTTCATTCCGCCAGATAACTCCATAAGACGAGAGTCCCGTTTGTCCCAAAGTGCCAACTTAGTCAGAATTTTTTCTGTTAAAGCATCATCTTTTTTCTTCCCAAACAAACCACGTGAAAAGTTAATTGTATTCGCCACCTTTTCAAAAGGCTCTAGAGTTATATCCTGCGGCACTAATCCAACCAGTTTTCGAGCGTCTCGAAAGTTTTTTGATATATCATATCCATCGATTACCACAGAGCCGCTAGATGGGTTTGTAATGCCACAAATAGTTGAGATAAGTGAAGTCTTGCCAGCACCGTTTGGGCCTAATAAAGCTAAAATTTCACCTTTGTTTACTTTGAGCGAAATCCCTTTTAGAGCCTCAAAACCTGTGGCATAAGTTTTTCTAAGTTCATTCACTTCAAGTAGCATAAAATCCATTCACCTTTTGGTCAGAATCAATAAATCATAAATCAATAATTTTCGGGTAAATCAAAATTACTCAGCGTTGCGAATTGTATCGATCATTATCTGAACATTTTGAGGATCAGCGTCAGGCGTGATCCCATGACCAAGATTAAAAATATGCGGGCCATTGGAAAGCGCTTTAACTATTCTTTTCGTCTCATCAATAAGTGCACTACCTCCAGAAACCATATGGGATGATGCCAAATTACCTTGAATACAGCCATCCACTTGAACATTTTGACTGATCCACTCTGCGGAAACAGATTCGTCCAAAGCCACACAATCTGCTCCAGCTTGTTTTGCAAATCCTACATAGCGGTCGCCAGCTTGTCTTGGAAATGCTATAATCGGAACATCCGGATGCTTAACTTTAAGTGCTGAAATAATTTTTTTACACGGCTCAATTGCGTATTTGTCAAAATCATTTCCTTTTAGAGATCCGGCCCAACTGTCAAATATTTTTATAACTTCAGCTCCTGCATTTATCTGGTGAGATAAATATTCTACTGTTCCCTCAACGAGAAGATTAATTAAATTATCAAACAATTCTGAATTTTCATTTTTTAAAATATGTGCTGGCGCCTGATCAGGGGTACCACGTCCAGCAATCATGTAAGTCGCTACTGTCCAAGGCGCACCAGCAAATCCTATAAGGGTAGTTTCGCTAGGCAATTCCTTCGATAAAATTTTAACTGTCTCATAAACGGGGGCTAATGTTTCGTTTATTTCCTCTGGCTTTCGTAAATTCGTGAAATCCAGTTTTGTTTGTACAGTAGATAAGCGTGGACCTTCTCCTGTTACAAACCATAGATCAGCCCCCAATGCTTGAGGCAAGAGCAATATATCAGCAAATAATATTGCAGCATCGAACCCATAGCGCCTGATTGGTTGAAGCGTAACTTCTGCAGCTAACTCGCTATTATAGCAAAGCGATAAAAAATCACCTGCCTGTGCTCTTGTTTCACGATATTCAGGCAAATAACGACCGGCTTGTCGCATCATCCATATTGGAGGCACTTTCTGCTTTTCGCCTGCGAGAGCCTTTAAAATTTTTTTTGTCATCGTCTGCCTTTTATTTTGTATATCCTGTTAGTGTTATTTGTCAGAACAATTGTCAATTATAATTGTCACAGTCGTTTCACTCGGTTACTATCAACCAGCATAGAATAGCTTAAAGTAAATTAAATGAAAAATAACTTCCCCTCTCCATCAGCTCCTTTGCGTATTGGCACCCGTGGCTCTCCATTAGCTTTGGCTCAAGCATACGAGACAAGAAAGCGTCTCACAGAAGCTTTAAATGCAACTGAAGGGTCTTTTGAAATAGTAGTTATTTCAACAAGTGGTGACAGAATTTTAGATAGACCTTTAAAGGAAGTAGGTGGAAAAGGTTTATTTACTAAAGAAATTGAGCAAGAGATGCTTGATAGAAATATTGATATAGCTGTCCACTCAATGAAAGATATGCCTGTAGAGCAACCAGATGGATTAACGCTGGGATGCTACTTACCGCGAGAAGATGTCAGAGATGCTTTTGTTTCATCAAAATTCAAAAATGTTAGCGATTTACCAAGTGGCTCGAAAGTTGGTACTTCATCACTAAGACGCAAAGCTCAACTCAAATTTTCTAGACCAGATCTAGAAGTTGTCGAATTTAGAGGCAATGTTCAAACACGTCTAAAGAAACTAGAAGACGGTGTCGCTTCATGTACTTTTTTAGCCATGGCAGGCTTAAATCGTTTAGGATTGGAGGAAGTGGCTCAAAGCGCAATAAACCCAAATGAAATGTTACCAGCAGTAGCACAGGGCGCGATTGGAATAGAATGGCGAGAAGAAGACAACCAAATAACTGATATGCTTAAAAAAATACACCACACAGAAACAGGACACCGGTTAAATGCGGAGAGAGCATTTCTTGCCGAACTAGATGGTTCTTGCCAAACACCAATTGCAGGCTTGGCAACAATTGAAGGTTCGTCAATGAAATTTACTGGCCAAGTTTTACGTACTGATGGATCAGAAGCTATATCTGAAACTGCCTCTTGTAACATTGAAGACGGACCAGAATTAGGTCGGGAAATGGCGCAAAAAATTTTAGCGCAAGCGGGCCCAAAATTCTTTGATTGGAGAAATTAGGCCTAATGTGCTTTTGGTAAAACTTTGCCTGGGTTCATTATTCCTTCCGGGTCGATTGCATTCTTAATTTGACGCATGACTTCTAACGATACTCGATCCTTGCGTCGCTCCATAGAAGATAGCTTAGACAACCCAATACCGTGTTCCGCAGAAAAACTCCCACCTAAGGTTAGAACGACAGTTTCTATTGCCTCCATTATTTTATCTTTATGTTTTTCGTCGTCGTTACTTGGCCAAACGGTGTAATGAACATTTCCATCACCAAGATGAGAAACAATTAAAACATCCGCATCAGGATCCAAATCTGGGAGCTTTTTCTCCATGACAGTTAAAAATTTTGATACCTGGTCCAATGGAACCGCTATGTCGTTATTTATTAAAGGAGTTTTTAAGAGGGAAATTTCTGCTGCAGCCTCCCGACGCTCCCACATAATCAAGCGCTGCTCTTCATTGTGCGCAATGTGAGCATCTAAGATGAAACCTTCATTTAAGTTTTTATTTAATATTCTTTCTAATTCACCACTAAGCAAAACTTTTCCATCATGGCCGTATCGAGAAAATAATTCTACGGTTGTTTCCAATTCGACCATAACTAAATGTTCGTAGTCTTTTTTAAATGGCTTCTTGGAAGAGGAAGATAGCTCCATATGACCTTCAATATATCTTTTAGGCATATACTCATATGCCGCAACTGCTCCTCCGGTTTGATCCTGTAATTCATTCAGTAAGGCGAGGGCACTATCAAGACTTTTTACCGCAATCATAGCAGTAGCATAAGCTTTAGGTTTTGGAAAAAGTTTTACGACAGCCTTGGTTATTATTCCTAATGTTCCCTCAGCTCCAATAACCAAATCCCGCAAACAATAACCTGAATTATCTTTGTGCAATTCAGACATCAAATTCATTATTTCACCGTTTGGTAAGACAATTTCTACTCCCAACACTAGATCACGAGTGTTGCCATACTTAAGTACGTTCGAACCCCCAGCGTTTGTGGATAAAACACCACCTATTGTCGCCGAACCACGGGCTCCAAATGTAAGCGGAAACATTAAATCATTTTCGTTTACAATCTGATGTAAATTCGCAAGAATTACCCCAGCTTCAACGATGGCTATTTTCGAATTTAATCGGATTTCACAAATTTTATTCATCCGCTCCATAGAGATAGAAATCGCATTATCTGAATGTGTACCTCCGTTGAGACCAGTATTACCACCTACAGGGACTATATTTACTTGAAAAGAACGGGCTAATCTCACAACTTTAGATACTTCTTTGGTAGAAGCTGGGCGAACAACGCAAAAAGGTTCAAATCTATATTGGCCTAGCCAGTCTGACGAATAGCGCTCTTTGTCATTTCCCGTTAGTACATTTTGATCACCCAAGACTTTTTTAAGTTCTTCAATTAAGGACATCGAAACCACCAAAGATAAAGTATAAACTACTCACTAAACTTGTATCAGTTTTAAATCAAATAAACAAAATGGGCATTTTAAAGCTCAATGCCATTTAGCCACTGGGGGTAAGCTCATTAACACGGCATCTGCGTCATGACCAGTTGTTAATCCAAATTTTGTTCCTCGGTCATAAACTAGATTATACTCAGCATATAAACCGCGATGGGCCAACTGCTTTTCTTTATCAACATCTGAGAAACTTTCGTTTTTGCGCTTCTCTATGAGAGGAAGATATGCAGGCAGGAATGCTTTTCCAATGTCCTTAGTCAAATCAAAGTCGGCTTCCCAATCTCCTGTACAGCGGTCATCCATGAAGATCCCTCCTACGCCTCTGGCACGGTGCCTGTGAGGAATAAAGAAATATTCATCCGCCCAAGATTTCAATTCGGAATACAAACCAGGACCATGAGGTTCTACAAATTTTTCCAGCGTTTTGTGAAAATGTTCCGTATCCTCTTCAAACTCTAAACAAGGATTGAGATCAGATCCGCCACCAAACCACCAGGCGTAAGGAGTCCAAAACATTCTTGTATTCATATGAACAGCTGGACACTGAGGGTTTTGCATATGGGCTACTAAGCTAATACCACTAGCCCAAAACCTTGGATCTTCTTTTATTCCGGGTATGTCTTTTCTTGCAACCATCGCTCTTTGAGCCTCAGGTCCTAAATTTCCATAAACTGTGGATACGTTTACGCCCACCTTTTCAAAAACACGACCATTTCGCATCACGCTCATTATTCCACCGCCAGCATCACTACCATCGTCAGCAGTACGCTCAGTTTCTTTGACTTCAAAGATACCCGGTGCTTCATCCGAAAATGGGCCAGATAAATGGTCTATTTCGATTTGTTTAAATGCACTAACAATCTCGTCTCTAAGAGATTTAAACCAACTACTAGCGAGTGACTTTTGAGTTTCAAACATTGATAGAAAATTTCCTAAATTCCACATGAACATTGGCTATGAAGTTATAAAGTGTCAATGGAACAGCAAAAAATATAAACCACTTAAAAGTTAATGAGCAGCAATGGAAACGGGGTCAATCAAGCTTCGCCCCCCATCAGCATTAATAACCTGACCAGTAATAAACCCTGCTGCGTTAGAGGCTAGAAAATGAACCGCCTCAACCACATCGGAAGCAGGAGCAATTCTTCCGGCGGGAGTATGGGCTTCGATTTCTTTCCTAAAATCAGGGTTTTCCCTTAAATTGTCCTGTAAACTCGCTGACATAACAGATCCAAACGATACTGCATTCACTCTTATACGATGCTTGGCAAGTGCTACAGCCATTGACCGTGTCATTTGTTCTAATGCCGCAGTTGAAACTGAATAAGCAAGAAGTTCAGGCTGCGTCAATCGAGCTGCAATAGAGGACAAATTTATAATTGTACCCGCAAACTCATGGTCCTGATCGTCATCTTGTTTTATCATTCGTTTTGCGACCATTTGTGACAATCTTAGTGAGGTCATTAAGTTTTGCTGTAGTAATTTTTCTACTGTTTCATCTTCCATATCCAATGGATCTGTAGTTGCCACCTGACGAGAGGCGTTAACTAGGACATCCACTCGGTCAAATGCATCTACCGTTGCAGAAAGAAGGTTTGCTAAAGTTAATTTTTCGCGCAAATCACCAGCAAAGTATCTAACATTACTATCGTCAGCACTTTCACCTAAGTCTTTTTTTAAAGCTTTTTCATCAATATCAGCACACATAACTTTAGAACCATTTTCAGCAAAATGACGGGCTAACGCCGCTCCAATCCCATTTGCCGCCCCTGTCACGATAACGGTTTTTCCATCAATTGAAAAAGACATGTTGTGGTTTCCTAAAAGCTAAAAATTTATTGGGTTTTCTGCTCGTATCACTTTAAATTTTTTTGATCCTGAAAGTTCCGAAAATGAAGAAAAATGACGTCGAATTGCATCCTCATATGGTAGGTGTCTGTTGGCAACCATCCAAAGAGTACCAGATTTTTTTAAATTACGCGAGGCAACTTTTATAAAATCTATCCCAAGTGTCGGTATTGCTCGACCTAAATGGTGGAATGGCGGGTTCATGATTATAAAATCTAGAAGCTTAGGAGTCTTCCATTTTAACGCATCGCACCAATAAAACTTCACTCTTTTATCGTTCAAATTATTTTTAGCTAGATTTATAGCATTTAAATCAGCCTCTATAAAATGTAATTCATGAATACTATTTGTTTCAAGAACTTTGGCGCTTAAATAGCCCCATCCTCCTCCTAGATCAGCACCAACGCCCATTAAATCTTTTGGTAGAAGTTGTATCAACAATTTAGATGCTGGGTCGACTCCGTCAGAAGAAAAAACGCCAGCTTGTGTTTCAAAACCATCCTCGATCTGTAGGGGAAAGTCTTTGTAAGTTTCTAAATAGGCAGGCGTTTCAAACCATGCAATTCTACCGTGTGCCTTTGAGACAACTTCTATAATTTTTGTGTATTTTTTGAGATCGCATATGATTGATTCAATTCCATTACTTTTATCACCATCCACAATGATCAAACCTTCGGGAACAGCTTTTGCTGCCAAATAAATTAAGTGCCTAGCTAGTTTTTTTGAGTTTGGAATTGAAATTATTGCCAAATTAAATTTCTGCTGAGATATACTTTGAACACATTTTATTCCTGTTTTTTCGAGTTGATCAACAACAGGAAAAAATGTTTGATATGCAACCAACTTATCCAAAGAAAAAGGCGAACAGTGCGATGGCGTTTCAGGGTTGAAAAAAATCACCTCATTATCCTGGGATAATAAAGAGCCAAATTTACGCTGTACGAATTTTATGCGTTCAGGAAACATAATAAAAAATTTTCTACAAATATTACTGAAGAGATATTATTCTTTTTCCATTGTACATTGCAAAGGGTGCTGATGCTGTCTAGCACAATCCATTACTTGGGCTACTTTTGTCTCAGCCACTTCATAGCTGAAAACGCCAACGACTGCTAAGCCCTTTTTATGGACTGTAATCATGATATCGAATGCTTGTGCGTAAGTAAGACCAAAAAATCTTTCCAAAATCATAACCACAAATTCCATGGGAGTGTAATCATCATTTATTAATAAAACTTTATAGAGAGGTGGTCTTTTAGTTTTTGGCTTAGTTTTAACCAATAAATCTTGGTCTTCATCACCCTCTTCGTTTTCAGACATTATTTGTTGCGATAAAATATTCATTACTCAAATTTAGGCTTTTTTTTCTTAAGTCTATATATAAACACAAATTCTCCATAGAAAAGGGAGTAAAATTTTACTTAAATCGACTTTATATTTTGTTATATCTTGTGCCGAAAATTTATCAACATACAATATGTAGTATTGATAAGAAAAAAATCGTTAAAATTTAATGGTTTATTTGACGAACTTATCCTAATATTGTTACATACTACTTAAATGCCCACAGAGGCAAACCGAGGCAGTAAAGGAAAATCATTTGAGACGAAGGCAAGTTTCGCCGGCGCGTGTCGGTGCTATATTACTCTCTTTTTTGTTCTGCGTAACCGCACCAATGGTCTTGATGGCAAACCAAAAGTATGCCGCCATGGTAATGGATGCGCGCAGCGGCGAAATTTTACACTCGGAAAATGCTAATAAACGGTTACACCCGGCTTCTTTAACAAAAATGATGACCTTATATGTCGTATTTCAAGCCGTAGAAAATGGTGAAATATCGCTAGATAAAAAAGTGAAGATATCGCGCCATGCAGCTTCTGAACCTCCGTCTAAACTTTATTTGAGATCCGGGCAAAAAGTAAAACTGCGTTATTTAATAAGAGCCGCTGCTGTTAAATCCGCAAATGATGCTGCAACAGCGTTAGGTGAAGCTATTGAAGGTTCAGAAGCGGCATTTGCACGAAGGATGAATAGAACCGCCAAGGCAATGGGAATGAACCGCACTACTTTTAAGAATGCCCACGGCCTAACAGAGCCTGGGCACCTGTCTACAGCGCGCGATATGACAATCTTAGGTCGCCACTTATTTTATGATTTTCCGGAATATTATAATTTGTTTGCGCGCAAAACTACATCTGCTGGATCCACTAAGGTTCGCAATACTAATCGAAGATTTTTAAGCAACTACAGAGGAGCGGATGGTATAAAAACTGGATACACGAGAGCGGCTGGTTACAATCTGGTCGCGTCCGCTAATCGAAACGGCGAGAGAATAATCACCACCGTATTCGGAGGACGAAGTACAACTACTAGAAATGCGCAAGTAGCGAAACTTATGAACCTTGGATTCAAGAAAGCTCCAAGAAACGTGAAAATTCAAAAACCAAAACCTCCTTCCTATACTGCGATTGCAAGAGCGTCCCAAGTAAAAA
>JBJLGF010000066.1:0-26985 GCA_045564975.1 Paracoccaceae bacterium
CATTAACAGATTTCATTCTTCCAATTATCTGTTCTTTAGGTTCTGGCCACATCAGATAGACGTCACAATGCTGTCCGCACAATTCAAGGGCTGGTGGAGAATATCCGCCAAAATAAAGTAATGGTCCTCCAATTTGAAATGGTTTTGAAGGGTCTGTTGTAAGGCCTGAGAACTTGTAAATCTCACCTTCATAATCAATCTCATCCTGGGTCCAAGCTTGTTTCAAGATTTCCACTACTTCTCGTGAGCGTTGATATCGATATCCACTTTCAGCCTTTTCCCCGGGAAAATCGGAACTAATAATATTTATAGTCAATCGACCGTTCATCATATGATCTAAAGTGGCGATAGTTCGAGCAAGCATAATTGGTTGCATTTCTCCGCATCTTACAGCTGCAAGCATATTAATTTTTTCTGTTATTGGTGCGCAGCCTGCAACAAAGCTTAATGTGTCTTGTCCAACCTGATAAGAAGAGGGGCATAGTATATTTCGAAAGCCATAGTTTTCTGCTTCTTTCACGATTGAACTACAATGCTCCCATGAACTTCGAAGGTTTCCATCTGGAACTCCCAGGAATCGATAATCGTCGGAGCATAAAGCTGAGAACCAAGAAACCTCTGCAGCCTTTAATTCACTGGATGTTATTGGTACAACCGTCATACAATCCCCTACCTTAAGTCTTGCGTAACATTACAACATATGTAAATCAATGGTGTATCAATTATGAAATTTCTACATTATTGGAAGCATGTCTGAAGCCACTTCTTTACCAGTTTACATTCAAATTAGTGAAATGCTTATGCGAGAAATAATAGCAGGTCGTTTATCTGATGGTGAGCGGCTACTGCCTGAAAGACATTTAGCTAAATCGCTCAATGTTTCTGTTGGAACACTGCGAAAATCATTAAAAGACCTTGAAAAAAAAGGAGCTCTTCTTCGGAGGCATGGCTCTGGTAATTATATAAAATTTAGTACTAAATTTAACTCTATTTACTCATTTTTTAGAGTTGAACTTATCGGTGGCGGAGGTTTACCTTCAGCAAAGAATATAGGTATCAATTTGGTAAAAAAGCCAAAATCTTCACCATTTTTTGGAGAATCGGATAAGTGCCTGAGAATTAGGCGGTTGCGTTTCTTGGATAATCTTCCCTGCGTGCTAGAAGAAATCCACTTAGACTCGACCAAAATTGATGGGTATAATTTTGATAATATTTCGCAGTCAATTTATCTTTTTTATAAAGATATTCTAAATTTGCGCATTACTTCAGCCAAAGATAGTGCCACCTTACTTCCAGTGCCTGCTTGGTCTCCTAAGGAATTTAGAATAATGCATTTTAAGGAAACAGTTTGTATAGAGCGTTTGGCATACGATCAGGTTGGAGCCCCCGTAGAGTTTTCACGAAGTTGGATCGATACAAGTATTGCACGCTATACGACGCGTATCAGTTAGGAGAATTATGAAAAAAAGGTATGGAATTATAGGTTGTGGAATGATGGGGCAGGAGCATCTTCGCAATATAAATTTAATAGATGATGCTTTAACTTATGCTGTTTATGAACCTAATCCAAATATGCAGAAAATGGCACAAATGCTTGCACCAGATGCCAAGTTTTACGCCTCACTTGATGAAATTTTAAGAGACGAAAACATTGATTGCTGGTTAATAGTTTCGCCAAATCATCTCCACATGGAGCAACTGGAACAATTGGCTGGTGTACCTCATAAGCCAATTTTGGTGGAAAAGCCTTTATTTACCAAAATCGATCATTTGGAGAGAGTAGAAAATTTTTTAGGTAAATACACAGCACCGGTTTGGGTAGCCATGGAATATCGATATATGCCACCAATAACAGAACTTATGAGGCAGCAAGAAAATGTAACTGGTGATATCAAAATGCTCTCTATCCGTGAACATAGATTTCCCTTTCTTCCTAAAGTTGATAATTGGAACAGATTTAATAAAAACAGTGGTGGAACATTTGTTGAAAAATGCTGTCATTTTTTCGATTTGATGCGATTAATAATAAAGTCTAACCCAACTAAGATAATGGCAAGTGGCGGGCAGGCCGTTAACCATCTAAAAGAAACTTACTCGGGTTTGGTGCCCGATATTTGGGACCACGGATATGTTATTGTTGAGTTTGAAAATAATATGAAGGCAATGCTCGAACTTTGCATGTTTGCCGAAGGTGCTAAGTATCAAGAAGAGATATCAGTCACCGGTGAGGCTGGCAAAATTGAGGCTTTTATTCCGGGACCTGCCAGGTTTTGGCCAAAAAATCTTGGTACTCCGCCCATATCAAAAATAGTTATCAGCCCAAGAGATAAGTCTGGTTTAAAAGAACTAGAGGTGCCCGTGGATAAAAATATATTAGAAGCTGGGGATCATAATGGTTCCACGTTTTATCAACATCAAAAATTCATGCTTGTGGTTGACGGACAGATGTCGCCAGAGGTTACACTGGACGATGGTATCTGGGCGGTTAGAATGGGGCATGCAGCGCAGGTTTCCGCTGAAACTGGAAAAGTGATTAACTTCTGAAGTTACTAATTTGCAACTATGCTCTCGGGTTTATTACTTTAAATTAAATTTCAATTAATTTTAACGCATCACGCATTTTCTCAGGGATAGGTGTAGGCCTTCTATCATTACAATCTACGAGAACCTGAGCAAAAAAACCGAGGGCAAAACACAGTTTATCTTCTTCTCTAAAAAGCCCTGCCTGATATATCCATGATGTGTTGCCAATTTTTTTTATTCTTAACCCTACTGCTATTTTATCTGGATAAGCAGCTTCGGAAAAGTAGCGACAACCGCTTTCAATTACCATAAATTCTAAAGATTTATGTTCGTTACTAAAGAAGCCATGGTTTCTTTGCCAGTCAGTAACAGCTGTGTCTATTAATGCATAGTGGACAATATTGTTCATATGGCCATAGGCATCATTGTCCATCCATCTAGTTGGCATTTCAACAAATGTTGGAAACTCTTTTCTGGTAAGTTGTTTGTATTGTGTCATTTCTGTATCCTGGCGCCAATATGCACAAATCACTTAGCGCGTCTAAAATTTAGCCAAAAGAAATAGTTTGTATAGTGAATAAGAAAAATATGGTGAGATGATCAATGGAAATAAATGGAAAAGTATCAGCTGTAGTTACCGGTGGCGCCTCCGGCTTGGGTGAAGCAACTTCGCGTATGTTGTCATCCATGGGTGCAAAGGTAGCTATTTTTGACTTAGACGCTGATAAAGGTTTAGCGATTTCGAAAGAAATAAATTCAGATTTTTACAAAGTCGATGTATCGGATATTAATTCTGTAAAACAAGCAGTTTTATCTTTTTCGAAGCAAAATGAAGGGATCCAGATTGTTGTAAATTGTGCTGGTATAGGACCAGCAGCAAAAACTGTTTCACGAGGTGAAGCCCATCCAAACGAACTATTTGGTAAAGTGATTAATATTAATTTAATTGGTTCATTCAATGTCGCTTCTGTATGTGCGGCTGAAATGGTCAAAAATAGGGAGTATTCGGAGGATGGTTTTAGGGGTGTCATAGTAAATACCGCTTCGGTTGCGGCTTTTGATGGGCAGATAGGTCAAGTTGCTTATGCAGCTTCCAAAGGTGGCATTGTAGGAATGACACTTCCTATGGCGAGAGATCTTTCTGATAAGGGCATTCGTGTCTGCTCGATCGCGCCGGGATTATTTTTGACACCACTTTTAGAAAGTTTACCTGAAGAAGTGCAAGAATCTTTGGGAAAACAGGTTCCATTTCCGTCCCGACTAGGAAGACCAACGGAATTTTCTAAGTTAGTGGTTCAGATTATTGAAAATGATATGCTGAATGGAGAGGTAATACGTTTAGATGGGGCCATCAGAATGGCTCCACGTTAGGTAGTCCTAAACAATCTGAATAGTAATGAGGCCGCCCATCCGGCAAATATAGCAATTGCAATTGACATTAAGCCATATGCTAGAGGGTTTTCTCTGGACATATTAAATAAAAAACGCTCTAAACCAACTTTTCTGACATCAATTATTGTTTTGAATTCGTCAATTACATTTCCATCCCTAGTCAGAAGAATGCGTGCGGTATAGTCACCGTCAGATATATCTGCGGGCATCCCTATAGATGTTCGAAATAGGGTTTGTTCATCAATATCAACCTTATTTTCCAGCAATTGATATAAACCTTGATTGCGTCTGATCCGTATCACTGCATCTGAAAATGAAGTAGCATCTAAAACATCCATAGGTGCACCAACAGATCGAATTGCTCGGGGTATAGAAACTTTATATCTTAGGTCTTCAGTATCATTTATAGTTGATGGTAAATCGGAGCTTGTCGCAACAGCATAAAAGCTCGGTGCGGCGTCTACTTCTACAGTATCAGTATTCATCCAAATTCCAAAAACCTTTGATTTTCTGTGGACTGAAATTGGCTCTAATGGCCCTGCTATAGTAACGATAACCTGAATATTACCTAAGGGAGCTGGCTTGTCTCTTTTAACCGCCCCAAACAATAAAATTTGGGATCCATCAAACGTTGCAGTTATAGCTACTTTTTCTTTATCCATCCCAATGACAACACTTTCCGCTATGGCGGAGGAAGCTGATATCAAAATTAATAAAATAAGCCTTACCATTAATGCATACTCGCATCACTGATCGAATACAGCTCACTTGGCATGATGAGCAAGTCGAGGGCAATTTTTATGCAAACAGCAATAACCATTAGTGATAATAGAATTCTCAATTGTTCGGCTCGTAAGCGAGTTCCGAACTGGCTACCAAGTTGTGCACCAATTACGCCACCTAAAAGTAAGAGAACGGCCAAAGCTATATCAACTGTGTAATTTGTTGTTGCATGTAACACAGTGGTAAAACCTGTAACAAAAATAATCTGAAAAAGTGATGTTCCTACGACAACTTTTGTTGGCATGCCAAGTATGTAAATCATAGCTGGCACCATAATAAATCCACCACCAACACCCATTATTGCTGATAGGACTCCTACCAAGAGTCCTACTAATATTGGCGGAATTATAGAAATATATAACCCTGAAGTTCTAAAACGCATTTTAAAAGGTAATTGCTGAGCAAAAGTTCTCGGTCTACGGATTTTCTTTGGTATTGATCCGCTTTGTGTCTTTAAAATCGCGCGCAAGCTTTCTATAAACATCAAGCTTCCAATAATACCCAAAAACGCGACATAACAAAGTTTTACAAGTAAATCGACTTGTCCAAGGCTCTTGAGATAATTAAAAATAATTAATCCTATCCCAGCTCCCAGAAGCCCCCCAATCAGGAGAATTAAACCCATTTTTAGATCTACGGTTTTACGTTTTAGATGAGCCAGTGCTCCTGAAAATGAGGATGCGACAATCTGATTTGCTTCGGTTGCAACTGCAACAGCTGGGGGAATTCCAATAAAGAATAGAAGGGGCGTCATTAAGAAACCGCCACCAACACCAAACATTCCGGAGAGAATACCAACGATCCCACCTAAACCAAGTAAAAGAAAGGCGTTCACTGAAACTTCAGCAATTGGAAGATAAATTTGCATAGCCGTCTTTAGACAGAATTATTTGGTATTTGCAACAACTAGAATGGTCAGAAACTTAGTATCTCTAACGCTCTTTAACATATGGTTGTCCGCCTGCTCTCGGAGGAATTGCCTTGCCTACAAAACCGGCCAGTACAACCACGGTTAGGACATAAGGTAAGGATTGAATAAATACGACGGGAACCTTTATTTGACTATCAGTACCGGTGTTCCAAACAGAGAAAACAACCATAATGGCGATAGCTGAGATACCAAGGGCCAAACCTCCAAGAACTACTTTGTCTAAATAATCCTTTTTCCAAACATAGCTCACTAGACCCAGTGCAATAACTATTAAGAACCCACTTAACGTCCAAGCCGGAAGTAATATATTTTGAAATCGAGTATCTACGGCGAAGAAAAAGCCGAATAATAAACACGCTCCTAGTGCATACCATGGCCGCCACTTAGCAAAAATTAAAGCAGCCAGCGCAATAAACCCACGCCCTGCTGACATGTCTTTTGTAAAATTTGCCTGTAGGGAAGTTGCAATATATGCTCCTGCAATACCACACAAAACACCTCCAATAACAACCGCACTATATCGTAGGCCGACAACTGATATTCCCGCTGTGTCAACCGCAGCGGGGTTTTCCCCAACGGCTCGCAGGCGAAGTCCATACCGCGTTTTGTAAAGAACAAACCACGAAATAGGGACTGTCAGTAGGGCGATGTATACAAGAAGAGAGTGCCCAGAGAAAAGCTCTGAATAGAGTTGCATTAATGGACCCGCATCATTTATTTCTTTTGACGACGTAGCTCCCGGGAAATTTATTGGTTCGAATCTACCACCGGACTTTAGAGGTGGTGTTCGGCCGCCTTGCCCAAACAAATCTTGAGCTATTACTACGGTAAGTCCTGCTGCCAAAAAATTTATGGCCACCCCCGAAATGATTTGGTCTCCGCGAAGAGTAATCGACGCTAAACCATGAAGTAGCGATAACATAATCGATGCTAAAATGCCCGCCAAAAGACCCAACCAAACTGATCCTGTTATTGCTGCAAATGCCGCAGACACAAACGCAGCGGCTAAAAGCTTTCCTTCAAGTCCAATATCAAAAATACCTGCACGCTCCGAAAATAATCCTGCTAGGCAAACCAACAATAGAGGTGTCGCTAGGCGCAGTGAGCTATCTAAAACTTGAAGTAGGGTTAAAAAGTCAATCATCCTTTAGCCTTTTGCATAGACATAAAAAAGCTTTCAAGTGGCGCTCTTACCATTAAACTAAGGGCGCCAGTAAATAGGATTACTAAAGCTTGGATCACGACGATTAGTTCACGAGGAATTTTCGTCCACAGGGCTAATTCTGCACCACCTTGGTATAGAAATCCAAATAACAATGCAGCTAGTAAAACCCCAAGCGGATGACTGCGCCCCATAAGAGCAACTGCGATGCCTATAAAGCCCGCTCCTTCGGTGAAATTCAATATAAGGCGCTCACTTTCCCCTTGTGTCGTATTAATTGCCATCATTCCGCATAAAGCACCAGAAATCATCATAGCTATCATAATTATTTTGACGGGCCTAACTCCAGCATAGCGGGCTGCTGGTCCAGATTTTCCCAACGCTCTAATTTCGTATCCCAGTGGAGAGCGCCAAATTAGATACCAAACGGCCACACATGCCAAAAGTGCAATAAAAAAACTAACATTTGCAGGAGCAGATCTAAACGCTTTTTCAAACCCGAATAAGCTCGCCAGATCTTGGAAGGTGGGGAGGTGAGTACTTGCTGGAAAATTTGCTGAGGCAGGATCCATACTTCCCTTCGGCTTTAAAACATCCACTAGGAAAAAGTTTAGAACCCCGGCTGCAATGAAATTAAACATAATTGTTGTTATAACAATGTGGCTGCCTCTTTTTGCTTGGAGATAAGCCGGCAAACCTGCCCAAATCATACCAAAAAGAGCAGCCCCAATTGAAGCTCCAAGAATAGCTAATGTCCAGTGAGGCCATGGGATAAATAAACAAACGAGTGCTACTCCTAAACCTCCTATCATAGCTTGCCCTTCGCCCCCGATATTAAAAAGTGCAGCATGAAATGCGACCGACACAGCCAACCCAGTAAAAATGAAATTTGTAGTATAGTAGAGCATATAGCCCCAGCCGGCGGATCGAAATAATGTACCTTCAATCATAAGATTTAAAGCGGCTATTGGGCTTTCACCAATAGCTAAAATTAGTAATGCAGACAAAAAAGCTGCAAGAAATAAAGATATGAAAGGTACAACAATTCTATCTACCCATTTTGGCATTACATCCATGCTTATGCTCCGCTACAGCAATTGACGGTATTTGTCGGCATCATTAGGCTACCTTCTCTGAAACGCCAGCCATTAAAAGCCCGAGTTCTTTTTCATTTGTATCCTCTGGTCGTTTCTCGCCCATAATTTCTCCATCAAACATAACAACCACCCTATCTGACAAAGATAAAATTTCGTCCAACTCTACAGATATAAGCAAAATTGCTTTTCCCTGGTCGCGTAATGCAACAATTTGTTGATGTATAAATTCAATTGCGCCAATATCCACGCCTCTCGTTGGCTGCCCTACAAGAAGTAAGTCCGGGTTACGCTCTATTTCACGGGCTAGAACTATTTTTTGTTGATTTCCACCTGAAAAATTTTTCGCAGTTAGTTTTGGGTTAGGAGGTCGAACATCGAACCGCTTCATTTTCTCTTCGGTTTCTTTGCGAATTGCATTATTGTCCATAAAAAATCGACTCGCTTGGTTAGATTTTTCTCGGTGATAACCAAAGACTGCGTTTTCCCATGCCATGAAGTCCATGATCAACCCTTCGCGTTGTCTATCCTCTGGCACATGTGCTATTCCTAGAGCCCTTCTCGCTTGACCATCGCCAGATACGCTTGTAGATAAGTCCATTTCTGATCCATTTAGCTTTATGTTACCGGTGGCTGCGCTATACCCGCCCAAGACTTGTAGAAGCTCTGATTGTCCATTGCCTGCGACACCTGCAATACCGAGTATTTCCCCTGCTTTTACGGAAAGGTTGATATTTTTTAGTCTTTGCACGCCAAAATCATCAACCATGCTGAGGTCTTTTATTTCTAGAACTGGCTTCGTGGGTTGCGCCGGAGTTTTATCAACACGAAGCAAAACTTTTCTTCCCACCATAAGCTCTGCTAAATTTTCGGGGTTAGTGTCCTTAGTTTTCAGTGTAGCCGTCATCTCGCCCTGACGCATTACGCTAACCGTATCAGTAATTTCCATAATTTCTCTAAGCTTATGTGTGATTAAAATAATTGTCTTACCTTCTTCACGTAGTCTTTTTAATATTCTGAAAAGTTGATCTGCCTCAGCCGGCGTAAGAACACCGGTTGGTTCATCTAAGATTAAAATATTAGCTTTCCTGTAGAGTGCTTTGAGAATTTCTACTCTTTGTTGCATTCCAACGCCAATATCTTCAATAATTGCATCAGGATCGACGTTTAGCTCATATTCTGCAGCTAATGCTGCAAGTTCTGACCTAGCCTTAGTCAGGGATGGCGAAAGTAACGCGCCACTTTCTGCGCCAAGAACAATATTTTCTAGGACTGAAAAATTCTCAACAAGCTTAAAATGTTGAAAAACCATTCCAATTCCAGCGGCTATCGCCGCTTGACTATCCGGTATCAAAATATTCTTTCCGTCTACAAAAATTTCTCCCGCATCAGCCTTATAAAATCCATATAAAATAGACATTAGGGTAGATTTGCCAGCACCATTTTCTCCAATAATACCATGGATAGTTCCAGGCATTACACGAATAGTTATATCTTTGTTTGCTTGAACTGGGCCAAAAGACTTGGATATTTTCCTAAGTTCAATTGCTGGATTTACGGTCATTTATTCCTCAACCTAAAGTAAAAACCGCACCGGGGAGGGTGCGGTTTTTCAAAGTGATTTACAACCAACTAGAATGAAATAGCAGGGCAGGTCTCATCATCGGTATAATTGTGTACAGACATTGATCCACTAGCAATTGAAGATGCAGCAGCATCAACCGCAGATTTCATGGCGTCGGATACTAGAGAAGCATTATGTTCATCTAGTGCATAGCCAACTCCGCCATTTGCGATACCCATTTGGAAATTCCCTGTCTCTAGATTTTCACCTGCTGAGAAAGCTTCGTAAACAGCATTGTCAACACGCTTTAGCATCGAGGTTAAAACTTTACCTGGATGTAGGTAGTTCTGGTTTGCATCAACGCCTATTGATAAAATGCCTTCATCAGCAGCTGTTTGCAAAACGCCTACACCGGTCCCGCCCGCAGCAGCATAAACTACGTCCGCGCCTTGGCTAATTTGAGCTTTGGTAAGTTCAGAACCCTTTACTGGATCGTTCCATGCAGCAGGTGTTGTTCCAGTCATATTAGCTATAACAGTGGCGTTTGGATTTACCGATTTAACACCTTGAGCATAGCCACAACCAAATCGTCGGATTAGGGGGATGTCCATTCCGCCTACAAATCCAACCGTTCCTGTTTTTGATGCTTGGGCCGCAAGCATTCCAACCAAGTAGGACCCTTCATGTTCATTAAACCCAATTCCTCTCACGTTTGGCAAACTCAACCAATTTACATCTATCACAGCGAACTTTGTATCAGGGTAATCTGGAGCAACTTTGCCCAGTGAGTCAGCAAAAGCAAAGCCAGCCATTACAATCGGATTAGCACCAGCTTCTGCGAACCTGCGTAATGCTTGTTCTCGCTGAGCTTCATTTTGAAGTTCGATTTCTCTGAAAGACCCTCCAGTTTCATCTGCCCAACGCTGAGCGCCTGTAAAAGCGGATTCATTAAAGGACTTATCAAATTTTCCACCAAGATCAAAAATAATAGCGGGTTCGGCTAAAGCTATACCTGCACTCATGGTCAAACCAACGGTGGCTGACAACATTTTACTAACGATATTCATATAAAACTCCCAGTTGTTAATCGACCCTTGCACGATTTGGCGCAGTTGGATCGTAAAATGATATTCACTCATTAAGACGTTTCAGCAAATGCTGGTCAACAGCTTTTTTCTTAAATCAATCTAATTTTAGAATAATTTAAATTGGCTTCATATTTCTTTAGCCAGGATTGATGCATTGTCTTTGCGACCATCAACAAATTCGTAGTAATTTTTTCTTTGTCCAACCTTTAAATATCCTAAATCATGATAAAGTGTATGGGCTGAGCTATTCGATTCGGCCACTTCAAGAAAACACCTTGAAGATCCTACATCTTTTGCTTCTGTTTCAAACTTACCAATTAGATATCGTGCTTTGCCCAACCTACGATACTTAGGATGAACAATTACATTCAAAATCTCTGACTCTGGGCCTATCAGACGGCCGACTAGAAAGCCCTTTTCAACATAAAAAAATCTAATTGTATCTGTAGCTAGTAGATTTTTGTACTCACTTTCGCTCCATGGTCGAGTAAGGGATCCAGACATTAAATGCAGTTTTGACATTTCAAAGGGGGTCATCATTTTAGTAGATTTGGTACTTTATTAGAACTAGGTGCAGCGTCTGCGGGTTTTATATAGCAGGGAGTAGGGCGACTGAATTCGGTCTCTTTTTCTAGAGTCAATAAAGCTATATTTTTTAATTGAATTTCTGGAGTAGATTTATGGACATATCTGGTTCTGTCGGAATCTATTTCATCTTTTGATAAAAATTTTGCATTTTCTGGTCCCGAGCCAACATAATAAAAACCTTTATTGGCTGGAAGCAAAGCTTTATCCTCATCACCACACCCAAGCAGAGTCGCTTCAAAAGTAGAAATGCCAATTGCTGGAATTTCTAACCCTAAAGCCAACCCGCGGGCAGCTGATACAGCAATTCGGATTCCGGTAAAATTACCTGGGCCTGTACAGACACCAATCTTGCCAACATCTGACCAATCCAACGAGGCGCCTTGTAAAAGTTCATTAAGCAAAGACATAAGTCTTTCTGCTTGCCCGCGCGGCATAAATTCTATTATCGACTGAACTTTTTCTTTTCCACGATACAGCGCCGCGGCTATGTATTGATTGGAGGTATCAAAAACAATGACATTCTCGTCAAAGATCAACGGGGCGAACCTCGGTCACCTCTGGAATATAATGCCGTAAAAGATTTTCAATGCCCATTTTCAGGGTCATTGTTGAAGAGGGGCAGCCAGCACATGCACCTTTCATTTGAAGGTAAACAACACCGCGATCAAATCCATGAAAAGTAATGTCCCCTCCATCTTGAGCAACTGCTGGCCTTACACGACTGTCGAGTAGCTCTTTAATTTGGCCAACGATTGGGGCGTCTTCTTCCGATACTTCTGTAGAATGATCTGGAGCTGCTTCCCCACTGATTGCTTCTTGGCCCGATTGAAAATGTTCCATTATGGCGCCGAGCAAAGCAGGTTTCGCGTGATCCCACTCTACTTCATCTTCCTTTGTTACTGTAACAAAATCGCGACCCAAAAAAACACCTGTCACGCCATTCACGCCGAATAGCCTCTGAGCAAGTGGAGAGATATTTGCATGATCAGCAGAAGGAAAATCAGCGGTGCCTTCCTCTAATACTGTCTGACCAGGCAAGAATTTAAGAGTAGCTGGATTTGGTGTGGATTCTGTTTGTATGAACATTGTGTGATCCTTATTTAACAACCCTAATATGTGAATTAAGTTCTAAAAAGTCAAGAGTTTAGAACCATTCTAAATTCAATGATACTGCTATAAATTTATGCATAATCTGACTTGTTAAGTTATTGCCTCAAGCTGTTCTTTTGATAAGTTACCGGGCACAATCGTAACTGGTATTGGGAGTGATCCTGAATTTTTTGATAATTGTGAAACCAGTGGGCCTGGACCACTATTGTCAGTTCCGGCGCCTAGAACAAGAATGCCAACTTCCGGGTCATCTTTGACATAGTTTAATATTTCCTTGACCGGTTCACCTTCACGAATAACTAGTTCTGGGTTAATTTTGTTACTGTCGCGCATCCACTTTGCGAAAACATCAAAATGGGCCTCGATCCTTTCACGAGCTTCCTCTCTCATTAGGTCGCCTACTCCAATCCAATGATTGAATTCATCTGGGGGAATTACTGAAAGTATAGCCACTCCACCACCAGTTTTCATTGCTCTCATAGCTGCAAAGCGCATTGCACATAAACATTCGCGACTGTCGTCAAGGACAACTAAAAATTTGCGCATTTCAATTCCAACTTTTCTAAACCATACCTATTATATCATAAGTTTTTTGTAAAATTGGTTCGGCTATTAATTTGGCTTTAGTTGCACCATCATTTAATACTCTGTCTAACTGAGGTATATCCTCCATTATTAGACTCATTTCGCTTGAAATCGGGGAAAGTACCTCAACAGCCCTTTCTACCAACATAGGTTTAAAATCTGAAAATTGCTTACCGCCAAGTTCGTTTAACACACCTTCCACGGTATCATCCCCAAGCGCT
The DNA here is from genome assembly GCA_045564975.1 of Paracoccaceae bacterium. Classification (GTDB taxonomy): domain Bacteria; phylum Pseudomonadota; class Alphaproteobacteria; order Rhodobacterales; family Rhodobacteraceae; genus Salinivivens. The sequence goes on from JBJLGF010000066.1 coordinate 13,042, forward strand.
GCGTATATTGATACTAAATTCTGTGCCTCCGGTCTGCCTTCTAGACCTTTTGGTTCGGACGGAAGACCATATTGATCTGTTTTCGCTTTTCTAATTTTATTTGCAATCATATCTGAATTGTCTGTCATATTTATCCGGCTCAAATCTGAAGGGTCAGACTTAGACATTTTTTTTGTGCCGTCACGCAGACTCATTACTCGTGCCGCTGGTCCTCCAATAACAGGCTCAGTTACTGGGAAAAAATCCAGTCCATAGTCGTGATTGAATTTTATGGCTATATCTCTGGTGAGTTCTAGATGCTGTTTTTGGTCATCCCCCACTGGAACATGAGTAGCATGATAAGCTAAAATATCAGCTGCCATTAGCGCAGGGTAGCCAAATAGGCCCAGAGACGCATTTTGCGCATTCTTTCCAGCTTTATCTTTAAACTGTGTCATTCGTTGCATCCAACCCATGCGAGCCACACAGTTAAAAACCCATCCTAACTGGGCGTGTTCAGGCACTGCAGATTGATTGAACAAAATAGATTTATTTGGGTCTAGGCCTGACGCAATAAAAGATGCGGCTAATTCCCTTGTATTTTGCCTAAGGATATTTGGATTTTGCCACACCGTAATCGCGTGGAGGTCAACTACGCAATAAATTGTTTCGTAATTATCATCCTGCATTTCAACAAATCTTTTAATTGCCCCCAAGTAGTTTCCGAGGGTCAATCCACCTGAAGGCTGCACTCCAGAAAAAACGCGCTTTTTGAATTTACCGATTGATTCAGATTGCACAGCTTCATTCATTACTACTCTCCATCTGGATATTCCGTCTCAAATCGCTTACCTGTGTCACTAATTTTGGTCAAGCCAAGGAAGTTAATTTGACAGAGTATAATAGACACAAGTTGGTGAATCCAATTCCCACGGTTGTACTAACCATTTTTTTGGGCATAATTTTTGTTGAAGCCTTCCTTTTCTTTGGCTTTGGTGATCCGATGGCGAACTCTGGGGCAGCTGCTGAAAGGATGTTGTTGATACAAAAATATGGTGTTCCTCCCAAGCTTGCAAATTGGATGTTTGAAACAGGTAATTTCTCAACTCAATCTTTATTGAGATTTATAGTCTATCCATTTGTTAACTTATCAAGCCTCTCGGTAGTTTTTGCTGGCGTTTTATTATTGGCTTTGGGAAAAATGGTTGGAGAAGTGTTCTCGGCGTTTTCTGTAATTTTGATTTGGTTTCTGAGCACAACTCTCGCAGCTTTTTTTTACTCCATATCGGCAACTAACGGCCAAATATTGGTAGGATCCTATCCAGGAGTTTATGGCTTTGTGGGGGCGTATACATTTGTTTCTTGGATTACATTGCGACTAGCTAAAAACAAAAATCAATCTCAGGCGTTTTCATTGATTGTTGCTTTAATGAGTGTTCAGCTGCTTTTCAGCTTCTTATTTGGAGCCGGACAATTCTGGATCGCCGATTTTGCCGGTTTTGTTATAGGTTTTATTATTTCATTCTTCCTAAGTCCTGGTGGGATAAAAGGAGTACTTTCGATTTTAAGAAGTTAATTTCGCTTAATTGTTTGTCGGATTTCTTTGATACTAAATGCACCTAAGAAATTTGCAAAAAATGAGTAGATGGCTGCTCCTGCTAAAATTAGAAAACAAGCAAAAGAAATTTTTTCAATGAGAGAGAAAACTTCATTTTTAACTACGTAATTTGCAGTCCATAAAAATAATCCCATAACAAAAGATGAAATAGTAATTCGGATAAATTTGGACTTTGAATTCTTGGAGAGTTGGCCGCTAGCTCCAATTTTTTTAGTTCCTGAAAAAAGTAGTAATATCATTGCCCAGGCAGAAACGCTGGTTGCAACTGGTGCAGCAATCCACCCGTAAAAGGGCATTAAGCCAAATGCAATTAATGAATTTACAATCATTGAAAAAACAGCAAATCGAAAAGGTGTTTTGGTATCTCCTCGAGCGAAGTAGATTGGTTGATAAACCTTTTGCAAGACAAATGCTGGTAGCCCGAGAGCATAAATTGACGTTGCTAGCGCCATAGCCGCCGCATCGTTAGAAGTTGTTTGGCCATGCTGAAAAAGAGCTGATATCAAAGGAAGAGGAATAATAAATAAAGCCACAGTGGCTGGTATGGTTAGCGCCATACTTGTTATGAAGGCATTATTAAAAGCCGAGCGAGCTCCGCTCTCATCGTTATTGGCAATACGGCGTGATAACTCTGGAAGCAATACTATCCCGATTGCAATTCCTACTACACCCAAAGGTAACTGATACAATCGATCGGCACCGTAGAGCCAGCTAATTGCTCCCTTTTCTTGACTTGAAACAAATTGCCCAACAAGCAAATTAATTTGCAGAACACCATTTGCAAGAGCGCTTGGGATTGCCACACGAACTAAAGTTCTCATATCTTTTGATAACCTTGGTCTGCTTGGACGAATGATTAAGCCGGCCTTTTTTGCGGCCGACCATAAGAGTATTAATTGCAGGATACCTGCAAATGGTACTGAATATATCAGAATTGTCATTATTGGCCATTCAAAGAAGAATGAAATACACAATCCGAAAATGATTGTTATGTTAAGTAGAACTGGAGCTGCCGCGGCAGCGGCGAAGTAGCCTAGCGCATTCAGGACTCCCGACAATAAAGCTGCGAGTGATATCAGCAAAATATAAGGAAACATTACTCTGCCAAAGGCAACGGTGATTTCGAAGCGTTCGTCACCTACAAACCCGTTAGCAATAGCCCATATCACTGCTGGCATAAAAATAATTGCAAAGGTTGTAAGAATTAATAAAATAAAAGCTAGACTGCCCATAGCTTCATTTGCGAAAGCCGTAGCATTTTCTTTTCTTTCGTATTTTTTTGAAATTAAAGGGACGAAGGCTGAATTAAAAGCACCTTCAGCAAAAAACCTTCTGAACATATTCGGCAACCTGAATGCTGCAAAAAAAGCGTCTAAAAGTGGACCAGCCCCTATTAAAGAAAATAATAGTATTTCTCGAACCATGCCCAAGATGCGACTTGCTAAAGTCCAGAAGCCAACTGTCAAAAAGCCAGATATAAGGCGAATTGGTTTCAAGATTGTGCCCGTTCCACTCCCAAAGTAATTGCCTGTCGCAAGTTCTGCTCAAGTTTTTTTTGTTTACTCTCACTATGAAATTTTAAACCGAACATGTCTTTGACGTAAAAATTGTCAACGACCTGCTCACCGTATGTCGCTATAATGGCAGATGCTATATATACATTCATGTTGGCTAGTGTTCTTGTTAAATCAAAAAGTAATCCAGGTCTATCTCTAGTGTCTACCTCTATAATTGTATAGATTTCCGACCCTTCGTTGTTGAAACTTATAGAGGTTGGGACTTTAAATGCTCTTTCCCGTTTTTTAAATTTATCTCGTTCTTTTATGGCCTCGCGTGTGATAATTTCACCGCTTAATGTTTTTTCGATCATAGCTCTCAGTCTTGAAAACCGGGGCCGGTCATATGGTGCACCATCTGAGTCTTGAACCCAAAATGCAGCAGTCGCAAACCCATCCTTTGATGTGTAAGATCGAGCATCAACTACATTTGCTCCAACCAATGCAAGGGCACCAGAAAGGCGAGAAAAAATACCAGGGTGGTCCGACAGAGCAAAACAAATTCTTGTAGCATCTCTGTCTGTATCGGGTGTCAGGTCTATTTTGATTTCATCCGGTCCAAGATTTTTAAGTAGTTTAGCAAAAGTAAACTGCGCACCAATCTGGAACCCTTGCCAGTATGGTGGATAATGTCGCCCAGTTTCCAATTTAATGTCTTTAGGGTCCCAATCGGATAATTCTTCTCTTAATAATTTTTTGGCTTCAGTCATACGGTTTTCTCTGTTTAGAGATTCGCCACCCTTTTCCAGAGTTAGTCTTGTTTCGGAATATAATTGTCGAATAAGAGTTGCCTTCCAATTATTCCAGGTGTCCGGCCCTACACTGCGTACGTCGCATACTGTTAAGACAGTTAAAAGATTTAACCTTTTGACGCTCTGAACTGCTTTTGCAAAATCACGAACTGTTCGAGGATCAGATATATCTCTTTTCTGTGCCATATCCGACATCAGCAAATGATATCTAACGAGCCACTCAACTGTCTCTGTTTCCTGTTTTTTAAGTCCTAACCTTGGTGAAACTTGCCTAGCAATTGTAGCTCCTAATATTGAGTGATCATCGGAATGCCCTTTACCAATATCATGGAGTAATAGCGCAACATAAATTACCTTACGGTTCAAGCCATCTTTCAAAATTGAGCTTGCGATTGGTAATTCCTCAACCAATTCTCCCTTTTCAATTTGTGCTAATGTTTTTAGGCACTGGATTGTATGCTCATCTACAGTGTAGCTGTGGTACATGTTGAACTGCATCATTGCTACGATTGGCTCAAACTCTGGGATAAATTTTGCCAGAAAACCCAATTCATTCATCCGGCGTAGAGCCCTCTCAGGATTGCCGTGTTTAAGTAGTAATTCTAAAAAAATAGTCTGAGCTTCTGGCGACTGCCTAAACTCTTTATCTACGGATGATAGGTTCGCTGAGACTAATCTCATAGCATTGGGATGAATCAATAAACCAGTCCGAAGTGCTTCTGAAAACAATTTTAGTAAATTAATTGGTTTCTCCAAAAATTTTTCTTCTGACTTTATTGCTAATCTATTGTGAATAACGGCGTACTCGTCACCAATTTTTGGTCGTCTTTTAAATATTCGCTCGAGGAGAGGTTCATCCTTTGCGTGAACCGCTTCTAGAGAAGTTAGAAAAATTCTCGTTAAATCTCCAACGCGGGTTGCGTGTCGAAAATAATCTTGCATGAATATCTCAACAGCACGACGGGCTTGAGAGTCTTTATATCCCATTGCTGTTGCTACTTCGACCTGAAGGTCAAAGCTCAATTGTTCAATTGCCCTATCAGATAGGTGATGCATTTGACACCGTACGGCCCACAAAAACTCTTCAGCTTTGTCAAATTGTTCATGTTCGTCCGATCTGAATACATTTAGTTCAATTAAATCACTTATATTTTGAGTTTTATAAACGTACTTTGCGATCCAATAAAGTGACTGCAAATCACGTAGTCCACCTTTCCCCTCCTTAACGTTAGGTTCGACCATGTACCTTTGGCCGTGTTTTTCATGTCTATTTTCCCTTTCTTTTAGTTTAGCTGAAATGAATTCTTTAGCAGTTCCTTCAAATAAATTCTTCCAAAGCTTTTCATTTAATTCCGAGGCTAAGCTGATGTCCCCACAAACAAATCTATGTTCCAACATAGCTGTTCGAATTGTGTAGTCTTCACTGCCCATTCGCAAACAATCTCGTATAGATCGAGATGAATGGCCTACCTTAAGTTTTAAATCCCAGAGAAGGTATAAAACAGTTTCTATTACACTTTCGGCCCAAGGAGTAATTTTATAGGGTGTTAAAAAAAGCAAATCCACATCTGAATAAGGGGCCATTTCGCGTCTTCCATAACCTCCTACTGAAATAATGGATAATTTTTCTGCATCAGTTGGATTATATGTTGGAAATTTTATCTTGGTTGCAAACTCCCAAGTGGTCTTGACCAGGCAATCAGTTAGAAAAGAATAACTAGTGATGGCTTTTCTGGCATTAAGAGGGTTTTTAGTAAGTTCCAGTGAAATTTTTTCAAATCCCGACAACTTTAATTGTTTTAATAGACTTACTAATTCCGTTCTTTTAGGAGCCTCTGACTTAAAAAAAACACCAACTTTAGTTGTATCAAAAATTTGCTTTGGTTGACAGATCAAATCCAAGTCGAGGTTGGAAGAACTATTTTTTTCATCTCTAAATTTATCAAAATCTAAAGAATCGTGGCGCTGGGTCAATGATGTATACCTGCTTGTTTCTTACTTCTGCTATGGCTAAGCCTCGCTCATTTGTTCGATCTTTCAAAAACCGAAAAATTCCGTCGACACCTTCAAATCCTGCAGACTGCGTTAAGCCCTTCGAAGCTAAGGCATGAGGTTTGCCAGTTTGAACTAATGCTCCTATGGCTGCTATTCCATCAAAGGCTAAACCGGCTAACTGATGAGGTTTTTTCCGATACAAAGCTTCATAGCGTTTTGAAAAATTTTTCCGCACGACTTGATCTGGTGTCGTAAACCAACCACCTTGAAGGCCTTTCAATCTAAGTGTTTGTTGGGGTATATCCCAACGAGAAATTCCAGCGAATTGGACTTTTTTTGTATCAATACCGGATTCTGGCAGCATTTGTCCAAGTAGAGGTAGAGCTCCTGCCGAGTTAGATGTCAGTAGAAGTAAGTCTGCTTCTTCCACTTCCACAGAGGCGCGCGCCAGTGGAACAGCGTTAACGATTCCTTTTTGAGTAAATTCAAAGGGTTGACTATTTACTACCTGGATATTTGAATTTTTTGCAGATTTTTCAAGTGCCGCTCTGCCAAATTTACCTTCAATATTGTTTGGATATAAAATTACGGCCCGTGATTTTCCTTTTTTGGCAGCATATGACAAAAGTCTATTAGATGTATTTTGAAATGTTTTACCCAAAATAAATACATTTCCACCTGCGATAGAAGTATTATTTGAAAAACTTAAAACGTTTATACCTTCATCCGCCACAGCCATTCCAGCGGCATTTGCCGCTTCACCAAATAAGGGGCCGAGGATAATTTTGGCGCCATCATCAACAGCTTTTTGTGCTTGAATGGCGGCTTGGGCAGGGTTGCCTGCTGTATCGTAAATCCGTAAATGAATTTGTACATTTTTCAAATCTCCAACCGCCATAAGCGTTGCGTTTTCTAGGCTCGTCGACAGCGTTTGCGTTTTGGGATGTGATTTGGGTAATAGCAAAGCAACTTGAACGGGTTTTTTAACATCAATACTTGGTCCGATAGAAGTTTCACGTTGCTGAGGTGCACATGACGAAATAAAAATCGCCAGGGCCACAAAACTGATAAGTTTTAATTGCTTGCTTAATGACAATATTCTATCCAACATGGCGTTAAATCCTCAAAATTTTGAGTTAAGTAAAATTTTCGACTAAAAAGTGTCTAATGGTCAATTACAAATCAATCAAGTTATCGCCGGGTTTATATTTCGTTTCAACACCTATTGGTACGGCTCGTGATATAACATTAAGAGCGCTCGATATTCTAGCCAGCGCTGATGTTTTAGCCGCTGAGGACACTCGAACTTTAAAAAAATTATTAGAAATTCATGGCATCCAACTAAAAAATAGAAGTTTAATTTCTTATCACGACCATAATGGTAGCAAAGCACGCCCAAAGTTACTCGCTTACTTAGAGAAAGGTAAATCGGTTGCCTATGCGTCCGAGGCAGGGACTCCATTAATAGCCGACCCTGGTTTTTCGCTGCTCAATGAAGTTTTAAGTCTGGAAAATAATGTAACGAGCGCTCCAGGGCCCTGCGCACTAATAGCGGCTTTAACAGTCGCTGGGCTTCCAACAGATAAATTTTATTTTGAGGGTTTCTTGCCGAATAATAAAAGTCAGCGGGAATTAAAATTCCGCGAGTTAAAGTCTTATCGTGGGACGCTTATTTTTTATGAATCCGCAAAAAGATTGAATGATACGCTGGTAAAGGCGACAGAAGTTTTTGGTGAGGGCAGGCAAGGAGTTATTTGTCGTGAGTTAACTAAAAAGTTTGAGGATATTCAGCGTGGCAGCTTGAAAAAACTTTCAGAATTTTATGATGATAAAAATATAAAAGGTGAAGTTGTTCTACTTGTCGCCGGTGCTGTTAATGCTGATATTGATCAGAGTGAAATCCAGCAACATGTAAAAGATGCTCTAAAGTCCATGTCTGTAAAAGACTCTGCAGAGGCGGTGGCACTAGCGTTTAACGTGCCTCGGCGAGAAGTTTATCAATTAGCACTTCAAATAAAAAGTGGTGGTGGCTAAATTGTTTACCTTTGAGACTGATAATGTTAAAAATCTATCTCTTAAATATTCAGGATGTAGCGAGATTATTCTATGAAAATTGCATTTCAAATGGATCCTATAGAGTATGTAGATATCGATGCCGATAGTACTTTTAGGCTGGCAGAAGAAGCTCAAAATAGGGGCCATGATTTATACGTTTATACTCCCGACGATTTGACTTTTAACAGAGGTAAAATTGCAGCAAAGGTCCGTTCAATAAGTTTGAAAAGAAAAATTGGTGATCATGTGAATTTTGGTGCAGTAGAACTAGTAGATCTATGCGAGTTTAGTGTTATTTGGCTAAGGCAAGATCCACCATTTGATATGGGATATATAACGAACACGCACTTACTCGATTTGGTTGCTAAAAATACTTTGATTATTAACAATCCATTCTGGGTAAGAAATTTACCCGAAAAGTTGCTGGTTCTGGAATTTCCTGATTTGATACCAGACACAGTAATTTCTCGTGATTTAGAGGAGATCAAAGAATTCAAACGCGAGTTTAAAGATATCATTGTCAAACCACTTTATGGTAATGGTGGAGCCGGTATTTTTCGGCTGAAAGAAGATGATAAAAACTTGACATCTTTGCACGAACTTTTTTCTAATATTTCTTCAGAACCTTTGATCGCTCAAGCATTTTTACCTGATGTTAAAAACGGTGATAAACGTATTATATTGGTTGATGGTAAACCTGTTGGTGCAATCAATCGGGTACCAAAAGTCGGTGAGATAAGATCAAACATGCACGTCGGTGGGAAAGCCCAACCAGCTAAATTAAATCAAAGAGATAGAGAAATATGTAGTGCAATAGGGCCCACTTTAAAAAGTAAGGGCCAAGTTTTTGTTGGTATTGATGTAATAGGTGAATATTTGACTGAGATAAATGTGACTTCGCCGACTGGGATACAAGAACTAGAGCGGTTCGATAAAATAAATATAGCAGAAATGATTTGGAACGCAGTTGAAAAAAAGCTGAATAATTGAGTTTCCTAAAATAAATTGGTTTTTAAAAAATTTATAAGCATTTCGATATTAATACCTAAAAATGTATATTGAATTTGTAAATTGTAGGTGTACGATCATTTCGTTTGTTTGGATTGCAATTTTCAAAAGTGATCCAACATAATCCTCACCCCGTACTAATAGTCAAATGGAGTTCTTCATATTCGTAACAATGTGTAGGGGTGATATAAGATGGCTTTAGATAATAACACAAATATGTCGCTTACAAGAAAGGCAGTTAAGGCAGAGTTACTTGACGCTGAAACCGAGCTTCAGCTTGCCTACGCTTGGAGGGATTCAAGAGATGAGGCCGCTTTGCATCGGTTGATCACAGCTTACATGCGTTTAGCGATTTCAATGGCTGCAAAGTTTAAGCGCTACGGTGCACCCATGAACGACTTGGTTCAAGAAGCAGGGTTGGGTTTAATGAAGGCCGCGGACAAGTTTGACCCTGACAGAGGAGTACGTTTTTCCACCTATGCTGTGTGGTGGATAAAAGCCAGTGTACAAGATTATGTCATGCGAAATTGGTCAATGGTGCGCACTGGGTCAACTAGTAGCCAAAAGTCACTATTTTTTAATATGCGCAGGGTCCAAGCTCAGCTTGAGCGAGAAGCTCAGCAAACTGGAGAAAATTTAGACAAACATCAGTTGAACCAGTTGATAGCAACAGAAGTAGGGGTCCCTCTAAACGATGTTGAGATGATGGATGGCCGCCTTTCGGGTTCTGATTTTTCATTAAATGCGACACAGGCAAGTGATGAAGAAGGTCGTGAATGGATTGATACTCTAGAAGATGAAAATGGTAGGGCTGATCTTAATGTCGAAGAGGAGTATGACCAACAAAGACTTGCCGATTGGTTGAGCGTTGCTATGGACGCTCTAAACGACAGAGAACAATTTATTGTGCGTGAGAGGAAACTAATTGAAAGCCCTCGAACTTTGGAAAGTTTGGGTGCTGAGCTAGGCTTGTCAAAAGAGCGTGTTAGGCAATTAGAAGCTGCAGCATTTGGTAAAATGCGTAAATATCTAGAAAAAAATGCAGGAGAAGTAAGGAATTTTCTTTAATTGCATCATTGCCGTTTTTAATTAAGTCTACGGGTTGCATGTCAGTATCGTAACGCACTAAGCTTCTAGTGCTAATAAAACGAGGTTTGAGATGCTTGCCGGTAAAAAAATTCTGATTATCATAACAGGTGGAATTGCAGCCTATAAGTCCTTGGAATTGGTTAGAAAGCTAAGGGAGAAGGGTGTTAAAGTGGTTCCCGTTATGACCAAAGCTGCTGAAAACTTTGTTACTCCAATGTCGGTTTCAGCACTCGCCCAAGAAAAAGTATATACCGAGTTGTTTGATTTAACTGATGAGGCCGAAATGGGCCACATTGAGTTATCTCGAAGTGCTGATTTAATTATTGTCGTGCCAGCTAGTGCTGATTTTATTGCCAAAACAGCAACTGGCCAAGCAAATGACCTTGCTAGTACTATTATTCTAGCTACTGACACTAAAGTTCTTATGGCTCCCGCTATGAATTTTCGCATGTGGGAAAATCCCTTAACTCAAAAAAATATAAAAACCTTAGATCAAAACGGTATTAAATTCGTAGGCCCAGATGAGGGCGAGATGGCATGTGGTGAATTTGGTTTTGGACGAATGGCTGAGGCGGATGAGATTCTTAAAGAAATAGAGGTTTGCTTCCGTGACAAAAAGTTAAAAGGCCTTCATTTTTTAGTTACTTCAGGTCCCACCAGAGAGCCAATAGATCCAGTACGGTATATTGGCAACAGATCTTCTGGTTTGCAAGGAGGAGCAATAGCAAACGAGCTTGTCGAAAACGGAGCTGAGGTAACATTTATTACTGGGCCTGTTGATTTAGACCCACCTCATGGCTCAAATATAATTAGAGTAGAAACTGCAGACGAAATGTATGATGCGGTTCATTCATCTCTTCCAGCAGATGCGGCAGTTTTTACAGCTGCAGTTGCGGATTGGAAAATTAAAAAAATTGAGCAACAGAAGGTAAAAAAGCAAACTGGTAATTTGCCAGCTCTTGATTTGACAGAAAACAAAGATATTTTGGCTTCAGTTTCAAAATTGAAAAAAAATAGGCCTAAAATTGTTATGGGATTTGCCGCTGAAACTGAAAATATACTAGAGAATGCAAAATCCAAACTTATGAAGAAAGGTTGCGATTTTATTGTTGCAAACGATGTTTCTTTGAGTACTCAAACTATGGGTGGTAGTGAAAATACTGCTATAATTGTTTCTGAAAACGATTTTGAAACATTACCGAAAATGTCCAAACTAGCACTCGCCAAAATTTTGGTTGAAAAAATAAGTCGGTCTTTTGAGGATATGGATGCTTGAAGTTGCAGTTAGTTGGACAAAAGAGGCTGATCAAGATTTAGGCCTCCCAAAATTTGAAACTGACGGAGCAGCTGGTGCAGATTTGAGAGCAAATTTGAATTCAGAATTTCGGTCTAGTGGTGTTTCTTTAGCTCCATTGCAGCGAGAATTGATCCCTACCGGATTATGTTTTGAAATACCAACCGGTGTGGAAGGGCAGTTGAGACCCCGTTCAGGCTTAGCTTTAAAGTATGGTATGACATTATTAAATGCACCCGGTACGATTGACAGTGATTACAGAGGTCCAATTGGCTTGATCATGATAAATATGGGTGAGTTTGAGTTCAAGATTACCCATGGCATGAGAGTCGCACAGATAGTTTTTGCCGCAACTTTGAAAGTTCAGTTCAAAGTTTCAAAAAATTTGAGCCAGACCATTAGAAGTGATAGCGGTTTTGGGTCAACGGGAACAAAATGATATTAGCCGTTCTTTCTTTTTTGGTCCTTGTCTGGTTAATTGCTAGGCACTTCGGAGTGAGCCAAAATTTACGAGCGGTTTCTGTTTTAATTATATTAATTTTTATCCTTGGAACTCTTTTTATAATTCCTGAAACAAATTCCTTTTCGATCGTAATGGGTGGTTGGGCTCCTTGGGCAACGATCTCTTTTCTTTTCTGTATAACTATTCTTTTTCGATTATTTATAGATGTTCTTAGAAATAAATCGAACGATGTTTACTTGAGCGATGTTAAAGAAGCAGATGAGTTTTCAAATCATGAGCTCGAGCGTTATTCTAGGCATATATTATTGAAAGAACTTGGTGGGCTTGGGCAGCGACGTATTAAAGATTCTAGTGTTTTAATCATTGGAGCAGGAGGTTTAGGTGCTCCGGTTATTCAATATCTAGCCGCATCGGGTGTTGGAACAATTGGAATTATTGATCATGACAAAGTCAGCTTATCAAATTTGCAAAGGCAAGTTATTTACCCAACAAAACAAGTAGGAGAACAAAAGGTTTTCTCTGCAGCGGATGCTATTTATCAATTGAATAGTAATGTGAATGTGCGGCCTTATAATAGACGACTAAATTCTGAAATAGCCGAAGAAATTTTTTCTGAGTATGACGTTATCGTAGATGGAACTGATAATTTTGAGACACGGTATATATCTAACTCTGCTGCTGTTATTACCAAAAAACATTTAGTTTCAGGGGCTTTGAGCCAATGGGAAGGTCAAGTTTCAGTATTCGCCCCGCACAAAGGCGGGCCTTGTTATGCTTGCGTATTTCCAAGCCCCCCAAAAGATGGTTTGGCAATAACGTGTTCTGAGGGTGGTGTTTTTTCCCCTCTGCCAGGCGTTATCGGCTCCGTTATGGCCGTTGAGACTTTGAAAATTTTGAGTCATTCAGGTAACACATTATTAGGACAAATGTTTATTTATGATGGTTTGAAGGGGGAAAGTCGTAAGATAAAAGTCAACCCGAGTAAAAAATGCCCAATTTGCTCTATTTGAAGATATTTAGATGGTAAATAAAAATCCACTACTGACCAGTTGGAATACTCCTTACAAAATTGCACCGTTTGATAAAATTTTGGATTGCCATTTTTCTGAAGCTTTGGAAATAGCAATGGAATATGAGCTTCAGGAAATCCAAGAAATTTCCGAAAACTCCGATCCACCAACCTTCGAAAATACTATTCATGCACTATTGAACTCGGGTAATTTACTGGAAAGGGTTCTGTCTGTTTTTTATACTTTGGTTAGCGCAGACTCTAATACCCAGCGCGAAAAGTTGATGACAGAATTTTCTCCAAAGTTGTCATCACATTCATCAAAAATTACATCAAACGAGAAACTTTTTAATCGAATTCAGGAACTATTTGAGAAAATTGATAGTTTAAACTTATTACCTGAAGAACAGAGGCTTCTAGAAAAAATACATCAAGATTATGTAAGAGCAGGTGCTGCGCTCAATGATCAAAGTAAAGAAAGAATTAAAGATATTAAAAAACAGCTTTCAATTTTAGGTACTAAATTTTCACAAAATTTACTAGCCGATGAACGTTCTTGGCATCTTGAGCTTGGTTTAGAGGACCAAAATGTACTACCTAATTTTCTGGTTGAGGCTGCAAGGAAAGCAGCAGATGAGAAAGGGATAAAAAATCCGATCATCACACTATCCCGGTCTATTATTACACCATTTTTAAAATTTTCTCCTAATCGCGAACTTAGGAAGCAAGCTCAACAAGCCTGGATATCTAGAGGGATGCAAAAAGAAGAAACTGATAATAGGCCAATTGCGCGTGAAATATTAGCTTTACGGAGACAGATGGCCGATTTGCTTGGTTATAAAAATTTTGCTGAATTTAAGTTAGAGACAGAAATGGCAAAAAAGCCAGAAAACGTCGAGAAGCTATTGTTGCAGGTTTGGGGTCACTCAAAAAAACAGGCTTTAACAGATCAAAAAATTCTAACCTCCTACATGGCCAGGGATGATATCACGGATAGTTTTAGTTCTTGGGACTGGCAGTATTATTCAGAGAAAAGAAGACAAAATGAGCATGAATTAAACGAATTAGAGATAAAACCGTATTTTGGTTTGGACCAGATGATCGAAGCTGCATTTTATTGTGCAAA
>JBJLGF010000067.1:0-26927 GCA_045564975.1 Paracoccaceae bacterium
GCTGTAGCTACTCCATGCTGGCCGGCTCCTGTTTCAGCAATTATTCGCGTTTTGCCCATTCTTTTGGCAAGAATTATTTGGCCAAGTACATTATTAATTTTGTGCGCACCCGTATGGTTCAACTCATCCCTTTTAAAGTAAATTTTTGCACCACCCAGATGTTTTGTTAAACGTTCCGCAAAGTAAAGTGGACTAGGTCTTCCCACGTAATTTGCCCACAAATCGTTCATTTCGGACCAGAAAGATTTATCAGTCTTGGCTTTTTCATACTGCTTTTCAAGTTCGAGAATTAGCGGCATTAATGTTTCAGAAACAAACCTCCCGCCAAACTTACCAAAGCGACCTTTATCGTCAGGGCCATTCATAAAACTATTAAAAAGATCATTTGCCATATACTTAAACCCTCCCCAGGAAGGTTTAGCTTGCAGTCAGACAAACGTAAAGTGTGTAGTTGAGAAATTATATAGCAGACATAAACAAAGAGATTTTTGTGTGATCTTTAAGCCCAGGAGCTTTTTCGACCCCAGAAGATAAATCCAATTGGGTTGCTCCGGTTAGTGCAATAGCTTCTGCCGCATTCCCACTGTTCAATCCTCCTGCAAGTAGCCAGGGGCATCGAAATTCAAAGTCCTTTAGTAACTTCCAATCAAAATTCAATCCATTTCCACCTGGTAAAACAGACGATGAAGGAGGTTTTGCATCTATAAGTAATTGATCTGCAACATCTTTAAAAAGGGAAATTAAGTTTAGGTCAGAAACATCTGAAATACCAATTGCTTTGATGACTGGTAGCTTATACCTTATTTTAATCTCATGAACTCTTTCGGGTGTCTCTTCCCCATGTAATTGAATAAAATCCAATGGAACTTTTTTTACGATTTCATCTAAAATTTGATTTGTTAAATTAACGGTAACAGCCACTTTTTTAATTTTATTTCCTGCGTGTAAACTGAGTTTTTTGGCACGGTTAAGGTCTACAAAACGTGGAGATTTTTCAAAAAACATTAGACCGGCGTAATGTGTCCCATATTTTATGGAAGCATCCATATCCGCCGTGTTTTTTATACCGCAAATTTTGACCCGAATTTTTGAGTGCATTTGTTTAGTTTTTCATTTCAACTTTTTCCAAAAGTGTAAGAACGTCGTCTTTTTTGTTTTCTCTTGCATGTAATTCTGAAAGTTCAGTTTCAGCTCTTAAAAGCCTTTTTTGGTAATTATTTGCCTCAACCCGAAATTTATATTCACGAAACCATTCCCATACAAAACCAATAACTAGCCCAATAAAAATGCCGGAAAAGAAAACTGAAAACAAAGGTAAATTTAGGACAACGTCAATTCCGAAAAAAGAAGATAAACTCTCTGGCAGAAAATTCAGTTTTACTTTTTCGCTATTGGCCAATGAGAGTGAGAAAAGTAATGTAGCTAAGCACAATAAAAATAGGGTGCGCAATATACGCATATTAATTAAGCTCTTCCGTTAAGCCGATCTCTCAAAAGTTTCCCTGTTTTAAAAAAAGGAACTGCCTTACTTTCAACTTTCACAGCCTCACCCGTCCGCGGATTTCGTCCCATTCTAGCGTTTCTGGACTTCACGGAAAACGCACCAAATCCTCGAAGTTCAACCCTGTCCCCCTTAGCCAATGCCTCGGTAATTTCATTGAAAACTGTATTTACAATACGCTCTACGTCACGCTGATATAAATGTGGATTTTCATCAGCAATAATTTGAATTAGTTCAGAACGTATCATCTGTAAAAACCCCCGCAGCAATAAATGTCCCAACAATATAGACTATAAACACAATAGCTTATGATAAAAGACATTTGTTGGCCAGGCCTATCTTGTTACAGTATTTTAATAGTTTTTTCCAAAAAATTTAATGAAATATTTAATTATAGCGTCTTTTCTGAACTGAATTTAACCAGTCGGTGGTTTCAAAGGCGAATCGAGGGTACTTACCTCTCCAAAGATGGAGAGGCAGTTTTTTGTACTTTTTTCATGATTAATCATCGGTTTTTAAAGCAGCGCCAAGAATATCACCTAATGAAGCACCACTGTCAGAAGAACCATACTGCTCAACGGCTTCCTTTTCTTCCGCAATTTCTCTTGCTTTAATCGAAACACCAAGCTTTCTTGTCTTTTTGTCAATATTAGTTACTCGAACATCTACTTTGTCACCAACACTAAATCTTTCTGCCCTTTGTTCAGCTCTATCTCGTGAAAGGTCAGATTTGCGAATAAAAGATTTCATGCCTTCATATTCTACTTCAATCCCACCGTCTTCTATGGATTTTATTTCTACTGTTATTACTGAACCACGCTTTACGTTTCCAGTTGCTTCAGCAAACCTATCTCCACCCAAAGCTTTGATAGATAAACTAATTCGTTCTTTTTCTACGTCGACTTCGGATACCACTGCTTTAACTATATCGCTCTTTTTGAAGTTCTGTAATGCATCTTCACCACGCTCTTCCCACGAAATATCGCTTAAATGAACCATTCCATCTATATCTCCTTGGAGACCGACGAACAATCCGAACTCAGTGATATTTTTAACTTCTCCTTCGACTTCTGTACCTTCAGGATTTGCTTCAGCAAATACTTCCCATGGATTTCTCATTGTTTGCTTAAGTCCAAGAGAGACACGCCGCTTTGCATCATCTATTTCAAGTACCATAACTTCAACTTCTTGGCTGGTTGAGACAATTTTCCCTGGATGAACATTTTTCTTAGTCCACGACATTTCTGAAACGTGGACTAATCCCTCAACACCAGCCTCTAATTCAACAAATGCACCGTAGTCAGTTATATTTGTGACAACTCCTTTGTGAGTGGAATCAAGAGGATATTTTGCTTCGACTATCGACCATGGATCTTCTTCAAGTTGTTTCATTCCAAGACTAATACGATGGGTGTCTTTGTTTATTTTTATAACTTGTACTTTGATAGATTGACCAATTGTAAGAATCTCTGAAGGATGATTAATCCGTCTCCAAGCCATATCTGTGACATGGAGCAAGCCATCCACACCACCTAAATCAACAAATGCGCCGTATTCAGTGATATTTTTTACAATGCCTTCAGCATCCATACCTTCTGCAAGGTTGCCGATCACTTCGGCGCGCTGTTCTGCTCTGCTTTCTTCGAGTATTGACCGGCGAGATACGACTATATTACCTCTACGGCGATCCATTTTAAGAATTTGAAATGGTTGCTTCATTCCCATCAATGGCCCAGCATCTCGAATTGGTCGCACGTCTACTTGCGATCCTGGAAGGAATGCAACTGCCCCACCTAAATCAACTGTAAAGCCACCTTTCACTCGTCCAAAAATGGCCCCATCTACTCTTTCATCGCTAGAGTGAGCTTTTTCAAGCCTATCCCAGGCTTCCTCTCTCCGTGCCATTTCTCGTGAAACAACTGCCTCGCCCTTTGAATTTTCAACCTGGCGCAAAAATACTTCTACTTCATCACCAACCGCAACTTCAGGAGCTTCTCCAGGGTTTGCAAACTCTTTAAGTTCAACCCTACCCTCCATTTTATAGCCAACATCTACTATGGCAAAGCCTGCTTCGACGGCAATAACTTTCCCTTTTACTACCGAATTTTCCTGAGGTGTATCTATTTCAAAGCTTTCTTTCAGTAAAGCTTCGAATTCTTCCATTGATGCATTTTGAGCCATGAGGTCTCATCTTCCTTTTCTATTGTGTTGTTTCTGGCCGTGCGGTTGGTTCCGCTGGTCTTTTGATAAAATTGTCCAAATAAAACGCGAAAAGGGTCGGTTTAATCCGACCCGCTAAAACATTGCGCGGTTGTGCGCTTATCTCTAGTTTCAACATTGCTGGGCGGTCTATTATGAATAAATACTATATTCAAGTTATATTTTTCAATTTATCTTTAATTTTTAAAAATAATTCATAGAATAAGTAGGCTCAACTTAAACTAATTAAATCTTAGTTTGAATATAATTGAAAACTTTATCTATTGCTTCATTAATTGACAATTTTGAAGTATCAAATATTTTTGCATCTTTTGCTGCTACCATTGGTGAACAGCTGCGAGTTTGATCTCGTTCATCTCTTTCTCTAATTTGCTCGAGGATTGTTTCGAAGCTGATTTCTCTATCGTGCTTGCACAGTTCAACATATCTTCGTTTAGCTCGCGCTTCTAGAGAAGCTGTAAGAAAAATTTTAATATTTGCATTAGGACAAACTACTGTTCCGATATCTCTTCCGTCTAACACAGCACCTGGCTTTTTTTGTGAAAAATTTCGCTGAAACTCAAGAAGGGCGGCTCTAACTTCTGGGATCGAGGCTATTTCACTAGCGGCTTGAGCTATTTCTGGTTTTTGAAGTTCATATCTGTCCAAGTCATTGCTTTCTAGTCTTTGAGCAGCATTAATAGGTTGATATCCCTCCAAATACTTAGCCCCAATAGTTCTATAAAGTTTTCCTGTATCCAAATAGTTAAAACGCAATTTTTTTGATATAGCTTTTGACACCGTTCCTTTACCCGAGGCAGCTGGTCCATCTATAGCTATCACTATTTGGCTCATTTCTGTAGCTTCTGAAAATTTGCTCCAATTTGGGTCATCAAACTTTCAAAACTTGGAAAAGAGGTGGATATTGGGCTACTATCATCAATAGTAAGCGCGCGTTTGCTTGCCATACCCATAACAAGAAATGACATTGCTATCCTATGATCTAGAAAGGTTTCGCAAAGACCGCCCCCATCTACTCCATCTATTTCACGGCCTTCCACTGACCACCAATCTTCACCTTCTTCTATTTTCAAACCGTTTGACTTTAACCCCTGTGCCATCGCGTTTATCCGATCACTTTCCTTGACTCTTAACTCGCGGACATCCCGCATCATTGTTTTTCCTTTTGCAAATGCAGCAACAACTGAAAGAATAGGATATTCATCTATCATACTCGCAGCTCTTTCTGGAGGCACATCTATTCCCCTCATATCAGGTGAAAACTTTGCTCGAATGTCAGCCATTGGTTCACCTCCCTGAAAATTTTCGTTTTCGAAGGTTATATTTGCATTCATTTCTTTAAGAGTAGCGAATAAACCAGACCGTGTTGGATTAAGCCCAATATTGGGTACGAGTATATCAGACCCTTCGGTTATCAAGGCCGCGCAAATGGGAAAAGCTGCGCTTGAGGGATCTCTTGGCACCCTTATTTCCTGGGCCTTCAGCTCCGGATATCCCTCGAGCCTGATTATATTTCCCTCACTTGTTTGTTCCGATTGAATTTTAGCTCCAAACCCTTGAAGCATCCTTTCAGTATGGTCCCTGGTTTTTTCTTTTTCAATTACTGTTGTAGTTCCAGGAGAATTTAAACCAGCAAATAGTATGGCCGATTTGATCTGGGCAGAGGCAACCGGTGTTTTATAGGTTATCGGAATAGGAGCGGTAGATCCAACCACAGTTATGGGAAGCTTACCGTTTCTTCTACTGAACGTTTTAGCACCAAACAAATTTAAAGGTTCTGTAATCCTGGCCATTGGTCTTTTGTTAAGACTGGCGTCTCCTGTGAAAGTAGCTGTAATGTCAGATGTTGACATTGCTCCCATTATAAGTCGGACTCCTGTTCCAGAGTTCCCACAATCTATCACTTTTTCAGGCTCAGCAAATCCTCCAACACCGAAGCCATTAACTGTCCACTCTCCATTTTCATGTTTTTCAACTAATGCTCCAAATGAGCTCATTGCTTCCGCCGTATCGATAACATCTTTACCTTCAAGAAGGCCATGGATTTTAGTTTTTCCAATCGACAAAGCACCTAGGATTAATGATCGATGGGATATTGATTTATCACCAGGCACCTTTGCGTTGCCGCGCAGATTAGTAACGCGTGTCGATAACATCGGGATAGGTTTTTCAAGCCCTGACATTCTTTCACCTTACCTTATTCTTTCGATCTGATACCTGATGAAAACAAAAGCGTCCATGAACAAATCATTGTAATTAGATTTATTTAGAAATATTTTAATATTGACAATAGCATTAAGTTGAAAAGGAAAACTCAAGCAATAAATGTCAGATAGTGGGGAATTCTCTCCTCCCTTAACGCTTTTATCTCGTAGCGTGTTGAAGCCCAGTCTTGCCAAGGAGTGCGCCAGTCTGAAGCATCATTTACTAGCCACTCAAAACCTGCTTTTGGTACTTCTTGAAGAGCTTGCCTTACATAGTCTTCAATATCTGTAGCTATTCTTAGAATGCTACCAGGTTTCATGGACTCATAAAGAGGGATTAGGAACTCCTGTGTTACAAATCTCCTGCGATGGTGCCTTTTTTTTGGCCAAGGATCTGGGTATAAAAGAAAAACTTTTGAAATGGAATTCTTAGGCAATACATCAAATACGTTTCGGATATCTCCATCATACAACTTAATATTTTCGCAAGGATTAGCCCTTAATTTACCCATTAACTTCGCCACACCATTTTGATACGGTTCACAGCCAATAAAGCCTATGTCTGGATTTAGTCTTGCCTGATGAATAAGATGCTCTCCACCACCAAAACCAATTTCTAACCAAACCGATTTTTCATAAAATATTTCAGGTAACTTAATTTTTTTTCTTTTAGGATTTTCTTCCCAAGAAACATTTCCAAGAGAATATTTTTTAAACTCAGTAAGCAAAGAGTCTGTCTGCGTAGCACTTAGACCCTTACCTTTAAATCGGCCATAGAAGTTTCGCCATTCAGTTCCATTTTTATGACGATTAATTTGCCTACACATCAATACGTGCTGTCTTCGACTTTTCACTAAACTATATTTTATTCTACAAACACTTGGCTTTAATTTCATCTACTAAATCAAGTTTTTCCCAACTAAATCCACCGTCTTGCTCGGGCTTACGGCCAAAGTGTCCATAAGCTGCAGTTCTTTGGTATATGGGTTTGTTTAGCCCAAGATGTGTCCTTATCCCCATTGGTGTTAAGTCCATACAAGAAGCAATTGCATTTTCTATAGTTTCTTCTGAAACAATGCCGGTACCGAATGTATCTGCATAAATAGAAAGGGGCTTTGCTACCCCAATTGCATAGCTTAATTGTATAGAACATTTTTTTGCAAGATCAGCGCCAACTATATTTTTGGCCAAATATCGTGCAGCATACGCTGCCGAACGATCAACTTTGGTTGGATCCTTTCCTGAAAACGCTCCGCCTCCGTGTGGTGCTGCGCCTCCATAAGTATCAACAATTATTTTACGGCCTGTTAAACCCGCATCTCCATCAGGTCCACCAATTACAAATTTCCCGGTTGGGTTTACATGCCATTTAGTTTCATTTGATATCCAATTTTCTGGTAAAACTTCTCTAATATAAGGTTCAACAACTGAGCGGACGTCTGCAGAGGTCATTTTTTCATCGAGGTGCTGCGTCGATAAAACAATAGACGTTACACCAGTTGGTATTCCATTCTGATATTTTACGGACAATTGGGATTTAGCATCAGGGCCCAAAGTTGGCTCAGTCCCATTTTTCCTAACTTCTGCTAAACGCCGAAGCATTGCGTGAGAATATTGGATAGGAGCAGGCATTAGATCTTCCGTCTCATCAGTGGCATATCCAAACATAATACCTTGGTCGCCGGCACCCTCGTCCTTATTCGCGCTAGCATTAACCCCTTGGGCTATATGCGCAGATTGCTCGTGTAATAAGTTTGTAACTTCTACAGTCTGATGATGAAATTTTTCTTGTTCGTATCCGATGTCCTTGATACATGACCGTGCAATCTGATCAATCCGATTCATATAATCTTTTAAAATATTTTTATCAGAAAGCCCGACTTCACCTCCTATTACGACCCTATTAGTAGTCGCAAATGTTTCGCACGCTACTCTTGCTTCAGGCTCTTCTGATATGAAAGCGTCTAAAACGGCGTCAGATATTCGATCGCAAACCTTATCTGGATGACCTTCGGATACCGACTCTGATGTAAATGTATAGTTACTTCTACTCAATTTTTTGCTCCAGATATTAACAATTAATTTTCTATTCTGATATTTTTGTAACTAATAAATTTTTTAATCAGAAATGCAATAACCATGGTGCAAAGAACTAATGATAAAAATATCAAGTCCCCAAATAATCCATATAATGTGTTGTCTTTACGGGAAGGAATAAAAGAATCTAAGTAACCGGATTTATTGATTGCAAGATTGTCGATAATCTGACCGTTAGCGTCAATAATTGCCGAAATTCCAGTATTAGCCACTCGGATTACCGGTAAGCCGTATTCGATCGCTCTAATTCGAAGTTGTGCCAAATGCTGTTGTGGCCCAATTGACTTCCCAAACCATGCATCATTTGTAATTTGTAAAATGAAATCGGCATTTGTGACTGAGGGTTTCAAGAAATTTGAGAATACAGCTTCGTAACATATCAACGGAACAAATTTTAACCCATTGGGTAGATTTAAAAGTTTAGACCCTTCTCCTTTTTTGAATCCACCCCCAAATAAGTTTGATTGTTCAGAAATTTTAAAATAACTTTTTAAATTTATGAAAGGCAAATATTCCCCAAAGGGAACAAGTTTAGCTTTATCATAGAAAACAGTTTCTTGTTTTTTGTTCTCAATAATAAGCGAATTTTTTAAAAAGTTTGTAGGGTCAATTTGTAAAGCTCCAAATATTAATATGCTTTCCTCGGCAGCTTTTCGCATCCTATCTAGTTCGTCAAATGCTGAGTTATAGGGTAAATATAAAGATGTTTCTGGCCATATAACTACATCAGGTTTTGGCTGCTGAGCGGTCATTTCAATCATCTGTTCAAAAAAAACAGGAGCAAACTCTTCTGACCATTTTTTTTCTTGAACCGCATTGGGTTGAATTAAGCGGACGCTTACATTTAAGTTTTTTTGGTTTTCGTCTTCAAAAAAATAAGGAACAAAAAATAAAGTACTGGTTGTACAAATAGCCGAGAAAGTGTTGATCTTTGTTCTAATTTGTAGCGTGCGGGCAATTATAAAACAGGTTAATAATAAAAATAAACTTAGTCCATAGGGCCCTAGTAGAGAAAGCCATTTTTCTGCTTTAGTGTCTAGCAAAATGTATGAAATAGTGGCCCAGGGAAACCCTGTTAATAAATACAAACGAGAATATTCCGCCAAACTTAAGCCTATCACCATCCCGATAGACGACAGATAGTAATGGCCTAAGAAGGCAAATATCGCCCAAATTAAAGCTAAAAAGCTAGGTAACGCTATTAAAGCAATAGGGGCTATCCAACCATGAACCCATGGCTCAACAAAAAAAGGTTCCACTATCCATATTAACGAAATAGCAAAATATCCAAATCCAAATTGGAAGGTTTCTTTGAAGATCTTTTTAGGAATATCATTTTTAATGACAAGCGAAAACCACAAGATTAAGGACAGAATGCTCAAATACCATAAACCCCAGGGATTATTTCCTAGTGCACATAAACTTCCTAAAATTAGAGGAATAATGTTTTGTTTACTCGGCTGCTTTAATCGCATCTGGCAATCTTAGGCGTATTTTTTTTACTCGACGAGGATCTGCCTCTATTATTTCGAATTCCATACCATGAGGATGGGGTACAATTTCACCCCGCACAGGAACTCTACCAGCTAATATAAAAACTAAACCACCAAATGTATCTATTTCCTCTGCATCTATAGATGCCTCGTTTGTTAGGTCTAACCCTGTTTCTTCTTTAAACTCCCGCAATGATGTTTTCGCTGTAGCCAAATATTGGCCAGGTTTTTCGAGTAGCCAATCTTTTTGGTTTGCTTCGTCATGCTCGTCCTCAATGTCGCCAACTACTTGCTCAATCAAATCTTCAATTGTGACAAGACCGTCAACTCCACCATATTCGTCAATTACAAGAGCCATGTGTGTTCTTTCTGCCTGCATTTTTGCAAGCAAAACTCCCAACGACATAGAAGGAGGAATAAAAAGTAGATTTCTTAAAATATTTTTTACTAGAAATGGACTGCCGTCGTTACTGTTATTCAATTTTAAAATAAAGTCCTTAAAGTGTACAAAACCCAGCGGACTATCTAAAGTGTTTTCGTAGACCGGTAAACGTGTGAGTGCAGTATTTTTAAAAGTATCAAATAGCTCATCTTTTGTTATTGAATCATGTACGGCCACGATATCTGCTTTTGGAATTGAAACATCTTCTACTCTGAGCCGTAGAAGGTTGCTTACTTCATCATTAGCCTTCCGTTTTGAGTCTACTAAATTTTTGTTTGTATTCAATTGGTCTACTTTATTACCAAACGAAAATAAACCTGCAACTCGAGCAAGAATATTCACTGGTTTTTCTGAGTTATCGTTGTTCAGCTGCGCGCTACGCGCTGCACCCGAAGATCCGTCTTTATCGCCCATTTTTCCATTCCGCTGAATAGCGCTATAAGTTTTATAAATATGGATTATTTATACCCAGGTTTGCAAGTACTTGCACCTCAATTTTTTCCATTTCTTCTGCATTTTTTTCTTCTTCATGATCATAGCCCAGTAAATGGAGCACTGAGTGTATAATCAAGTGGTATACGTGGTCTTCAAATTTGATTTTTGAAACGTTTGCTTCTTTTTTACATACTTCGTAAGCGATTGCTATGTCGCCTAATTCCAAAAGATCAGCATTAGCTTTAAATTTTAAGCTACCCTTTGTATCATATTTTTCAGCCTTTAAAGGAAAGGACAATACATTTGTAGAATTATTTTTGCCTCTGAATTGCGCGTTCAATCCCTTAATTTTTTCGCTATTGCATGCGAGAACACTGCAAACAAAATTTTCAGATCTCAAATCTAACTCTGAAAGTGTTTCTTTAAAAGCGGCGTTTGCTATTGAAAATAAATTCAGCGTTTTCCATCGAGTATCCTCGATAATTAAATCGACGCTCATCTCGCTACTTTTCCAATTTAACACTATTTAGTTTTTTTCTACTGTCTTCGTCGTATGCTTCAATTATTGATGCTACCAGAGGGTGACGAACAACATCACGAGCTGAAAAATAGTTGAAACTAATTTTTGGCTCTGAGCTTAGCAGCCTTTCAGCTTCTATGAGCCCAGATGTTGCTCCTTTCGGTAAATCAATTTGTGATTTGTCCCCAGTTATGGCCATCCTGCTTCCTTCACCAAGTCTTGTTAAAAACATCTTCATTTGCATGGAGCTAGCATTCTGGGCCTCGTCTAGTAAGACAAAGGCATGTGAAAGAGTACGGCCTCGCATAAACGCTAAAGGAGCAATTTCAATCCTCTTTTCATCAATTAGTTTGGATAATTGTTTACCTGGAAGGAAGTCATTCAAGGCATCATACAAAGGCTGCATATAAGGGTCGACTTTATCTTTCATATCACCAGGTAAATACCCTAGTTTTTCTCCAGCCTCTACTGCTGGACGGCTGAGAACTATTCGGTCCACTTCACCATTAATAAACTTTGATACTGCCACAGCTACAGCAAGGTAGGTTTTACCTGTTCCGGCGGGGCCGATCCCAAATGCCAGTTCATTTTTCAAGAGTGAAGCTGCAAATGCTCTTTGTGCATTTGTTCTGGGTTCTATTGTTTTCTTTCGTGTTTTTATTTCGAAGTTTGATTTTTTAACCATCTCAACTTGATCGCCCATTTGCGTGTCAAATTCCAAACTTTTGCCGCCTGAAAAAACACGCAATTCCCGATCAAGGTCGCCACTATCAAGTGTTTTTCCATTCTCAAGACGGGTATAAAGGACTTCTAAAACTATTTTACCAGCGGATCTTGAAATTTCGTCACCGAATAAATTTAATTCATTGCCTCTTCTAACTATTTGCAATGCCAGTTTTTGTTCTATCTCTCCAAGGTTTTTGTCAAATTCTCCACAAAGATCAATCAAAAGCCTATTATCGGGAAATTTTATATTTGTCTGGCTCGGTTTTTTTTGATCTTCTGTTCCGTTTGCTGTTGTGGGGATCACCAACAGTTCCTTTCTTGCTATTTATATTGAGGGTGCCAAGCGTTGTTAAAAAAATCAACATTTTCTTTAAGTAGCATTAGTTTGAAATAGTTCCACTAAGTGAATTAGTATTGCTTTTAGTAATATGTACTTGCTTTAATTCACCTACCGAGATTGTCGGATCAGCAACGTTTACAGCGTGTAAGTACTCTGACTTTCCGACTAGTTGATTGTCGAAGCGACCTTTTCTCTCAAATAATACCTGAACTTTTCTGCCAATCATTTTGTCTTGGATACTTTTTTGCTGTTTTTTAATTAGATCTTGCAGTTTGTGTA
Source organism: Paracoccaceae bacterium (assembly GCA_045564975.1). Lineage (GTDB taxonomy): Bacteria > Pseudomonadota > Alphaproteobacteria > Rhodobacterales > Rhodobacteraceae > Salinivivens. Next base: position 12,258 of record JBJLGF010000067.1, read on the forward strand.
GTCTGACAGTTTTGACTTCTTCAGATACCTGGTCACGTTCCGCAGCAGGAGTGCCTGGACGCGTTGAGTACTTGAATGAAAAGGCTTGTCCATATTCAACATTTTTTATTAATGAAATTGTATCATCAAAATCTTTGTCTGTTTCTTCAGGGAACCCTACAATAAAATCCCCGGAAATAAGGATGTCTGGACGAGCTTCCCGAATTTTTGTGATTAAAGAAAGATAGCTTTCTGCGTTATGTGATCTGTTCATTCGCTTTAAAATTTTATTCGAGCCGGATTGTACTGGTAGATGGAGGTATGGCATTAGTTTTTTACATGTCCCATGAGCCTCAATTAAGTCAGGCGTCATATCGTTGGGATGACTAGTTGTGAAGCGAATCCGAACCAAGCCATCAATTTTTTCTAATTCCCAGATTAATTTGGCTAAACTCCATTCCTTCCCGTCGAAACCCTCCCCGTGATAAGCGTTAACATTTTGCCCGAGTAGTGTTATTTCTTTTACTCCACTTTCAACTAAGTGTTTTGCCTCGTCTATTACCCTTGAAACCGGTCGGGAATGTTCAGCACCGCGCGTGTATGGAACAACACAAAAGGCACAAAATTTATCGCAACCTTCTTGTACAGTAAGAAAAGCAGAAGGACCTCTCTGAGCTGTTCGTGCTCCTTTCAAAACTGAAAATTTATCTTCCTTTGGAAAATCGATATCAATCTGTTTTATACCTTCTCCAGCATTGGCTGCCAAATCGGCAATATTTTGATAGCTTTGAGGACCTACTACTAAATCAACTAACGGCTGACGTTTGATGATTTCTTCACCCTCAGCTTGGGCAACGCAACCCGCTACACCAATTTTGAGGTCTGGCCTATTTACTTTTAATTCTTTAAATCTTCCCAGCTCAGAATAGATCTTCTCCGCTGCTTTTTCCCTGATGTGGCAGGTATTTAAAAGTATCATATCTGCTTCATTAGGATTGAGTGTTTTTTCATAACCATCTTCACCAAGAGCCTCTGACATACGTTCACTATCGTAGACATTCATCTGGCAACCATATGTTTTTATAAAAAGCTTTTTGGTTTTTTCCATTTTTATTGATCTCACTACTTGGAATAGCGGCCGCTATATCAAAATTATAAAAAATCGCAATCGAAAGATTGAGCGCAGGTTATGATATGTATTTTGTTTTTTGATCTATTGACATTGCTTTTGTTAAACTTAGAAAACTTATTAATTAATTGAAAAAAGTATAGAGGCGTCAATGGAAAAGTTTGGGAAGAGTCAGTCAGTTTTGCGTACTGAGGATAACCGTTTTCTGACTGGTGAAGGACGGTATATAGACGACGCCACTCCTACAGGCTCACTCTTTGGATATTTTTTTAGATCGCAAGTCGCGCATGCCGAAATTACCAACCTTGATATTGAAGATGCAAAAAATACCACTGGCGTATACGCCGTTTTTATAGCTGAAGATTTAGAAAAGTACGGTGTGATAAACAATCTAGAGGGTGTTACGGTGAAGAACCGTGATGGCAGTGATGGCGCTTCGCCAAAAAGGCCTTTGTTGGCAAAAGACAGGGTTCGATTTGTTGGTGAGCCTATTGCATTAATAGTCGCTGATTCAATACAAAATGCAAAAGATGCTGCTGAATTAATTGAAATTGATTATAATGATTTGCCAGTTTCAGTGGACCTAGCAATTGGTGAAAACACAATTCACCCAGAGGCTCCTGGAAACGTTGCTTTTGAATGGCACTTGGGAGATGAAATTAAAACAAATGAGCTTTTTGAGCGAGCAGATACAGTTGTTTCAATGGAGGTCTATAATAATAGAATTATAGCGAATTCCATGGAGCCGCGGGGTTGTTATGCTCAGTGGAAAAATGAAAGACTGCATATTTCGTTCAGTGGTCAAGGCGTATGGGTGCATAAACGATTTGCATCAGAAATACTGGGGTTGCAGAGTGAACAAATTAGAGTAACAAACCCTGATGTTGGCGGTGGTTTTGGAATGAAAGCCATGGGATATCCAGAGGAGTTTGTAGTATCTTTCGCGGCGATTAAACTTAAAAAACCCGTTAGATGGATGTCTGAGCGCACTGAGGCAATGCTGAGTGACAATGCGGGTAGAGATCTAAGACATTTCGCGGAATTAGCTTTTGACGCAACCAATAAAATAGTTGCCTATAGGGTCAAAACTTTCTGCAATCTTGGTGCGTATAATTCTCGTTTTGGGCAAAATATTCAAACAGGCTTGTTTTCAAAGGTTTTAATGGGTGTTTATGATGTTCAGAATACGTATCTCAACGTTGTAGGTATTTACACGAATACTACTCAAGTCGATGCTTATAGAGGGGCGGGACGTCCAGAGGCGATTTATTTGCTTGAGCGAATGATGGATCGTGCAGCTCGGGAATTGGAAATTGATCCTCTCGAATTGAGACGTATCAATTTTATCAAAAAAAGTAATTTTCCCTATCAGTCATCAACTGGAGAGATAATAGATGTGGGAGATTTCGAGCGGGTTCTTTCGGCAGCTGAGATATCTGCTGATATCAAAGGTTTTGAAAGACGGAAAAAAGTAAGTAAGGCGAAGGGAAGATTGAGGGGTTTAGGGCTTTGTTACTACATTGAGAGTATCTTGGGAGATCCTAGCGAGGAAGCAAAAGTAGTTTTTGATGAAAATGATGAAGTCAAAATTTTTGTTGGGACACAGTCCAATGGTCAAGGGCACGAGACTGTTTTTGCTCAATTTCTTTCTGACCAAACTGGAATACCTGCTGAAAAAATAACCGTCGTACAGGGTGACAGTGATCTTATACCTAATGGTGGAGGAACAGGGGGGTCTAGGTCGGTAACAGTTCAAAATAACGCCACTTTGGCGACAGTCGAAAAGGTTATCAGGTCATTTTCGAAATATCTGGCAGAAAAAACAGAAGTTGATGTTAAAGATATTGAGTTTGATGATATTTCTTTCCGGATTAATGGCTCTAACTTTGCCCCAAACATGCTTGAAGTAGCGAAAATGGCCTCCGATGATCAACGGTCTGACCTGCTTACGCACTCTGCAAAAGTAACTTTAGATGCCAGATCATTTCCTAATGGAGCACATTTTGCTGAAGTGGAGATTGATCCTGAGACAGGTTTTATTCAAGTTGTGAGATATTCTGTAGTTGATGATTTTGGTAATTTAATCAACCCAATGCTCGCAGAAGGTCAAGTACACGGAGGAGTTGCACAAGGCATAGGTCAGGCTTTATATGAGCATGTTGTCTTTGATCAAGAGGGCCAATTACTTACCGCTACCTTTATGGATTATGGGATGCCTCGCGCTGAAGATCTTCCATTTTACAAATTTGAAACAGAGTGCGTTCCATCAACGGCAAATATTATGGGCATGAAGGGTTGTGGTGAGGCCGGCACTGTTGGAGCGCTAGCGGCAGTTGCCAATGCTGCTCAAGACGCATTATGGGATATTGGTGTTCAGCAGGTTGATATGCCTTTAACCAGTCAAAAGGTTTGGTCAATGATTAACTCGGGTAACATAGCAGCAGAATAATAACCAAATGTATAGGATTAGATTGTGATCAATGTTTCAGACGATTATTTAAGAGATATTCTAAGGACAACTAAAACTATTGCCATGGTTGGTCTGAGTATGAATGAAACGAGACCAAGCTATTTTGTTGGAAGATATCTCCATAAACGTGGTTACAAAATTATTCCAGTCAATGCTGGACATGGAGGCAAATATTTCTTTGGTCAATTGGTCATGTCGAGCCTTGATGAAATTGAAGAAACCGTTGATATGGTAGATATTTTCAGAAAACCAGAGGCAGTCCCACAAATTGTCGAAGATAGCTTAGCAAAATTGAAAGGTTTAAAAACCATTTGGATGCAAATTGGAATAAAACATGAAAGTGCTGCACAAAAGGCAAGGAATTTTGGATTAAAAGTAGTCGAGGATAGATGCCCAAAAATAGAACATCAAAGGTTGTTTGGTGAGCTTAGAAAGGCTGGTTTTGCAACTAAAATAGTTTCGTCGCGTTTATGATCTATCCTCTTTCTCCTTAAGCCCAGATTTATTTGTTCTATTCTCTAATTCTTTCATTACATCTTCAAAATTAATATTTCTGGATTTAAGCATTATCAAATAATGAAAAATAACATCAGCCGATTCAGAGATAAGAGCCTTGTTGTCACCTTTTACAGCCTCTATAATCGCTTCTACGGCTTCTTCTCCAAACTTTTCAGCACATTTTTCGGGCCCTTGCGACAGGAGTTTGGCCGTCCAACTTTCGGATGGATCAGCTTCGGCGCGCGCATTAATCGTTTTAACTAAATCTTCTAATCTCATCGCGTTAATCTGACTGGTATGCCAGCTTTGTCCATATGCTTTTTCGCTTGGTCTATAGTATAATCACCAAAATGAAATATAGAAGCTGCTAGAACGGCAGATGCGCCGCCTCTCACCACTCCATCAACTAAGTGGTCTAAATTGCCGACACCACCAGAAGCGATAACTGGGATGGTGACATTGTCGGAAATGGCCCGGGTCATATCCAAATTGAAGCCTGATTTTGTCCCATCTTTGTCCATTGAAGTAAGCAATATTTCGCCAGCCCCTTTTTTTTCAATGAGCTGGGCAAAGTCAACTGCATCAATACCCGTTGATTTTCTACCCCCGTGAGTGAAAAGCTCCCACTTTCCTGATGGAGCAGTCTTTGCGTCAATTGCGCAAACTATGCACTGAGATCCAAATCTATTAGCAGCTTCCGAAATAACATCTGGATTTTCAACTGCAGCAGAATTAAAGCTTACTTTATCTGCTCCCGCCAATAAAAGGTTCCTCACGTCGTCTGTCGATCTAACGCCTCCACCTACTGTAAGCGGGATAAAACATTTTTCAGCTGATTTTTGGACCATAGAGTAAGTCGTAGCCCGGTTTTGATAAGTGGCATTAATATCTAAAAAACAAAGTTCATCTGCACCTTCTTTGTCATACCGTTCGGCTGCTTCCACTGGGTCCCCAGCGTCTTTAAGTCCAACGAAATTTATTCCTTTAACAACCCTACCATCGGCGACGTCTAAACATGGAATTATTCGGCATTTAAGCATTGAGAACCTCTAATGCCTGCTGCACAGTAAATTTCTGGTCATAAAGCGCCCTTCCCGAAATCGCACCATTTAGTTTTGCTCCGCACTCTTTAAGTGCTTTTAGGTCGTTTAGAGAGCTAACCCCGCCTGAAGCTATTATAGGAATAGAAACAGCATTGGCCATTTCAGCGGTAGCACTTAAATTTGGCCCCATCATTGCTCCATCCCTATTAATATCAGTGTAAATAATGGCCGATACTCCATCATCTTCAAATTTTTTTGCAAGTTCTGTTGCCCAAATATCTGTATCTTTGGCCCAGCCATCCGTTGCAACGCGCCCATCTCTGGCATCTATTCCAACTGCTACTTTGTCTGGATATTTGCTTGCTGCGAGCTTTACTAAAGAGGGGTTTTCTACTGCCACTGTCCCTAAAATAATGCGTTCAAGGCCTTTTGATAGCCACATTTCGATTGTCTCAAGATTTCTTATGCCTCCACCCAACTGAATGGGGATATCGCACTTATTTATAATGTTCTCCACCGCTTCCGCATTAACTGGTTTGCCTGAGAAAGCACCATTTAGATCTACTAAGTGTAACCATTGACAGCGTTGACTAACAAAGCTCAACGCTTGCTCGACAGGGCTATCATTAAATACTGTCGAATTATTCATATCCCCACGGAGCAGTCGCACTGCCTTTCCATCTTTTAGGTCAATTGCTGGGTATAAAATCATAAAATTCCTTAATTTACCAAGCTGCTATTTCGCAGTTTTATTTCTAATTTGCAACGCGAGACAACAAAAGGCTTGAAACTAGCCGCGAAGATGGTCAACATCTATCGTATTAGGGAGGAAAATTAATGAAAACATTTTTATCGGTTGCTTTCGCTGGCTTGTTTTTTGCTTTCACGGCATCTGCAGACCCTGTATTTGGTGTATGGAAAACTCAGCCAGGAAACGAAGGAAATTATGCTCATGTGGAAATTAAAGAGTGTGATGGAAAGATTTGTGGGGAAATGATCAAAGCTTTTGACTCTTCTGATAAAGAAGTTGCCTCCAAAAATATTGGCCGGAATATTATTATCGGGATGTCAGCTAAAAAAGGCAGTAAATACGGCGGAGGCAAGATCTGGGCTCCTGATGAGGACAAAACTTATAGATCAAAGATGAACCTCGTTGGTGATAATGATCTGAAAGTTTCTGGATGCATAGCGATAATATGTCGTAAGCAAGACTGGACGCGCGTGAAATGATCACAAGTTAGTGCTAAATTTAAGATATTTTTACGGACTCCATGAAAGAAAGTTTTCTATCATCTTTAGCCCTATATGGCCGCTTTTTTCTGGATGGAACTGAAGTCCTACCATATTTTCCTTTCCGACAACTGCGGTAATGTCTGTTCCGTAATCCGTGTAGGCTAAGCGTTGCTCTTGCCTTTTTATCATCATCTGAAAAGAGTGCACAAAATATACATGATCACCATTTTGAATGCAGTCAAATATTGGGTGGCTACACTCTATATTTAGAGTATTCCAGCCCATATGAGGGATTTTTAAGGATTTGTCTTTAGGTTTTATTTTACGGACTTCGCCGTCAATCCAACCAAGTCCGTCAGTTTCTTGGTACTCATAACTCTTTACTGCCATCAATTGCATGCCGACACAGATACCCAAAAAAGGCCTGGATTTCTCAACCACACTATAAACCAGGGCTTCGTATGCTTCAGATGCCGTTAATTCAGATTTACAAGAAGGAAAGGCACCATCTCCCGGAAGTACTAATCTGTCAGCGGAAGAAATGATCTTTGGGTCACTTGTTACAACAATGGAGCCTAAGTTATTTGACGCTGTAATTTTTTCAAACGCTTTCTGTGCGGAATGGAGGTTTCCGCTACTATAATCAATTATAGCCGTAAGCATTTATTACAGTTTACCCTTTGTCGTCGGCATGGACTTTAGATTTCGAGGATCTTTCTCAATGGCAACCCTGAGAGACTTTGCAAACGATTTAAAAGTAGCTTCTACAATGTGGTGGCTATTGTATCCGTGTAACCCTTCAATATGAACCGTGATCCCGCCATGAGTAGAAACAGCTTGGAAAAACTCACGTACAAGTTCGGTATCAAAGGTACCTATCTTTTCAGTTGGCATCTCAATATCGAAATATAAAAACGGTCGACTAGATAAATCTAAAGCCGATCGGATTAAAGCGTCATCCATTGGCAATAAGCACCAGCCATACCTATTAATTCCCACTTTATCACCAATAGCTTGAGCCAATGCCTGTCCAAAAGCTATACCAGTGTCTTCAACGGTATGATGGTCGTCAATATGAGTATCACCATTGGCCTCGATTTCTAAATCGATCAATGAGTGGCGTGCCAGTTGTTCCAGCATATGATCAAAAAAGCCGACACCGGTATTTATTTTGTATTTGCCCGTGCCGTCTAATTTTAAGAATACTGAGATTTCAGTTTCAGCCGTTTTTCTTTTAGTTTTTCCACTACGCATGCTTGGCTCGTTCTTTCTAAAGCATTCAATTGATTTTGATGCGGCTATATCGAACAGTTTGTTCAAGGCCAAGTCAAATTAATTATTTATAATAAAATGTTGTTAAATTGTTACTTTTGTTTTCTTAAAGCTGATCGAGTGATACCAGCTCCAGGTCCAAGTAACATTTGTGACTTGGTATATTTAAAAATTTGAGCCTTTGAAATTAATTCTTTTAATTCTATAAGCTCTTTCGAGGTCTCTATTAATTGGACAATAGATCATGGAAAATTCTTTTGTAACAGATGCAAAAAAAGTTTTGAAAACAGAGGCTGATGCTCTTGGAAAACTTAAAGATGATTTACCGATCGATTTTAGTGACCTAGTGAAAAGCATTCTCAATTTAAATGGTCGAGTAATTGTATCTGGAGTCGGAAAATCTGGCCATATTGGGAATAAAATTGCTGCAACATTAGCAAGTACGGGTACTCCGGCTTATTTTGTACATGCCACTGAGGCTAGCCATGGTGACTTGGGTATGATCACTGAGCAAGATCTCTGTCTACTTATTTCCAATTCTGGCGAAACCATTGAAATGTTTGATATATTAACTCATGCGCGTCGCTTTAGTATTCCGGTTGCCACTATGTCATCAAGCTGTGAAAGCACATTAGTCAAAGCGGCAGACTTTAAATTATGTTTGCCAATGGCGGATGAGGCTTGCCCGATAGGTATGGCTCCAACAACTTCAACAACCATGATGCTGGCCCTCGGTGACGCCTTGGCGGTTGTTCTAATGGAGGCAAAAAGTTTTAACGCTGAAAATTTCAAGATTTTCCATCCGGGGGGTAAACTTGGAGCTAAATTGATGACAGTCGGCCAATTAATGCATAAAAATGATAAAATTCCCTTGGTAAATACTGCAACTTCAATGAAAGAAACTTTAATAACTATGTCATCGAAAGGTTTTGGAATAGCAGCTATAGTTGACGATATTGGTTGTTTGGTTGGTGTAATAACTGATGGTGATCTTCGGCGGCATATAGATGATCTTATGGAGAGAAATGCAGCAGATATTGCTAGTTTATCGCCAATTACGGTAGTTGAAAAAACTTTCGCCTTTGACGCTTTAAACTTAATGCAGGACAGAAAAATAAGCGTGCTGATTGTGACCTCCGCCGATAACAAACCTGTTGGGATCATCCATATTCAGGATTTGTTACGGGTGGGAGTCGCATGAAAACTGTTATAATAATTCCTGCTCGATATGGCTCGACGCGCTACCCAGGAAAACCGCTTGTAGAGCTTAGAACGAATGAGGGAAAAAAATCTCTCATTCAGCTTAGTTGGGAGGCGGCTAATAAAGTTTCAGGTGTATCAGAAATTTACGTTGCAACGGATGATAAAAGAATTGAAGAACACGCAGTGAACTTTGGTGCAAAGGTTATTCGAACGTCTTCAAAATGTAGAAACGGTACGGAGAGATGCGCAGAAGCGTTAAATAATGCACAATTGGATGCTGAAATTATTGTTAATTTTCAGGGAGATGCGCCTTTGACCCCAAGCTGGTTTGTTGAGGAAATAATTGCCGGTTTGAAGGCAGATAAGTTTACTGACATGGCCACACCAGTTCTGAGACTAGATAGAAAAAGTTATAATCTTTTTTCTGAAGACAGAAAATCTGATAGGGTAGGCGGAACCACTGTAGTCTTTGATAAAGACAAGTACGCTCTTTATTTCTCGAAAGAATTAATACCTTTTTTTGAAATATCTAAAATTGGATCAGATGACCAAATACCATGCTACCACCATGTTGGTGTATATGCTTATAGAGAAAATATCTTAAGAGATTATTTGAGCTGGCCTGAAAGTGAATTAGAAAAGTTGGAGGGCTTGGAGCAATTAAGGTTTTTATTCGAGAATAAACGGGTAAAGTGTATCGAGGTAAATAGTAAAGGGCGCGTTTTTTGGGAATTAAATAATCCAAACGATGTGGAGCTAATAGAGAAAGTTTTATCCTAAGTGTCTGATAGTGTTGTCATAAAAATTGGTAATATTCCGGTTGGAGGAAATAATCCGCTAACCTTTATTTTGGGTCCATGCCAGTTAGAAAGTCGTGATCATGCAATGTTTATGGCAGAGAAAATTATTAAGGTGTGTGAACCATCGTCATCAAATTTTATTTTTAAATCTAGTTTTGATAAAGCAAATAGATCTTCGATTGGATCAGCTAGGGGTGTTGGAATTGAAGAAGGTTTAAAAATTCTAGAAGAAGTGAAGTTAACTTTCAGTTGCCCCGTGATTACGGATATTCATACTGTTTCTCAATGTGCCGCCGCCTCTGAAGTGGTGGATGTTTTGCAAATCCCGGCATTTTTATCTCGGCAGACTGATTTATTAATTGCAGCTGGAGAAACTGAAAAACCAATAAACGTAAAAAAAGGACAATTTTTAGCGCCCTGGGAAATGATGAATGTCGCCGAAAAAATAGCTAGCACTGGGAATGAAAAAATATTGCTTTGTGAACGTGGGACAAGTTTTGGATATAACACATTAGTTAACGATTTTAGGGGACTGGAAATAATGGCTGAGACTGGGTATCCAGTTGTTTTTGACGCCACTCATTCTGTTCAACAGCCAGGTGGCAGGGGAAATACTTCCGGTGGAGAACGAAAATTTGTGGCTGCACTCGCTCGCGCAGCTTGTGCAGTTGGTGTTGCTGCAGTTTTTATCGAAACTCATCAAGAACCAGATAATGCACCTTGCGATGGGCCAAATATGATTGATGTGGCTGATTTGCAAAAACTGATTGAAAAGCTTCGTTTAATAGATGAATTAAGTAAGGCTATTTGATTCAATCAGAAAACCCTATAGGGTATTTATTGACATGAAAGAGCTTAATGAATTTGCACACAAAGGCTGGATCAAATTTGAGTGTGATAAAAGAGTAACTCGTTGGGCTAACGTTGCTAATTCAAAGATTACAACAAAGTTAAAAAATAAAAAAATTTTGGAAAATAATTTAACCTGTCAGGGTACTTGGTTCGTTGGTGTGGACGCTTTAGACAATAAGCCGGACGGAGCTCTAGATAAAATATCACTTAGTGGACCATTTGAAAGCTTAATGAGAAGTTCTAAAACTTGTGGCCTTCATTCTGCTCAAGTTTCGATAATTTTTGAAGGCTATCCCAAACCTAGAGATCAAGAAAGTGATAGTTCTTTTAATTTTCGATTAAAAAGAGATGCAGCTCACGTGGACGGTTTGATAGCTGACTTTCCAGGAGGACCAAGAAAGTTAAAAGAGCCACATGCCTATGTGCTTGGAATTCCCTTAAATCAAGCTCCACAAGGTGCGAGTCCTGTTGTGGTCTGGGAGGGGTCACACCACTTAATCTCAAAGGCATTCAAAAGTTTATTTTTGACCCGCGACCCCAAAGAGTGGGAAGATTTGGACGTTCGCGAGATTTATGTGCAAACAAGAAAAATAATATTTGAAAAATGTAAAAGACGCGTGCTGCATGCAAATTTAGGTGAAAGTTATATGATTCACCGACTTTGCCTTCATGGAATAAGTCCTTGGAGTTTTGAAATCAAAAACTTTAATGAGGGCAGAAAAATAGCTTATTTCAGGCCAGAACTTCAAAATTTGGCTGATTGGCCAAACTTATCATAATTTTGCAATACGGGCTGCTCTGCCGCCGCGACGTCTTTTTAATCTAAGTGCACGCTTTGGTAGTTCGTTAATGATTTTGTTTCTTTGTTCTGAGGGCAGACGTGACCAAGAGGAAATTTCTTCTATTGTTCTATGGCATCCAGTACACTGTCTTTCACTAGGATGAATTACGCATATTTTGATGCAAGGACTTTGAATTTCATCTCTTGTCCAGACTTCACTACTCAAACTAGTTCACTCCTTACATACACTAAAAACTCAACAATTATCTACAATCTTTAATCGATCTAAGAACCCTTGAAGAATGTAAGCTGCTGCAACATGATCGATTACCTCTGAACGACGTTTTCGGCTCGTATCCGCCTCCAATAAAGCTTTTTCGGCTGCTACTGTTGATAATCGCTCATCCCAAAAAGTAATCGGAAGCATAGTTTTTGAAGAAAAATTTTTACCAAATGCTCTCGTTGACTGTGCTCTGGGTCCCTCACTTCCATCCATATTTTTTGGCAAGCCAATAACAACTCCGCAACAATTTTTAGTGGAGATGATCTCCAATAGTTGATCAGCATCAATTGAAAACTTTTTCCTTTTAATAGTTTTAATTGGTGTGGCGACAGAAAGGATGGTGTCGCTTACAGCAACGCCGATTGTTTTCGTTCCTAAGTCTAAGCCTATTAAGGAATTACTTGATTTGAGTTCATTTGCAAAGTCGGAAACGTGTTCGTATATCATCTGGAAATACCAATTTCGTTTGCGATATTATTAATGACATTCAGGTCAGCTGGTGAATTATTATAAATATTAGATGCTTCCGCCCATATTTTTTTTGCACGATCTGAATCACCAAGCACTGAAAGTGCCTTGATAAGTCTGGCCCACTCGTCTGATGTTCCTCCTTGAGATGCCAGACGATTTGCTAAGCTTTCAACCATGTTAGAAATCATCTCCCGTCTTTCATCGGTAGTCATCTCGTTGGAAGCCTCAATATCAGCTTTAGTAGGTCCATTTAGAGATATTGTTATTTTGGGAGGAAGCTCATATCGATTTTTTCCTGCTCGCCATGCCACTTCCATAATTTGCTCGCGTATAAGAGGAACCCATGGCGCGTCATCTCGTCCTCTATTGAGAAGTTTCCGCCAAATTTCAAAAGAAAGATCTGGCCGATCTAAATTGGCGTACATTAACCCTAAATAGTAAAGAGCTCCGCCATTATCCTCATCTTGCGATAAAACTTTACGAAAAAGAGCTTCTGCTTCGGGCGAGACATAGCCATTTAACGATATCACCATCAACTCTGCTAATTGGTATAAATCTTCAAGTAAAACTTGGTCTCCTAATAGTTTAACGAGAGACATTTGAGCAATTGCTGCATTTTCAAAATTATTCAAACTGGCTTCAGTTCTCATAAGGTAACGCATCCCTGTTATATCATTAGGACGTTCTTGAGATATTTTTCTCAATTTAGTAATTATTTCACCCATTTCGCCCTCTGGAGTATTGATAGTTTTTACATCCGATAAAGCGTTCCAGGCTTCCTGTTGCGAAGGCCGAGTTTCTTTTAAAAGTTTAGCTGCTTCAATTCGATTTTTTTGGGAAAAATCGAAATACCCTAAGCTTCCTAGTGATGCGTAGAGACCAAACGAAAGAAAACTGGTAAAAATTCCTAAAATAAAAACAAATGTTAATCTTGAGTTAGAAGATTGAAAGCTGATTTTAAATAAAGATTGATTTTTATTTTTTAAAATGCGGCGCGAAATCTCAACTTTTAATTGCTCAGCTTCTTCGGAAACTATAGCCCCTTTTGCGATATCTTTTTCAATTTCAGAAAGCTGTGATTTGTAAAATTTCAAATCCGCATTTTCTTCTCTATGGACAGCATTTTTTTTCAGCGTTTGATAAAAAATGACACAAACAAAGGCTAAAATAATTGTGATGCTCAGCCAGAATACTATCATCATGTCTCCCTTTATATTGCTCTTTTAAACATCAAATTTAGCTAAGGTAAGCCCTTAAATCTCTGATGTTGCTAGATGTCGCAACTGAAATGATTTATGACGTACTGAGTCGTAGAGGCTAACAAACTTCGGCTAGAAATATTCAGTAATTTAGCTATATTGGGTGAAATATAAATGAAACGTTATTCTGTGTTTGCAGTTGCGCGAGAAGCTCTTCGTTATCACCAAGGCTGGGGTCGTGCTTGGAAAAGCCCAGATCCAAAAAAGAAATACGACGCCATCATTATTGGGGCAGGGGGCCACGGGTTGGCAACGGCCTACTATCTAGGAAAAAATCACGGACTAAAGAACGTAGCGATACTTGAAAAAGGCTGGCTTGGCGGAGGAAATACTGGCCGTAACACCACGATTATTCGGTCCAACTATTTGCAAGACGCTTCGGCTGCAATTTATGAAAAGGCTCGAAGTTTGTACGAAACCATGAGCCAAGATCTAAACTATAACGTCATGTTTAGTCCACGAGGGGTAATGATGTTGGCTCAGACCCAGCATGAAATTAGGGGATATAAACGAACAGCCCAGGCAAATGCTTTGCAGGGGGTATCAACCGAATTTATTTCTGCTGAGAAAGTTAAATCTCTGGTGCCAATTATTAATATTGATGGTCCCCGATATCCAGTTCTAGGAGCGTTGTGGCAGTCTCGCGGCGGAACGGCAAGACATGATGCAGTTGCCTGGGGCTACGCTCGTGCTTGCTCTGATATGGGAATGGATATTATTCAGCAGTGCGAGGTTACTGGCATTCGACATAAAAATGCTCAAGTTCAAGGGGTTGAAACTAGTAAAGGTTCAATTGATTGCCAAAAACTGGGTATTGTTGTTGCAGGCCATACTGGCGTCCTGGCAGATATGGCCGGTTTTCGAATGCCAGTTGAGGCTGTGGCGCTTCAGGCACTAGTTTCGGAGCCGATAAAACCTTGCATGGATGTAGTGGTAATGGCCAATACAGTCCATGGCTATATGAGCCAGTCTGATAAGGGAGAAATGGTTATTGGTGGTGGCGCAGATGGATTTAACAATTATACCCAAAGAGGCTCTTTTCATCATGTAGAAGAAACAGTCAGAGCACTAATAGAAACCTTTCCCATTATTTCTCGTCTAAAGATGCTGCGGTGGTGGGGTGGTATCGTTGACATGACTGGCGATAGATCTCCAATTCTTTCAAAAACTCCAGTTAGAAATATTTTTATAAATTGCGGCTGGGGCACTGGTGGATTTAAAGCAATACCCGGGTCAGGATGGGCTATGGCAGAGTTGATGGCCAAAGGGCATTCCAATTTAACTGAGGAATTTAGCTTAAACCGTTTTAAAGAAGGTAAGTTTATTGATGAAAGTGTAGCTGCTGGAGTGGCGCACTGATGCTCGTTTTTAAGTGTCCCTATTGTGGAATTGAAGCA
>JBJLGF010000068.1:0-26806 GCA_045564975.1 Paracoccaceae bacterium
ACCATCTTCCATCAAGCCAGTCAGCCTTATTTGGTTTATAGTCTCGACCAGCTTCAAATTCATCGTTCATTTTTGCCTGAAAAGACGCTTTCATATCTTCGATTTCACCTTCAGGGATAAGCCCATCATTGACCAGTCTTTCGGTATAAATTGAAAGTGAAGTTTTTTGTTTTTTGATGTGTTTATACATTAGAGGATTTGTGAACATAGGCTCATCCCCTTCATTATGCCCAAATCGTCGATAACATATGATATCTAAAACAACATCTTTTTGAAATTTTTGCCGATATTCTGTTGCTACTTTAGCTGCATGAACAACAGCCTCTGGATCATCTCCGTTCACGTGAAATATAGGAGCTTCAACCATTAATGCTATGTCGGTTGGGTAAGGTGATGATCTACTAAAGTGCGGTGCAGTCGTAAAACCAATCTGGTTATTAACCACGATATGCATTGTGCCGCCTGCTTTGTGCCCAATTAAACCTGATAAACCGAAACATTCAGCAACCACACCTTGGCCAGCAAATGCGGCATCTCCATGTAATAGTACGGGCATAACAGAGGTTCGCTTATTATCTTTTAACTGTTCTTGCTTGGCTCTCGCTTTGCCAATAACAACAGGATTTACGGCTTCTAAATGGCTAGGGTTTGCAGTTAAGGAGAGATGAACGTTATTTCCATCAAATTCGCGATCTGACGATGCTCCGAGATGGTATTTGACATCTCCTGATCCATCTACCGCGTCTGGTTTAAAAGATCCTCCTTGGAACTCATTAAATATCGCCCGATAAGGTTTGTTCATAACATTAGCAAGCACTGATAATCGGCCTCTATGAGGCATGCCTATTACCATTTCTTTAACTCCGAGTGCCCCTCCACGCTTTATGATTTGTTCCATGGCAGGAATTAGGCTTTCTCCACCATCTAAACCAAAGCGTTTAGTTCCCATGTATTTAACGTGTAGAAACTTTTCGAAGCCCTCTGCTTCAACTAATTTGTTCAAGATAGCTTTTCGTCCCTCTCGGGTAAATTTTATCTCTTTCCCAAAGCCCTCTATTCTCTCCTTAAGCCATGCTGATTGCTCTGGATCTGAAATATGCATGTATTGCAAAGCAAAAGTACCGCAATAAGTTCTTTTAACTATTTCAACAATTTGTCTCATTGTAGCGATTTGAAGACCGAGTACATTATCAATAAAAATTGGACGGTCCAAATCGGTTTCTAAAAACCCATAATTTTTTGGATCTAAGGAATCTTTTGCTGCTGATGTATCTCTCATACCAAGAGGATCCAAATCGGCTGCAAGATGCCCACGTATTCTATAAGCCCGGATGAGCATTAAAGCTCGAACGCTATCTAGAACTGCCCGTTGAATTGCATCATTGGATATTTCAATATTCTTTTCTTCGGCTACTTTGTTTATTTTTTCGACAAGGTGCTCATTTTCTTGGCTTTTATTCCATTGCCCGTCTAATGCAGCTGTTAGGTCATCGTTTAAAGAGGGCGGCCAGTCGCGTCTGCCCCAGCTGGGACCTGCTGCATCCTTTTTAATACTTACTTCATCATCCCCCATAGCCTTGAAAAATTCTTGCCAGGTTTCATCTAAGGCTTTTGGATCGCGTGCATATTGCGCGTATAGTTGTTCTAAATATTCAGCATTATGCCCCTGCATAAAAGAAGTGGCGTTAAATTCTGAGTTGGGGGGGTGATCATTCATTACTTTTGCCTAGCCTGTCGTTTCTGGTTTTGATGATTTTTTTATCTTTTTTACCCAATTGCTTTCAACACTGCTTCGCCTAAACTGCCTGGGCTTTCTGCGACAATTATACCCGCTGATTGCATTGCTTCGATTTTATCTTCAGCCCCGCCTTTGCCGCCCGCCACGATAGCTCCAGCGTGCCCCATTCTCCTACCAGGTGGTGCCGTTCGACCTGCAATAAAACCCGCTGTTGGTTTGCTTCGCCCTTTTTTGGCCTCATCTTTTAAAAATTGGGCGGCCTCTTCTTCGGCTGATCCGCCTATTTCCCCTATCATGATGATGCTTTCTGTTTCATCATCCTTTAAAAACCATTCAAGGACATCTATATGTTCAGTTCCTTTGACTGGATCTCCGCCAATTCCAATACATGACGATTGTCCTAAGCCAACATCAGAAGTTTGCTTTACGGCTTCATACGTTAGAGTGCCTGATCTTGATACAACTCCAACAGATCCACGCTTGTGGATATGGCCAGGCATTATGCCTATTTTACAAGCCTCTGGGGTTATTACTCCTGGACAGTTTGGGCCAACAAGAATGGAACTTGAGTTTTCAAGTGCTCGCTTTACCTTTAGCATATCCTGAACTGGGATACCCTCAGTAATACAAACGATTAGCTCCATTCGAGCGTCTATTGCCTCCAAAATAGAATCTGCCGCAAAGGGCGGAGGCACATATATTACAGACGCATTTGCTTTAGTTACGTGTTTTGCTTCGTGCACAGAATTGAATACAGGCAGACCTAAATGACTGCCACCGCCTTTTCCAGGAGTAACACCTCCCACCATTTTTGTTCCATACGCTATGGCTTGCTCGGAATGAAATGTCCCTTGTGAACCGGTAAAGCCTTGACATATCACTTTAGTTTTTTCGTCGATTAACACAGCCATAGCTCAACCTTTCACTGCTCTTACGATTTTTTCTGCGCCATCTCTAAGATCGTTCGCAGCAATAACATCAAGTCCAGAATTATTAATGATGTCTTTCCCTTTTTTAACGTTTGTGCCTTCCAGGCGAACGACTAAAGGAACTTGGATACCAACCTCCTTGACAGCTGCAACTACTCCTTCAGCGATCACATCGCATCGCATTATCCCGCCAAAAATATTGACTAATATTCCTTTAACTTTTGGGTCTGATGTAATTATTTTGAAAGCTTCTGTGACTTTCTCTTTTGTGGCGCCCCCTCCGACATCCAAAAAATTAGCGGGCTCAGCGCCATATAATTTGATGATATCCATCGTTGCCATGGCAAGTCCGGCACCATTAACCATACAACCAATCTCGCCATCCAATGCAATATAATTTAAGTCGTACTTACTGGCTTCCAATTCTTTAGAATCTTCTTCTGTGGTATCCCTTAAGTCAGCAATGTCTTGGTGCCTGTAGATTGCATTACTATCAAATCCCACTTTTGCATCTAACACAGTAAGATTACCGTTTTTAGTTATGATCAAGGGGTTGATTTCCAGCATTTCCATGTCCTTTTCTATGAAGGCTTTGAAAAGCTGTCCCATGAGTTTTATACACTCTTTAACTTGCGAATTCTCTAGTCCAAGGGCAAAGGCAATTTTTCTACCATGGAAAGCCTGATACCCAGTTGCTGGATCTACGGAAAAAGAAAGGATTTTTTCAGGATTGCTAGCTGCAACATCTTCAATATCCATCCCACCTTCTGTGGAGCATACAAAAGATATTCTAGATGTTGCCCGGTCAACCAAAAGAGCAAGATACAACTCACTCTCAATTTCGGCTCCTTGTTCAATGTAAACCCGATTTACTTGTTTACCAGCAGGACCTGTTTGATGCGTTACAAGCGTGCGGCCGAGCATTTTTTTTGCTTCTTCCGCTGCCTGTTCTACAGTCTTAGCAATTCTGACCCCACCACTTTCCCCAGCATCTTTTTCTTTAAAAGTACCTTTGCCACGCCCGCCAGCGTGAATCTGAGCTTTGACAACCCACACGGGGCCGTCAAGTTCTCCGGCAGCTGTTTTTGCGTCTTCAGATTTAACTACAATACGACCGTCTGCGACAGGCGCCCCATAATTTCGGAGCAACCCTTTGGCTTGATATTCATGAATGTTCATTATGTAACCTTGCGTTGGTGGCTAATTAAATCATGACATATAGAGCTATGTAGTCAGAATAGATTTATGGAGAAATTATAAGAAATCTTGTAAATAGATATTTTTGTGATCACATTAAAAAAATTAGTGATCACAAAAATATAATTATCATGTGTTTCAAATCAAATATTTTAAATATGGTAATTAAAAAAGCAGTAATAACATAATTGACTATTGTACGTGCCTAAGAAAGGGTTTCATCGATCTCTTTGCAAGCTTGTACGAGGCCATTTACCGCCTGAACTGATTTATTAAACATAACTTGTTCATCTTCACTCAGTTTTATTTCGACTATTTTCTCGATACCATCTGCACCGATAATAGTTGGCACACCCACATACATACCTTTTAGGCCGAATTGGTTTTCACAATAAGCAGCACAAGGTAAAACGCGTTTTTGGTCCTTAAGATAGGCTTCAGCCATTTCAATTGCTGAGGTTGCTGGGGCGTAAAAAGCTGAGCCGGTTTTCAAAAGACTAACAATTTCTGCACCGCCATCGCGTGTTCTCTGAATTATCCCTTCCAACTTCTCTTCGGTTGTCCACCCCATTGTAACTAGGTCGGGTAAAGGTATGCCTGCAACGGTTGAGTAGCGAGCAAGGGGCACCATTGTATCGCCATGTCCCCCCAATACGAATGCTGTCACATCTTTCATCGAAACTTTAAATTCTTCAGCTAAAAAGTGTCTAAATCTTGCACTATCGAGTACGCCGGCCATACCACAGACTTTGCTATGAGGAAGACCAGAAAATTCCCGTAGAGCCCAAACCATAGCGTCTAAAGGGTTAGTAATGCATATAACAAAAGCATTTGGTGCATAGTCTCGGATACCTTCACCAACAGATTTCATAACTTTAAGATTTATACCAATAAGATCATCACGGCTCATACCTGGCTTTCGCGGTACGCCAGCGGTAACTATGCATACGTCTGCTCCAGCGATATCTGAGTAAGACTGAGTTCCTTTTAATTGGGCGTCAAACCCCTCTGAAGGCCCAGACTCTGCAATATCGAGTGCTTTTCCTTCTGGCACACCTTCGGCTATGTCAAAGAGGACTACATCACCCAGTTCCTTAATTGCAGTCAGGTGGGCTAAGGTTCCACCAATTTGGCCTGCTCCAATTAGAGCAATCTTTGGTCTGGTCATGAGGTTCACTCCTTTGATTTTTTTCTTTTTTGGGTGCTAATCTTTTATCACAAATTCTGCAAGGCGTCATCACAGTGACCATATAAAAAACTCTTTATTGTGGCTTTGGATTATTTACTTGGGAAATCATTACTTATTCATATAAATCTACGAACATGTACTTTAACTTTGAATTTATATTGATTGCCGCTTTCGCGACTGTGTTTGCAGGGATCAGCAAGGGTGGTTTTGGGTCTAACGCAGCTTTTGTGTCGGCTGCAATTCTCGCAACAATTATCGAACCTGGAAGTGCTATTGGTATAATGCTGCCACTTCTAATTTTAATGGACTTTGGAAGTCTGAAGCCATTTTGGAATAAATGGATATCGCGGGAGTCATGGATACTCGTTTTGGGGAGTATCCCTGGAGTGATCTTAGGTGCCATACTTTATTCTAACGTAAGCGCTGATTTTTTTAGATTTTTGATAGGAGCTATTTGTTTGGCTTTTGTTTTATGGCAAGCTTTGCAAAAGTGGAATGTTATTCAAAAGTCTATTCGACCACTTTCAGATATTTACGGCGTTTTTCTTGGATGCTTTGCGGGTTTTACTAGTTTTATAAGTCATGCAGGAGGTCCAGCGGCGGCAATTTATCTTTTATCCAAAAAACTAACAAAAACTGAGTATCAGGCAACGACAGTTATTGTGTTCTGGGCGGTAAATTTGGCAAAGGCCGTGCCCTACACTTTTTTGGGTTTATTTACACTTGAAAGCCTTTTTCTGGATCTTATTTTGTCGCCTTTTGCTCTAATAGGCGTTTGGTTCGGTGTAAAAGCACATTATATGATATCAGAGCGTTTATTCTTTTCTTTTACATACATCCTTTTAACAATTACCGGAGCTAGGCTTATATGGATTGCTCTTGCTTAACCAATTATGTGCCGATTAGCTGCTCATATCTGGACGTGGCAAGTAATATTTTTCGGCAATTTTTATGGAGCTACACAAATTTAATTTAATTTTTTAGAAGGAGAAGTTAAAACGGACTAGTAAAACAAAAATTTTGATCTATTACTTATCCAATTACGACGTAAACTAAGGGTGTTTTCAATGGCTAATGGAGATCGGGGCAACAGACCTCTCTCACCGCATTTGACAATTTACAGACCTCAATTAACGTCAATCACTTCAATTTTGATACGCATTACAGGAAATGCAATTATTTTGAGTGTCTTGCTCATTGTGTGGTGGCTTTTTGCTGCGGCAACTTCTCTTAAGTATTTTGAAGTTGCTGATGCTATTATAACTAGTTGGTTTGGCAAATTAGTTTTAATATCCTCTCTTTGGGCAGTTTGGTACCACCTTCTTGGTGGGGTAAGGCATTTAATTTGGGACAGGGCAATTGGATTAGATTTGAGGACGGCAGAATATCTAGGCTGGTCAGTAATTGTAGGTTCCTTTGTATTCACAATTGTAACAATAGCTATTTTATGGTGATATGCAGGAGTTGATTTAAAAATGAGTTATTCAAAGTCATTAGTTAATCATCACTTCGAGATGAAAATTACTTCTATTGCATTATTCTTTTTGATCCCTTTATTCATTTTTACATTTGGATCAGTGATTGGCGAAGACCATGACTCAGTTGTTGGGTATTTATCGATGCCTTTTCCTGCGCTGATTGTCGCACTTACGTTAATAATTGGGTTACGGCATTTTCAATTAGGTGCTCAAACTCTAATTGAAGATTATATCCGTGGTCATTGGTACAAAGTTGCTTTGTTTTTTGTAAAAGCTCTTAGCTACTTTCTCATGGCTGTGGGGCTATATGCTATTGGAAAAATAGCACTCTAAGGGTGAATTGATGTTAGCTTACTCCTATGAAACGCATGACTATGATGTAGTTGTTGTTGGTGCTGGTGGCGCCGGCTTAAGGGCGACTTTAGGAATGGCAGAACAAGGCTTAAAGACTGCATGTGTTACGAAAGTATTTCCAACTAGGTCGCATACCGTAGCAGCTCAGGGAGGGATTGCGGCATCATTATCAAATATGGGTCCGGATCATTGGCAATGGCATATGTATGACACTGTTAAGGGTTCTGATTGGCTTGGTGACACGGATGCAATGGAATATCTCGCTCGAGAAGCCCCCAAAGCCGTTTATGAATTAGAGCATTATGGGGTACCATTTAGCCGTACTGAGGAAGGTAAAATATACCAGCGGCCGTTTGGTGGTCATACAACTGAATTTGGAGAAGGCCCACCTGTTCAAAGAACATGTGCTGCCGCAGATAGAACTGGCCACGCAATTTTACACACACTTTACGGTCAGTCTCTCAAAAATGAGGCGGAGTTTTATATAGAGTATTTTGCATTAGATTTGATGTTTTCTGACGACGGGATTTGTACTGGAGTAGTTTGCTGGAAACTTGATGACGGCTCAATACACGTATTTAACGCTAAAATGGTGGTTCTTGCGACAGGTGGTTACGGCAGAGCCTATTTTAGTGCCACGTCAGCACATACCTGTACTGGTGATGGCGGGGGTATGGTGGCTCGCGCAGGGCTTCCCCTTCAAGATATGGAGTTTGTTCAATTTCATCCAACGGGGATTTACGGTTCAGGCTGTTTAATTACAGAGGGGGCTAGAGGCGAAGGTGGATATCTTACAAATTCGGAGGGAGAGCGTTTTATGGAACGCTATGCTCCTCACTACAAAGATTTAGCGCCGAGAGATTATGTCTCAAGATGCATGACTATGGAAATAAGAGAGGGCAGAGGCGTTGGCAGAGACGGCGATCATATTCATCTAAATTTAAGCCACCTGCCTCCCGAAGCACTTTCGGAACGACTTCCTGGTATTTCTGAAAGCGCGAAAATTTTTGCGGGTGTAGATGTAACCAAGGAGCCAATCCCAGTGCTGCCTACAGTTCACTACAATATGGGCGGTATTCCGACCAATTATTGGGGCGAAGTTATAAATCCAACTGCAAATGATCAAAATGCAATTGTGCCCGGTTTAATGGCTGTCGGTGAAGCTGGTTGTGCTTCGGTTCATGGCGCAAATAGGTTGGGGTCTAATTCACTTATTGATCTTGTTGTTTTTGGGCGCGCAGCTGGTTTGAGGGCTGGTGAAATTATTGATCAAAACAGTCAAATTCCAACAACTAATGTTTTTGCGGTTGAAGCTGCATTAGAACGTTTTGATCAACTAAGGCATGCAAAAGGCTCTGTGTCTACTTCTGAATTAAGACTTGAAATGCAGAAAACAATGCAAAGGGATGCAGCAGTGTTCAGGACCTCAGAGACAATGTCTCAAGGATTGACTGAGATGGTAAGTTTAGCGGATAAGATGTCTGACCTAAGCGTTACTGATCGTTCATTAGTATGGAACAGTGACTTGATGGAAACACTAGAATTAACAAATCTCATGCCCAATGCTTTAGCTACAATTGCTGGAGCTGAAGCCCGTGAAGAAAGTCGCGGGGCACATGCACATGAAGATTTTACAGTAAGAGATGATGAAAGGTGGCGAGTGCACTCTTTGGCTAAAATAGATGGACCCAAAATTGAATTATCGTACAGAGATGTGATACGTGATCCACTGTCAGGTGAATCAGAGGGTGGTATCGAACTGAAAAAGATTGAACCTAAAGAAAGAACTTTTTAAATTGCAAATGAGAGCTTCAATACCCAGATATAAAAAGGGATTATTATTTTGATTTTCTACCAGAACGGAGTTGGGCTATGGTCCAGTTGAGATTACCAAAAAATTCTAGGGTTTTGACAGGTAAAACCTGGCCAAAACCAGAAGGCGCATCTAATATCCGCAAGTTTAAAATCTATCGCTGGTCACCTGATGATGACGAAAACCCGCGTGTTGACACATATTTTGTTGATTTGGATACATGCGGCCCAATGATACTCGATGCTCTTATAAAGATTAAAAGCGAGATCGATCCTACTTTGACATTTAGACGTTCTTGTCGCGAGGGTATTTGTGGGTCTTGTGCTATGAACATTGATGGTATCAACACTCTAGCGTGTATCTATGGACTTGATGAAGTAAAGGGTGACGTAAACATCTATCCATTGCCTCATATGCCAGTAATTAAAGATTTAATTCCTGATTTAACAAATTTTTATGCTCAACATGCTTCTATTATGCCTTGGCTAGAAACGAAAACAAATAGGCCAGCTCAAGAGTGGAAGCAGTCTATAGAAGATCGAAAAAAGCTGGACGGACTTTACGAATGCGTGATGTGTGCTTCATGCTCTACATCGTGTCCTTCTTATTGGTGGAATAGTGATAGATATTTAGGTCCAGCAGCGCTCTTACATGCCTATCGCTGGATTATCGACAGTAGAGATCAAGCAACTGGTGAGAGACTTGAAGGCTTAGATGATCCTTTTAAGTTATATCGTTGCCACACTATAATGAACTGTGCAAAAACTTGCCCAAAAGGCCTAAACCCAGCATTGGCAATAGCTGAAGTTAAAAAGTTAATGGTAGAGAAAACAAATTAATTTTTTTAATTTCTGACTATCCAAGGGAAGTTGCTGCCTCGAGCGCTATTTCTATCATATCGGCAAATGAATTCTGCCGGTCTTCTGGTGAAAGTGCCTCGCCTGTCTGCAAGTGATCAGATACCGTCAAAACTGCTAATGCTCTGCATCCCCTTCTTGCTGCTAAATTATAAAGTTCAGCGGCTTCCATTTCTACTCCTAAGATCCCATGCCTAACCATTTGCTCATTAAGATCTGGTCTCTCGTCATAAAAAACGTCTGAAGAATAAATTCCTCCAATATGTGTTTTGCTTTTTTTCTTTTTTGATGCTTTTGCTGCAGCCGAAAGTAAATCAAAATCAGCGCATGGAGCAAAGTTTAATTCACGAAAAATTGTGGAAGAAGGCGTTTGTATGGATGATGCCGTTTGAGCTAAAATTATGTCGCGAATTTTTACATGTTCTTGCATTCCCCCACAGGAACCTACTCTTATGAGGGTTTTAGCATCATATTCTCGTATAAGTTCATTTACGTAAATGGAAAGCGATGGCATGCCCATTCCTGAACCGTGAATAGTGATTTCGGTATCTTTATATTGACCCGTAAACCCTAGCATTCCTCTTACTTGATTAATCAATCTAGGCTTGGTTAAAAAATTCTCTGCAGCCCATTTGGCGCGATATGGATCACCTGGCATCAACACTATTTCTGCTATATCTTTTTTAGAAGCATTTATATGAGGTGTCATAATTTATTCCTTCGTTCATAATGTACAAATGGCGTTAAATCTGCCAGTCGATCGTAAAGTTTTCGTGCTGGCACATTAAATTCCTGCGTGAGCCAATAGACAGATGGAGCCCCATATTTATCTGCCCTTTCATACACGCCCTCTATCAATAATTGGCCTATTTTTTTACCCCGATTTTGAGGGATGACGAATAAATCTTGTAAATAGCAAACTTCCTGAATTGCCCAGGTGTCAAGATGGAAAATATAATGCACTAAACCAACTAATTCATCTGTACTTTCAGCCACTAGTGCATTTTGTCTGGTTTGATCATTATCAATAAATCGGTTGAATGTCCCGTCAATAACGTCGGCTTTCAAAGAAGTCTCATAGAACTCTAGATAAGAAACCCATAGTGCTCGCCACTCGTCATAATCGGCTTTAGCTAACGGTCTTATTTTCATTTTGAACAGCTTAAATTTATTTTATCTGAAGTATTTTATTTCATTTTAGCAGTTATTTTTCAATCAGCTTTTAAAACAATTTCTTCCAATAAATATTTATTACTCTGCAGCAATTTCTCTTGGTTCAGCTAAATTTACTATATCCATCATTATGGTGTTCATTTCAAAATCTTTGGGCGTGTAGACTTTCGCAATTCCCATCTCTAACAATTTTATTTTATCTTCTTCTGGAATGATACCGCCAACAACAATTGGAATTTTTGTCAACCCTTCCTTTGCCAAGAGATTGACAATGTCCTGAACTAGCGGAATGTGACTCCCGGATAAGATGGAAAGACCAACTACATGAGCTTTTGTGGATTTGACGTTTTCCACAAGCTCTTGTGGAGTCAAACGGATCCCCTCGTATTCAATTTTCATTCCACAGTCACGAGCTCTAGAAGCTATTTGTTCAGCCCCATTTGAGTGCCCATCTAGACCTGGTTTGCCAATTAGAAATTTTAATCTCTCACCTAATTTATCGCTAACAGCATCAACGGCACTACGAAGCTCGTCGAGGCCATCAGTTTTATTAGATATACCTATTGCTACGCCGGTTGGCCCACGATACTCGCCATAGATATTTCTCATTTCTTGCGCCCATTCACCTGTGGTAGCGCCTGCTTTGGCCGCTTCGATACTTTTAGGCATAATATTTTGGCCGTCTAATGCCGCTTTCCTTAAGTTAAATAATGCCTTGTTGACTAATTTTTCGTCTCGGTTTCTTCGCCATAGGTTTAACCGATCAATTTGATCCTTCTCAACTGATGGATCGACAACCATTATACCACCATCGCTTGAAATCAGTGGCGACTGTTCGGTGTTCGTAAACTTGTTTACACCAACAACTGTCGTGTGATTGCTTTCAATGTTTTGCAACCGATCTGTGTTGCTTTCTACTAGCCGTGATTTCATGTACTCTATCGCGTTTAAAGCGCCGCCCTGCGATTCTATCGTTTCAAGCTCGTGACGTGCGCTCGCTTTTAGAGATTCTACTTTTGCGTCCACCACTTGGTTTCCATCAAAAAGGTCTTCGTATTCTAACAGGTCTGTTTCAAATGCCATGATCTGTTGCATCCTCATAGACCACTGTTGATCCCAAGGTCTTGGAAGACCTAAGGCTTCATTCCACGCCGGAAGCTGAACTGCTCTTGCTCTTGCCTTTTTTGATAACGTGACTGCTAGCATTTCAACTAAAATGCGGTAAACATTATTTTCTGGTTGTTGCTCAGTTAAACCTAAGCTGTTTACTTGTACGCCATATCGGAAACGCCTAAACTTTGGATCTTCAACGAAATATCTTTGTAGTAAAATTTCATCCCATAGATCAACGAATGCTCTCATTTTGCACATCTCTGTAACAAATCTGATGCCGGCGTTCACAAAAAATGATAATCTTCCACACAATTCTGGAAATTCGTTTTTAGGAACTCGGCTTTTTAGCTCGTCTAAAACTGATATTGCAGTTGCGAGCGCATAAGCTAACTCTTGCTCAGGTGTCGCGCCGGCTTCTTGCAGGTGGTATGAGCAAATGTTCATTGGGTTCCATTTTGGAATTCTATTGAAGCAATATTCCGCCACATCGCCAATTAATTTCATCGATGGCTTGGGTGGGCAAATATATGTTCCTCGGCTCAAATATTCTTTTACAAGATCATTTTGAACAGTACCTTTTAGTTTAGATATGTCAGCTCCTTGTTCCTCAGCTACTGCTACGTAAAGCGCCAACAACCATGGAGCGGTCGCATTAATAGTCATGGAGGTGTTCATGTCCTCTAATGGTATCTGATCGAAAAGCGTTCGCATGTCCCCGAGGTGACCAATAGGCACTCCAACTTTTCCAACTTCGCCTCGCGCCAATATGTGATCGCTGTCATATCCGGTTTGCGTTGGAAGATCGAACGCAACGGAAAGACCGGTTTGTCCTTTATCTAGGTTTGAACGATACAGTTTGTTTGAGGCTTTTGCTGTGGAGTGCCCAGCATATGTTCTTATTAACCAAGGCTTATCTTTTTCTTTATTCACAACTTATTTTCCCGGATAATAATATTTCATTTATTTCCATCTTTATTTAGAAAATTTAAAAAAAAGTCAATTTTCTGCGCCAGTAAGCGGTAAAATAATCGTTTTTTATAGCTTGCGGCTTTTACTTTTAAAAAATAAAATCATATAAAACAGTTAGTTATGAAAATAATATTTTACCTTTGAAATAAAATTGCTAAATATAGTTAAAATAGATTGTAAAATTACTTTTAAAATTATAGTGATCTTGCTGCGAAACAATATTTCGCGATGATTCAAATTGATGGAGGAAAAAATGGCTTTAGATGCAAACGATTCTTTACTTCGCTACGATGCACCTGAAAAAGATCTTTACGAAATAGGAGAGATCCCTCCGATAGGCTTTGTCCCTCAAAAAATGCTTGCTTGGACGATCCGCCGTGAGAGACATGGTGAACCTGACCAATCATTTAAAATTGAAATTGTTGATACGCCCAAGCTAGATAGTAACGACGTTTTAGTTTTGGTTATGGCCGCTGGCGTAAATTATAATGGTGTTTGGGCTGGTCTAGGTGTTCCTATAAGCCCATTTGATGTACATAAAGCCGAATACCATATTGCCGGTTCAGACGCTTCTGGCGTTGTTTGGGCCGTAGGTGATAAAGTGACCCGCTGGAAAGTAGGCGATGAAGTTGTGATACATTGCAATCAAGATAATGGTGATGATGAAGAGTGTAACGGTGGTGACCCAATGTATTCAAACAGCCAGAGGATTTGGGGTTATGAAACTCCGGATGGCTCTTTTGCTCAATTTACAGCCGTACAAAGCCAACAACTTATGCCGCGTCCTAAACACTTAAGCTGGGAAGAGAGTGCTTGTTACACATTGACCTTGGCAACGGCCTATCGAATGCTTTTTGGTCACCAGCCTCATGACTTGAAACCTGGCCAAAATGTTTTGGTTTGGGGTGCATCTGGTGGATTGGGTTCTTACGCAATTCAATTGATTAAAACTGCTGGCGCTAACGCTATAGCCGTTATTTCGGACGAAGATAAACGAGAGTTTGTAACTAAACTAGGTGCTAAAGGGGTTATTAACCGGAAAGATTTTAATTGTTGGGGACAATTGCCCACAGTCAACAGTCCCGAATTCAAGGATTGGTTTGCTGAAGCCAGAAAATTTGGCAAAGCAATTTGGGACATAACTGGAAAGGGCGTAAATGTTGATATGGTATTTGAGCATCCTGGGGAAACAACTTTTCCAGTTTCAACCTTCGTATGTAAGACAGGTGGAATGGTAGTGATATGTGCGGGAACGACTGGGTATAACCTGACCATGGATGCCCGTTATGTATGGATGAACCAAAAAAGGATCCAAGGTAGCCACTTTGCACACCTTAAGCAGGCTTCCGCAGCTAACCAACTGATGATTGAGCAAAGACTAGATCCATGTATGTCGGAAGTTTTCTCTTGGGATGAGATACCTGAGGCCCACATGAAAATGCGCAGAAATGAACACAAGCCAGGAAATATGGCAGTTTTGGTACAATCTCCGCGCAAGGGTCTTAGCACTTTATCAGAAGCTCTAATCGATTAAAAAAATAATAATAAATCGTTTCGCTCACGATTTTGGTTTAAGATTTTGCGCTCCAGCATGGAACACAAAATAATATTCAAATTTTTTTCCGATGTATAAGCCACTCATAAAATAAGAATATTAGTGGCCTAATTCAGGGCAAAAGTATAAATAATTGTTTATGCCAAGCGACGTAGTTTATTTTTCTAGCGATCAAACCAAAGCCTATAATGAAGTCGTATCAACTCTAAGACTTTCCGGCATAGATTTAGATCAAGAAAAGTTATCAGCAAAATCTGATCGACAATCTTCTCTTCTGAGTATCATTGGAAGAGCTGGAACAGGAAAAACATTATTAATTTCAAAACTTTTTGAGGCTTTGAAGTTATCTGGCGTTAACATTATTTCAGGTGATTACGAAAGTAAAAAACTTAGAGCAGAGCGTTCCTTATCTATTTTAGCACCCACAAATAAAGCGGCTAGCGTTCTGAGGAGTAAGGGGGTTCCTGCGACTACTCTTCATCGTATATTATACACCCCAATATACGACCCCGAATATGAAAAAATTGCTGAGTGGTTGGTTGGAAATTCTACTCGACCGGACAATGAGAATTTTGAAAAATCAACCTTGGATCGCATTTTCGAATTTTATAAAATAAATAAATCTATTCCAGGGGCATTAGCTTCTGCTGGTTTAAAAGGATCAGACTTTATCCAAGGCTGGAAACGGCGAGAAGAGCCGTTGGATGTTGGTTTCGTTGATGAGGCATCAATGCTTGATAATCAGCAGTTCGAAGATTTAAATGAAATATTTTCCAACTTAATTCTGTTTGGCGATCCAGCCCAACTCGCTCCCATTAATCAATCAGGAAGTATGGTTTTCGATAAAATCCCTGACAAAAGAAAATATTTTCTACGGCAAATTCATCGCCAACAAAACGATAATCCAATTCTAGATTTAGCTAATAAATTACAAGACCCTGCTATTGATTTTCCGGCTTTTGATCAATTGGTTAGGGAAGCCTCGATTTCCGATGAAAGAATTATTTACAGTCAGAGAGTAAATATCGATTTGATGGCATTTAGTCCAGTTTTAGTTTGGCGGAACTCGACCAGAATTCGCCTAATAAATGCTTTTAGAGAAGCTCATTCAATAACCCAAACTGAGTTAGTTCCTGGGGAACCATTAATTTGTGACGGTATTGAACTACCTCTCAAACATCGAAAAAAAAGAATAGATCTAGAGGCGCGGGGCCTTGTGAAAGGAGCTCATGTCATTTATTTAGGACCTGGAAGAAAGCCAGGCTTTTCCAAACTCTACATTACAGGCTCAGACGACCCACAGGTTTCAGCAGCGTCAATCGTTAAAATTGAAAAGCCTGATGTCGAAGAACCATTTATACCATTTGCCGCTCGCATGGGCGCCACTTTTTTACATGGTTCAGCTGTAACGATCCATAAATCCCAGGGATCTCAATGGGAGCAAGTACAAGTTATTTCGAGCGATTTGGCCATAGCTGCACGAACAGGAAGAGTAGAGTCGGGACAACCACTTTGGAAGCGGTTAACTTACGTTGCAATTACAAGAGCGCAACATCAACTTAATTGGGTAACTAGGAATCGTCTTTCAAAGCCAAAAATTCCACTGGACACTACTAAATTAATATAACATAAAATTTTTTTATTTTGTGGTCTTATAAAAGTAATTTTTACTAAAAAAGTACGAAACCTTTGGAGGAAATTTAAATGTTTGGCCAGATGATGCAGCGCGATCTTTCAATAGTAGAGATTTTAAAATTTGCTGCGGAAAATCATTCTGACAGTGAGGTGGTATCCTTAAGAACAGAAGGTGATATTCATCGTTATAATTACAGGGATTGTCTAGTCAGAGTTTGCAAATTGGCTAATGCTCTTTTGGATTTAGGTGTAAAAAAAGGTGATAGGGTCGCTACTTTGGCATGGAATGGCTATCGTCATTTAGAGTTATACTATGCCATTAGTGGCGTTGGTGCTATATGCCATACAATCAATCCCCGATTAAGCGCTGAGCAAATGCTTTATATAATTGAGCATGCTGGCGATAGTATTTTATTCGTTGATACTACTTTTGTTCCAATTATAGAGAAGCTAGCTCCTAAGCTACCTAAAAATTTAGTGGTTGTTGTTATGGCAGACACTGAGAGTACGTCTAACTTTTTCAATCAATACTTGTGCTATGAAACTTTAATATCAAAGAGTTCTCAAAATATTGTATGGCCAGATTTGCCAGAAAACTCGGCAGCGGGTTTGTGTTATACCTCAGGAACTACGGGAAACCCAAAGGGAGCGCTGTATTCACATCGGTCTACTGTACTTCACGCTCTTACGCTTTCATTAAATATGGGTCGCTATCTTGGTAATGGTACGAAAGTTTTGCCAGTAGTCCCATTGTTTCATGTTAACGCTTGGGGTCTTCCTTACGGTGCGCCTTTAACAGGAACGTCACTGGTCTTTCCGGGTTCAAACCTTGATGGTGCCTCATTATTTAAGTTAATCGATAATGAACGTGTTAATTCAGCGTGGGGTGTGCCAACGGTATGGCTTGGACTTCTTGAGGAAATCCGCAAACAGGATAGAGCCCCCTCCCAATTTCAAAATGTTGTCATCGGCGGTTCGGCAGCTCCTAAATCAATGATTGAAGAATTCGAGGAGCTAGGAATTACGGTTTGTCATGCATGGGGCATGACTGAAATGAGCCCAATTGGGACACAAGGTTTTCTGCCGAAATCTATGAATAAACTGCTTTCTCCCGGTGAGCAAATATCAAAAAAATGTTATCAAGGGCGCCGAGTATTTGGAGTTGATCTAAAAATTATAGACGAAAAAGGTAATTCTTTACCTCATGACGGTAAAGCTTCAGGCGAATTACATGTTCGGGGAAATGCAATTATTTCTGGCTATTATAACAACGAACAAGCCACGGAAGAAGCTTTTGATGAAGAAGGTTGGTTTGGAACAGGTGATATCGCATCTATAACCTCAGATGGTTTTCTCAATATTCAGGATAGAGCCAAAGACTTGATAAAGTCAGGTGGTGAGTGGATTAGCTCGATTGATATTGAAAATATAGTCATGGGTCATCCGAAAGTTGCAAATTGTGCTGTCATTGCTGTTTCTCATCCAAAATGGGAGGAAAGACCACTTCTTGTAGTCGTGTCAAACGGAAAAAATCGTGTTACGAAGAAAGAAGTTGATGATTTACTTCTCGAGCATATTGCACGGTGGCAATTGCCAGATGCAATAGAGTTTTTAGATGCCTTACCATTAACGGCTACTGGTAAAGTCTCAAAGCTTACGCTCAGAGAAAAGTTTGCAAACTATAAATTAGCTTAGCTGAGGCAAAAAAAATGGATTTAGGTATCACAAAAAAAGTAGCTCCCTTGATCGATGCCGTTCGAGACATGGTAAATAATGAAATAGAGCCTCTAGATGCCGAGTTTCATTCTGAGGTAGGCAAACATCCCAGCGGAGATAGGTTCCAGCATACCGATCTACAGATGAAAATTTTGGATGAATTGAAAATTAAAGCTCGCGAACGTGGGTTATGGAATTTTTGGTTAACTGACAGCGAAAAAGGGTATGGTTTAACAACCGTAGAATATGCCTATTTGGCCGAAGAAATGGGAAAGGTGAGCATCGCAGCTGAAGTTTTTAATTGTAACGCTCCTGATACTGGGAACATGGAAGTTCTTGAGCGTTATGGGACCAGTGAACATAAAAATCGATGGCTCTATGACTTATTAGATGGAAAAATTCGCTCAGCTTATGTCATGACAGAGCCCAATACTGCTTCGTCTGACGCCGCGCAGTTAACATTTAGTGCTGTAAAAGATGGTGAAAGCTGGGTGCTTAACGGTGAAAAATGGTGGATTTCTGGAGCAGGGGATCCGCGATGCAAATTATATATACTTTTGGCATGTACGGATCCGAGCGCACCAAAACATAATCGGCATACCATGTTTGTTCTTGATCCAAAAACACCCGGAATTGAAATTCTTAGACCAATGCAAGTCTTTGGCAATGATGACGCGCCTCATGGACATATGCATTTAAAATTTACGGATGTTCGCATTCCATCTTCTAGTATAGTGCTCGGTGAGGGCAGGGGCTTTGAGGTTGCCCAAGGTAGGTTAGGACCCGGCCGAATACATCACTGTATGCGAGCAATTGGGCAAGCCGAAAAAGCGTTAGAAATGATGTGTCGTCGTGGGCTTTCTCGTGAAGCTTTTGGGAAAAGGCTGACAGATTTAGGAGGAAATTTTGACATTATCGCAAACGCTCGTATGGAAATAGAAATGTCTCGATTGTTATGCCTGAAAGCCGCTTATATGATGGACACAGCAGGTGTTCGCGCCGCTCAGCCATGGATCTCAAAAATTAAAGTTGTTGCTCCTTTAATGGCTGGAAAAGTGATAGATGAAGCTATGCAATTGCATGGTGCTGCGGGAATAAGCCAAGACTTTGATTTGGCAAATATGTGGACGCATATCAGAACCCTTAGATTTGCAGACGGTCCAGACGCTGTACATCGTCGGCAGGTTGCTCGAGCAGAATTAAAGAAATATACAAATTCTTTAACATAAATATCAAATTAATTATATGCTGGCTGAGTTGAGAAAGCCTGTTTCTAAAATTGATCTGTGTCTAGGCATATGGTAACTGGTCCATCATTAATTAGATGTACTGCCATCTCGCTTCCAAATTCTCCAGTTTGAGTAGATATTCCAGACTGCTTAAGATAAGATACGAAATGATTATAAAGATGTTTTGCTTTTTCTGGTTCTGCCGCCTCTGAAAACCCAGGACGATTACCCTTCTTTAAATCTGAAGCCAAAGTGAATTGGCTAATGACCAAGGCTGACCCATTTATATCCATTAAAGAGTGGTTCATTTTCTGGTTTTCATCTTGGTATATTCTCATCTTAGTAATCTTGTTTGCAAGTTTTTCTACTTGACCGATGGTGTCATTTTTCATGGCACAAACTAGTATAAGTGCGCCAATCTCACATTCGCCCACAATTTTATCTGAGATCGAAACACTCGCATTTTTGACCCTCTGAACGACAGCTCTCATTTTAGAATTTCCTCCACCAATTAAGAATAAAGTCTCTTTAAAATCTAGGGTCCTGCATTTGCTTTCGGATTATTTTTCAATGCACTTTTCTTAAAACTTGTGAGTATTTATTTTGGCTTCTTTTTTTGTTATTTGCTTTTGTAATGTCGATATTAGCTGTCTTTAGCGAGCGCCTGATTGATTTATTATTAATTTCGACTAACTCACCCCGTTTTAAATTTCCCAGCTTAAATGGCCCATACTCAATTCTTATCAGTCGATTAACTTGCATTCCAAGTTCGCCCATTGCACGCCTTATCTCTCGGTTTTTGCCTTCCTTCAATTCGATCGTTAGCCATGCGTTAGCACCCTGCTGGCGGTCCACTGAAACTTTCATTGGCCTAAAGGATTCTTGATCGATGGAGATACCAGACCTGAGTAAATCCAAACTTAATTCTTTTGGACGCCCTTTGACGCGAACCCTATATATCCGACTAAGTTCAGAGCTTGGCAGCTCAAGTTTTCTCTTTAATTCACCACTATTTGTCAAAAGCAATAAGCCCTCAGAATTAAGATCTAAACGGCCAACTGGCATGACGCGCGGCAAGTTCGAGGGAAAATATTCATAAATTGTTTTGCGGTTTTTATCATCTTTAGCTGTTGTTACAGCCCCCACTGGTTTGTGAAAGCACCATAATCTCTCTTCATCAGGTTTAGCGATTGGATCACCATCTAAAAGTATAATGTCGCTATCAACAACATTAAAAGCTGGAGAAATAAGTATTTCGCCATTAACTTTGACACGACCTGCCAATATTATTTTTTCAGCTTCTCGACGGCTTGCTATACCTGCTCTGGATAAGACTTTAGCAATTCGACTGCCTTTAGGTGATTGATTATTCATATCTGTGACTTATGATAAAAAGTCAGTTCGGAAAACCCCTGATGAAGATATGAAGAAATATTATGTTTAGAACTTATATGGATGATGCGCTTGAAGAAGCAGTTAAAGCTCTTAAAAGAGGAGAAGTGCCAGTTGGGGCTGTTATTGTAGAAGCTTCTGGTGATATTATTGCCCGTGCGGGAAACGAAACACGGGAAAGATTAGATCCCTCTGCACATGCAGAAGTTTTAGCTATCAGGAAAGCTTGTGATACCTTAAAAACAGAGCGGCTCGTAAATTGCGACATATATGTAACTTTAGAGCCTTGTGCGATGTGTGCTGGTTTAATTGCAAATGCTAGAATAAGACGTATTTATTTTGCTGCCTCAGACCCAAAATCAGGTGGAATTCAGCAAGGCGCAAGAGTTTTTGATCATGAACAAACGCACCACATACCGGAAATATATCCGGGCATAGGTGAGGAAAAAGCAGTAAAACTATTAAGAAATTTTTTTGCTACTAAGCGTGTGAAAGCATAATTTTCTAGATGCAAGAATTTAAAGTTTGTCTTCCCCTTTCAAAGCTTCATCACATCTGCCACAAATTGGATTTGAAGTAGTCACTTCTGGAAGTATTTTCCAACAACGTTGACACTTTTCCCCTGATGCAACTTGAAAATCGACCTTAATTCCTTTGACCTCTTCAGTTGAAAAAGCTTCTTTGGGGGCTTTATCCAGGGACAGTTTTATGGAGGAGGTTATACAAATATCACTAAATGGAATACTTTCCAATAGATCAAACGTTTCTTGGTCCTCTAAGTAAACAACTGGAGAAGCCTCGAGACTAGAGCCTATGACTTTATCAGTTCGCTGTACTTCCAATGCTGCGGTAATGGCTCTTCTTGCTTGACGGATAACGGACCATTTTATAGCTAATTCTTCATTTCTCCATGTTGTCGGTGTGCTGGGCATATCTGTCAAATGAATAGAACTTTCATCACCTGGATATCTTTCGAGCCAAACCTCTTCCATGGTAAATACTAGGACAGGAGCAAGCCAAGCAGATAATCTTAAGAATATGTGATCAAGAACGGTCCGCGAAGAACGCCTTTCCAGAGTGTCGCCATCGCAGTACAGAACATCTTTTC
The DNA here is from genome assembly GCA_045564975.1 of Paracoccaceae bacterium. Taxonomy (GTDB): domain Bacteria; phylum Pseudomonadota; class Alphaproteobacteria; order Rhodobacterales; family Rhodobacteraceae; genus Salinivivens. The sequence continues at coordinate 21,446 of JBJLGF010000068.1, forward strand.
GTATATCGAAATAGAACGAGGAGAGTTCAACTGTTGCAAAGGTAAATACCGATTGGAATACACCCTGAAAGTCGTATTCACTATAGCCTTTACGAACTCGTTCGTCGAGTTCAGACAAACGATGTAAAACCCACTGTTCGAGCTCTGGCATATCTTTGGGCTCAATTTTTTCACTTTCAGTTAATTCTGAAAGGGAACCCAAAATAAACCTCATTGTATTACGGAGCCGTCGATAACTATCTGAAACCCCTTTTAAAATTTCTGGGCCGATACGAAGATCTGCTGTATAGTCAGACTGCGCAACCCAAAGGCGCAGAATATCTGCACCATATTGTTTGACCACTTGTTCTGGAGCTATTGTGTTTCCAAGAGATTTGGACATTTTCATGCCCTTTTCATCTAATGTGAAACCGTGGGTTAATACCCCTCGGTATGGTGCTCGTCCATTCGTCCCGCAGGACTGTAGCATTGATGAGTGGAACCAACCTCGGTGTTGATCTGTTCCCTCTAGATATAAATCAGCAAATCCATCATTCGACCCATCTTCGCGTTCTTTTAAAACGAATGCGTGCGTTGAGCCACTATCGAACCAAACATCTAATATATCGTACACCTGTTCGTACTCTGTTGGGTCTACGATCCCTTTCAGAAAACGCTCTTTCGAGTCTTCAAGATACCAAGCGTCAGCTCCTTCATTTTCGAAAGCCTCTGCAATTCGTTCGTTCACAGCAGCATTTCTTAAAAGAAAATCACTATCTGTTGGCAAGGCCCCTTTTTTTGTAAAGCAAGTGAGGGGAACGCCCCATGCTCGCTGTCTAGACAAAACCCAATCAGGACGTGTCTCAATCATTGAAAACAGACGATTTCTTCCTGTCTGAGGGGTCCATGAAACCAATTTATCTATAGAATTCAATGCTCGTTCTCTTATTGTTTTGCCAAATTCATCTTTACTGTCGCCAACTTCGCGATCTATCGATGCAAACCATTGTGGTGTGTTTCGGTATATTACTGGAGCTTTAGAGCGCCATGAATGTGGGTAACTATGTTTGATTTTTCCACGAGCCAATAATCCATTAAATTCAATAAGCTTGTCGATGACCGCCTTGTTGGCATCGCCTTCACCGCCTTTTCGACTTAGGATATACTTTCCTCCAAAAAATGGTAGGTCCTCTCTGAAACTTCCATCGTCTTTTACGTTGTATGTGATGACCTCAGGCAACATACCCAACTCGCGATAGAGTTCATACTCTTCCAGTCCATGAGATGGTGCGCAGTGGACAAATCCGGTGCCTTCAGTGTCAGTTACGAAATCTGCACCCCTAAAGTCTCTAATTTCATCCCACTCACCATTAGCGCCTTTTGCTGAACATAAAGGGTGCTTTAAGCTTATGGTTGATAACTTCTCTGCTGCAACATCGCTAATCCGACGATACATGGTGTCGTCTAGTCTTGCTTTTTCCATAACTGTATCAGCTAAATTATCGGCTAATATGTACCGATCACCAATATTTACCCAACATTCATCTGGTCGAGAAATTACTTCGTACAAGCCGTACTTTATATCAGGGCCAAAAACGACTGCTTTGTTTGATGGAATGGTCCAGGGCGTAGTAGTCCATATTACAACTTGAGAGCCACTCAGTTCTGTTTCTTCGTTATCAATTACTTCGAATTTGACCCAGATAGTAAAACTTTCTTTATCATGATACTCAACTTCAGCCTCTGCCAGAGCTGTCTTTTCAACAGGTGACCACATAACTGGTTTGGATCCTTGATAAAGGGTTCCGTTCATTAAAAATTTCATAAATTCTTGCGCGATAGTTCGCTCAGCTTTGAAATCCATTGTAAGATATGGGTTTTCCCAATTTCCAGTAATACCTAACCTTTTAAATTCTTCTCTTTGAATATCTATCCAGCCATCTGCAAATTTTCGGCATTCTTGTCGAAAATCTACCACTGGAATGTCGTCTTTATTTTTCCCTTTTTTCCGATACTTTTCTTCAATTTTCCATTCAATTGGTAAGCCGTGGCAATCCCAACCTGGTATGTATCTAGCATCACTTCCCATCATTTGCTGGCTTCTTACTACCATATCCTTCAAAATTTTATTTAGAGCGTGACCAATGTGAAGGTTGCCGTTTGCATAGGGTGGACCATCGTGCAAGATAAATGGCTTGCGAGAGGGTTTTTGTCTTAGTTTTCTATAGATCCCAATTTTTTCCCACCTTTCCAACCAACCGGGTTCCCGATTGGGTAAACCTGCTCTCATTGGAAAATCAGTTTTGGGTAAATTTAAAGTGTTTTTGTAGTCGGTTGGTTCAGCAGTCATTGCCGCTATTCCTTAAATATTTTTGAATTTTTCGAACTTAAGACGGTGCGCAATTTCGATCACCTTGACCCGGCCACTCGTATCAGAGTACCGGGTTAATAATTCGTATTATAAAATCCATGTCTAAATTCATGATGCCCTTATAGGGTAGTGGCATACAAGGGTCCAGTAGTAGAATAGAATTTTATTTTTGAACCTTGGTTAACTTTTAGCTGTGTATTCAGCAATCTTTTTTCGCAAAGTGGATTCACCATCAACTTTTGCTTTATCTATTATTTTTAAGACTTCCCCTAAGTCACTTTTAAGTAAAATATTTTTTACGGGCCCTATAGATGCTGGTCTCATAGACAATGTTTTTATACCTATTGCGGCGAGACAAAGCGCTTCAATGGGTCTGCCAGCGTCCTCTCCGCAAAAAGATAACTTTGTGTTATTTTTTTCACATTTATGCACAATTGTCTGTAAGAAATCGATAAACGAAAGATTGAGGGTGTCGTAACGCTTCCGTACCAACTCATTTTCTCGATCAGCTGCGAAAAAAAACTGTTTTAAATCATTTCCACCAATAGATAAAAAATCCACTTCCTGGAAAAATTTATCAGACTCAAATGCTAGTGAAGGGGTTTCTAGCATTGCCCCAATGTTAATTTTTTTTGGTACTTTATGACCTAACTTTAATTCCCGTTCTTTTACTTTTTCCATCTCTAGTTTTGCGAAATCAAACTCACTGGTTTGAGCAATAAATGGAAACATAATAGATAATGGACGGCCCTCCGCGGCACGTAAAAGCGCTTGGAGTTGCATCCGTAAGACTCCAGGTTTATCAAAACCTACTCTGATTGCTCGCCAACCCAATGCGGGGTTTGGTTCTTCTACGTTTGGCATGTAGGACAACACTTTATCTGAACCAATATCTAAGGATCTAAAAACTACTGTTTTTCCTCCAGCTGCATCCATGACCCGTTTATACATCGCGCTTAGTTCGGACCTTTTTGGCATTTGGTTTCGAATAAGAAATTGCAATTCTGTTCGAAAGAGACCAACGCCCTCGGCCCCCGAACTGTCTAGGCTGGGTAAGTCTGCCATTAAGCCTGCATTCATCAATAGATTAATTTTATTTCCATCTATGGTATTTGCCGGCAAGTGTCTTATTGCCGAGTATCTCTCTTGTGCCTTTGCTTCCATGGCAATTTTGTCTTTGAAAGCTGCACTCACGCTTTCATCTGGTCGAAGATGCACAAGACCCTGTTCTCCATCAACTAAAACCTCATCTCCATTCAAAGCTTCAGCAGTAATATTTTGGGCATGGATAACAAGTGGAATAGCTAGGGCTCTTGCAACTATGGTTGCGTGACTGCCCACTGAACCTTCTTCGAGTACGATCCCTTTCAAAGATCTTCCATAATCCAGTAATTCTGCGGGTCCTATATTACTTGCAACCAATATTGGGTTTTGCGGCATTGATGCGCCAGTCTGCTTGCCTTGCCCTGTTAAAATACGAAGAAGGCGATTAGATAAATCATCTAAGTCATGAAGCCTATCCCTCATATAGGGATCGGTTGCCTGTCCTAGCCTTGCCCTGGCAGAGGATTGCTCTTTGTCAACTGCTGCTTCTGCACTCAAGCCAGAATTTATGTCAGTTATCATGCGTTTCATCCAACCGCGAGAATTTGCAAACATTTTGTAAGCTTCAAGAATTTCTGCTTGCTCCTTATCCATCTGCCTATTCTGCTCAAGCATTCCATCAACGTGGTTTCTAAGCTCTTGCACGGCTTTTTCCAGGCGATCGATTTCTGCTTCTGGGTCATCTGATACAAGATTAGTTACAACAACCCGAGGTTCATGAAGCCAAACATTGCCTTTTGTGGCTCCCTCCTGAGCGACTGATCCTCTAATGAGTATGGATTGTTGATGTAAAGCCTTTAATCCGCTTTCTTCACTAACAAATGCTCCCAGTTCTGCCATTTCTGCCAAAACCATTGCTACGACTTCTAGGGCATAAATTTCATCAGTATTAAATTCTCGAGCTGTTTTGGATTGGACAACCAAAACGCCTAAAAGCTCGCCTAGTCTTTGGATTGGAAGACCTAAAAAAGAAGAAAACCTTTCCTCGCCTGTTTCTGGCATGTAGCGGAAGCCAGGATAAGATGGAGCGTCGGCAGTATTGATTGCTTTATTTCTTTTTGCAACTTTTCCGACCAGACCTTCACCAATTCTCATTCTGGTTTGGTGAACTGCATCAATTTCGAGGCCTTCAGTTGCGCACAATTCTAAGGTTTCGGAATCGCGAAGTAAGTAGATAGAGCAAACTTCGGTGCCTATCGTTGATGCAATAAGCTTAGTAATTTTGTCTAGACGATCTTGTCCCTTTGCTTCTTCTGCCATTGTATCCCGCAGGCGTCCTAGAAGCTTTCGGCTATCACTTTCAATTTTATTTGGCATCGTCATTAAGTCGCAGTATAGCCGTCTTACTTGTTGTAATGAAACTAATTAAGAAATTTTTTCCAAGTCAAATGCATCATGTAAGGATTGAACAGCCAGTTCCATATACTTTCTATCGATCAAAACAGAAATTTTTATTTCAGATGTTGCAATGACTTTTATATTAATTCCTTCATCAGACAACGTACGGAACATTTTTGCAGCTACACCCGATTGACTTCGCATACCAATACCAACTGCAGAGATTTTAGCTACATTGGTATCTGCAACAAGTTGAGAAAAATTAATATCACCGTCATTTTTTGCGCTATTGAGCGCCTTTTCTGCTCTCAACACTTGGTCGGTGGGACATGAAAATGTCATATCAGTTCGCCCTTCTTCGGCAATATTTTGAATGATCATGTCCACGTTAACCCCGGCTTCAGAAAGGGGGCCAAATATTGCGGCTGCAATTCCAGGCCGGTCTGCCACTGAAATTAAGGTCATTTTTGCTTCATCTCTGGAGTGCGCAATACCTGAAACGACATTTGATTCCATAATTTCCTCCTCACTACATACGAGTGTTCCTGCATTAGGTTCTGGATTATCAA
>JBJLGF010000069.1:0-71771 GCA_045564975.1 Paracoccaceae bacterium
GTTTGTCTCGGTCAACTTGATAAGTACACATAAAAATCATAATTCTACCTCCACGAATTAAATTTAATTTTGATAATTTACTTCTTTGTGTTCTTAGAAATTAACATGATGCTGTAACAAATATATTAAATGTTGTTTTAACGTGAAGTAAGTTCACTGAATTTGAAAATGTTGCTAAATTAATGAGCCTTTTCCAAAGACTGAAGTCTTTCCTCTATCTCAGTTAGCTCCAGAGTGCGTCTGTAGCTATCGATAAGCCCCATGACACGTGTTGCTCCAATGGGAGTAAGTTCACTCTCACTGACGGCTGTGAGAACGCTACTAGCGGCTTGAGAAGCATCCACTGCATCTTTCATATCAGGTAAGCGAAAGGATACTGTATCCCCCATTTTATCCCCCAATAGGTTTAAGCCCAATATTCTCCTACAAAAGTCCCATCAGCCCAGTAAATCTTATACAACTTCTTTCTGGTATTAATTTTTTCTTAATGTGGTATGTGCTCGATGACATATTATCGTAACTGTGTGATTTTGGATCGGTGTATCGTTTGAATTTATTTCCATCAGTTCTAGAAGTTTGTGCGCCTGTCTTCATCGTAGCTGGCATTGGTTTTTTTTGGAAGAAGTTTGGATACGAATACAGAATAGAATTTGTTACAAAACTTGTGATGAGCCTAACCATCCCCTGTCTTATATTTAGTGCTCTCATACAAACTCAAATTGATTTTGAAATATTAAAAACTTTATTCTATGCCACCCTAGCCGTTCTCGCTATGATCGTTGTAGCGGCATATTTAGTTGTTGTGACTTTGGGCTTGAACCGTCAGACATTTCTAGCGCCAATGATTTTTGGAAATAGCGCCAATATTGGTATTCCCATCTGTTTACTAGCTTTTGGGCAAACTGGCTTTGAATTGGCAATTTTTGTATTTTCAATAATGGCGATTTTTAGCATGACCTTTGGCGTTTGGCTGATTACCGACAGAGAACCTCCTGTCAGGTTGATTAAAGAACCTCTGGTAATAGCGGTGCTACTGGGTACGCTATTTTTATTCAATGGCTGGAAACTGCCAGTTTTTTTTACAAATACTCTTCAACTGGTAGGTGAAACGTCAATTCCACTAATGTTGCTAACACTTGGAGTAACCATTGCTAAATTGCAAATCACAGCGATTTCAAAACTACTATGGCCATCAATTTTAAAATTCATTGTTTGTCTGTTTTGTGGTGCCCTAGGAATTTATTTTTTTAAATTAGATGATGTGGCCGCTGCCGCATTGCTGTTGCAAGTTACAATGCCAGTTGCAGTTTCTTCTTATATGCTGGCGGAAAAATATAGCTCTGAGGCTCAAGAAGTTGCGGCGTTCGTGGTGGTTTCGACACTACTTGCGCTTATCTATATACCTCTTACGTTGGCATTTCTTTTACGTTAATTTTGTAAGAGACTAGAGGAGATGCTAAATATCATTCGGTAATAACAATCGCTGATTTTTTAAATTTTGCTTCGCGTCTTGTTATATAAGCAGTTGACGAAAAGATTATCGCTCCGCCTAGCCAAGTCCAGTATGCTGGCACTTCAGAAAAAATTACCCAAGCAAGAAATGCTATCATTGGTAATTTAATAAACTGAAATGGCTGCAAACTAGTTATTTCAGCAAGAGAGTAAGCACGCGTGAAAAAACTATGCCCAATTGTTCCACAAATCGCTAAACACCATAAATAGAGCCAAGTTATTGCACTTGGCCACTCCCAAACAAAAATTGCTGGTATGAATGAAATAGGTACAAGCATAATAACCATCCAAACAATAATGGAATTAGCTGTTTCGTATGCAGTTAATTTCTTTACAGTTAATAAATTTAGAGAATGGAAAAAAGCGCCAATAAATGCCAAGATAATTCCAAACGAAATTACATCTCCACCAGGCTGAACAATAACAAGCATTCCAATAAATCCAACCAAAATAGCTGCAATTCTCCTTAACTTTATAACCTCTCCAAAAATAAAAATTGCTAAAATTGTTACAAATATAGGCGTTGTGAAACTTATAGCGGTCGCCTGAGCCAGAGGAATTAAAGTTAATGCAGAAAATCCGGCAAACATTCCAATACTTACAAATATAGCACGCCAAACAAACAGCCTTGGTCTGTGCATTTTAAAAGAAGCCAAGCCGGAACTATACATCAAAGGAACTAATATAACACAGGCTAAAAGGTTTCTAAAAAAAATAACTTCGAATATATGGATATTTTCAGAGGATTTTCTGATAAATATGCCCATGAAACTAAAGAAAAAAATAGATATGAGAATATAAACCATTGCTTTATTTTGGGATGGTAAATCTCTTAAATATAAGTAGGGCTGCCAGGACATTTAATTTTTCTGCGGGCAAACAAATTAAAATTTTTCCAACAAAGTGATTTCCGCAAAATAATTGCTGGCGTATTTTACTTATTTTTAATCTATAACTTAATTGCTTTAATTGCCACCTTCAAAAATATATCTTGTGCCTATCTTTTTTTAACTAGGTTCAGTCTAGCCAGTCCATTTTAAGATATTTTCCTATCTAATGTTGGTAAAATCACGATTTCCATTTTTCAAATCACTACTTGAAATTTGAGGTATGAAGTTGCATCACTTAAATGGAGCGGTGGAATTTATGCCAGTAGAAATAAGTTTTGAAATTATTTTGATATTAGTTGTTTTAAGTGCGACGATATTCTTGTTTGTGACTGAACTTTTCAGAATTGATTTTACAGCAATTATCGTGATGGTTCTGCTGGGTATTTTGAACCAATTCCCTAGTATAAACCTTTTCCCTGATCCTTCAGATCTTTTTGCTGGATTTTCATCTAATGCAGTTCTTTCAATTATTGCTGTTATGATCATAGGTGCTGGTCTTGATAAGACCGGGTTGATGAGCAAAGTTGCTTCTACAATACTCAGGCATGGTGGAAAAAGCGAAGCGCGAATAGTGCCAATTGTCTCAAGCACCGTTGGCGTCATTTCTAGTTTTATGCAAAATGTTGGCGCTGCCGCGTTGTTTCTGCCTGTTGTAAGTAGGATTTCTGTTAGAACTGAGATCCCACTATCTCGTCTTTTGATGCCCATGGGTTTTTGTGCAATTTTAGGTGGGACCATGACCATGGTCGGATCTTCACCCTTAATTCTTCTCAACGATTTAATTATTAGCTCTAACCAAATTCTTCCATCTGATTTGAAGATGGAAACATTTTCATTATTTTCTGTAACACCAATTGGTATTTGTTTAGTTATAACGGGTATTTTATATTTCGTGCTTCTTGGTAGGTGGGTTTTGCCAACTCTTTCTTCAAGAGGAGCGGGCAGCGCGGGTTATTCCGTGAGGGACTATCTTAAAAAAATATATGGACTTAAGTCTGACCTGGTCGAGGTAACTGTTCCCGAGGGTTCAATTCTAAGAGGCCATACCTTTGCAGATATTATGGTATCTCATAATCTATACATAATCGGTTCTTATCATAGGGGTCAGCGGTGGTTCACGCCAGTAATTGATACCGTAATTGAAGACCCATGCAGACTAGCTGTGTTAGGGCGGCGCAAAGTCATCCAAAGAATGGCTGATGATTTTGGTTTAGAGATCTTACCAGAACTTGATATTTTCTCCGAAGCTTATGCCCCAACTGTTGCTGGTGTTGCTGAAGTTGTAATTCCTCCAGACTCGAGCCTGATCGAAAAACGCGCTCGTGAAATTAGAATGAGAAAAACCCATGGTTTGGGTCTTTTGGCTATCCATCGAGGTGGGGAAACGCTGAGTTTAGTTGAAACAAAGGAACATGAAGCGACCGATATAGCGGAAGTGCCATTCAAAGCCGGTGATACACTAGTTTCATTTACTGCTTGGGAGAATTTAGCAAGGCTGGAGCAGTCCAGAGATTTTGTTGTAGTTACTTCTGATTATCCAAAAGAAGAGTTGCGACCTAATAAAGTTGCATGGGCAATTCTGTTTTTTTGCGTATCATTATTTTTGATCCTATTTACTGATTTAAAGTTATCTTTAGCACTTTTAACAGGAGCTTGTGGGATGATTGCTTCTAACGTTTTGAGGATTGACGAAGCTTACGAAGCCGTTAGTTGGCCGACCGTTTTTCTATTAGCCAGTTTAATTCCATTAGGCCAAGCTGTCCAAAATACTGGGACGGCTGAGTGGATAGCTCATAATATTTTACTTTTGTTGGATGACTGGCCAATATGGGGATTGCAAGCGGCGCTCGCAGTGCTCGCAACTGCATTTACTCTGGTTATGTCAAATGTCGGCGCCACAGTATTGCTGGTTCCATTGGCCGTCTCCATAGCATTAGCGTCAGGAGCAAATCCTGCTCTTTTTGCTCTTACTGTAGCTATTTCAACGTCTAATTCGTTTTTAATTCCAACACATCAGGTGAATGCTTTGATAATGGGGCCAGGGGGCTACAAAGTTACGGACTTCATGAAAAGTGGGGGAATTATGACAATTTTGTTTTTAATAGTTTCCCTTAGCGTAATGAATATTTTATTCTGACCACCTAAATCAGTTTATTGGAGTTTCTATGGATAAAGGTCCTGACATTGATTTAGAAAATTTTTGGGAAAGAGTTTTAAAAATTCATTGGGGTATCGAAGCTGTCTTATCTGCTCTGCCCGGTGAACTTGATTTAAATTTTTTAGCTGAAGAGAAAAATGGAGCAAAGTGCATTTTAAAAATAATGCGCAATGATTGTCCCGATTGGCTGATCAAAGCTCAGATTGAAGCCATTGAGCACCTGAATAATAAAGACCCCTTGCTTAAAGTACCAAAGGTGTTGAAGTCGTCTCAGGGAGCTTCTTTTATTCGCGAGGAGGACTACTCTGGAAATGAGCGTTTAATATGGTTACAGACTTTTATTCCAGGCAAATGCTATGCTGAGATAAAACAAAAATCCACCAGTACATCCTTTGATGTAGGAGTTTCTTTAGGTAATATGGCTAGCGCTTTAGCCGACTATAAAAATGAGAGTTTAGTCAGAGATTTTAAATGGAATTTGCCGGGATCTCTTTGGATAAAAAAATATTTTTCAGTAATAGAGAATGCCGCCCGGCTTAAAATTATTTCAAAAATTGTCAATGATTTTGAGGAAATTTTACCAGAACTCTCAAGTTTGGGACAGCAGACGATCCATAACGATCCAAATGATTACAATATTCTGATATCTGGGGAGAAATACCAATCATTAACCGTTTCAGGAATTATCGACTTTGGCGATATCTGCGTAGCTCCAAGAGTTTGTGATTTATCAATTGCTGGGGCCTATATTGTTTTAAATAAGTCAGAGCCAGAAAAAATGCTGGCAGCATTTGTCTCGGGTTACCATAGTGTTTACCCGCTTAATACTGAGGAGGTGGACTTAGTTTGGCGGTTATTACGGATGCGTTTAGCTGTAAGCGTTGTCAATTCAACTCTTTTAGCATCAAAAAACCCAGAAGATGCCTATACAATAATTTCTCAGGCACCTGCTTGGGATTTTTTAGAAAATTTGAACATCAATGAAGGTTTGATAAAAGCAAGACTGAGAAATTCTTGTGGAATGCCGGTGGTCGAAGGCGCTGATCGAATTGTGGACTGGATAAAAAAAGAGACTAATAATTTTTCGCCACTTTTTGGAACTAATTTGACTAATTTAGAAATTGAATCTTTATCGGTTGAAAATACGTCAGTTCCCCAGAATCCATTCGAATTAAAAAATGATGAAGCAAAAAATATTGGATTCGAAATTAGTGATCGAGCTAATTTTTGGTTGGGTTACTACAACGAGCCACGCCTAATTTATACGGCTCCAGCTTTCAGGCTGGGTCCATGGAAAGCGAGTAATAGACGAACGGTTCATATCGCAATTGATGTTTTTGCTGATGCGGGTACAGAATTGTTTGCCCCTCTAGAAGGTGTAGTCTTTACCGCTGAATATCGTGATAACCAACTGGATTATGGTGGCGTAATTATTTTAAAGCATACTACGCCAAATAAAGACGAATTTTATACCTTATATGGGCATCTGGATCCAATCTTTTTGAGTAATCTCACAGTCGGCGATAAAATTGAAAAGGGACAAAGCTTTAGTCAATTAGGTGCCCCCAATGTGAACGGTGGTTGGGCACCCCATGTCCATTTTCAACTAGCACTAACCACAGATGGAATGGAAGCTGACTGGCCGGGTGTAGCTGATCCTGACGATTTGAGCTTCTGGAACTCTATTTGCCCAAACCCAGCCTCTCTACTCAATTTAAAAGAAATTGATTGCCTTTATCGGCCGAGCAATAAAAAGGAAGTTCTCAGTGATCGATCAAAACACTTTGGTGGAAATTTAAGTGTTTCTTATGATGAACCTATATTAATATCTAGGGCATGGAAGCATCATATCTTTGATGAATGGGGAAGGCCCTATCTTGATGCCTATAATAATGTGCCCCACGTGGGGCATTCGCATCCTAGAATCAATCAAGTCGCGTTGGATCAACTTAATAGGGTAAATTCCAACACTCGTTATCTACATCCATCACCAACGAAATTTGCAAAAAAAATATTGTCCAAGCTCCCAAGTGGGTTTGAAGTATGTTATTTTGTAAATTCGGGGTCTGAGGCTAATGAGTTAGCTTTACGCTTAGCTCAAGCTCATTCTGGAAAAAAAGGAATTATTACACCCGATGAAGGTTACTTTGGCAATACAACAGGTGCCTTAAGCATCTCAGCCTACAAGTTTAAAAAGCCTAACGGAGTAGGGCAGGCTGACTGGGTTGAAATTATAGAGGTGCCTGACGACTACAGGGGGTCATTTAAAAAAGATGATCCAGATCGTGCCATTAAATTTGCAAATTTGGTTGACGATGCAATCGAAAGACTCAATTTGAAAGGTATTGGATTATCTGGGTTCATAATGGAAACATTTCCATCTGTAGGGGGACAAATTATCCCTCCAAAAGGATATCTAGAGCAAGTTTATAGCAAGATAAGAAAACATGGTGGGGTATGTATAGCTGATGAAGTGCAAACAGGCTTGGGGCGTTTGGGTGACTACTACTTTGGATTTGAATTTCAAGAAGTAAAACCTGATATTGTTGTGCTTGGTAAGCCTTTAGGAAATGGTCATCCAATAGGCGCGGTTATAACCACAAAAGAGATTGGTGAAAGTTTTGATAATGGTATCGAATTTTTTTCAACCTTTGGTGGCTCAAATTTATCATGCAGAATTGGTACAGAAGTTTTGGAAATTGTCGATGAAGAGAAACTTCAAAAAAATGCTAAGGAGGTTGGCGATTTTTTAATCTCTGGGTTTAATAAGTTAAAAAATAATTTTGATTTTATTGGCGATGTTCGGGGAATGGGCCTTTTTATCGGGATCGAAATAATAAGAGGTGATGGGTCTGAAGCTACAGAATTATGTGCATATATAAAAAATAAAATGCGAGAAAACCGTATTTTGATCGGAAGTGATGGACCGAAGGATAATGTTATCAAAATTAGGCCTCCACTAACAATTGAAATTGAAGATGCGCAGATGTTGCTAACAACTCTGTCTGAAGTCCTTGAGGAGACTTTAGACTGGGCCTAGACGAAAAGCATTTTAATCATGCTCGTGCAGATAGAATTGAAATTTCTGTTAATTCTTCAACATCTTTAATTTGTGCAACTCGCGGATTTGTTCCTGTTGCGCTATCAAGCATAGCCTTTTTTGCTATTCTTTTTTTACACTCTAAAGGAACACCTATTTCTGATAACGATCTTGGTATATCGACATAATCCAGTATTTGTTCAATTTCTTTGACGATAAGATCTGTAGAGGCATCTTTTAGATCCATAGCGCTGGATACAAAGCTTACTTTTTCCCCTACATGGGGTAAATTAAATTTCATAACGGCGGGTAGGATGATTGCGTTTGTCAAACCATGTTGAGTGTTGTATTCGGCCCCAATCATATGAGATATCGAATGCACGAGACCGAGGCCCTTAGTAAAGGCTACTCCCGCCATACATGATCCAATTAACATTCCGCCTCGAGCATTAATGTTCTTTGGTTCGTCAAAAGCGACTTTCAACCATTTGGAAATAAGTTTTAAAGCTTCAAGTGCTGCGCCATCGCATAACGGGTTCAGCCCTGGTACAAGATAAGCTTCTAAGGCGTGAGTTAATGCGTCCACGCCAGTCCAAGCAGTTAAGTTGGCGGGTAATTCAACTGTCAATTCTGGGTCCAGAATGGCAAGTGATGGACGCATACCCAAATGTGCAAGACAAAACTTCATACCCTGAACGGTGTCTGTTACCATAGCGGTGCTTTCAGTTTCCGCTCCAGTACCTGCAGTGGTTGGGATTGTTATGAAAGTTGGAAAGCAGTCCAAAGAATTCAAAATAGGTTCAGGCTTTCTATATTCAAAATCCCAAAGGCTCACACCACTATTCACAGTCATGCCTAATGCCTTTGCCCCATCTAAAGCACTTCCACCTCCTATTGCGATTATTCCATCATGATTGCCTTTACGATAAGCAATACAGCCTGCGTTTATCTCGTCATCGCGAGGGTTGGGCGAGATACCATAAAATAATTGGCTTTTGATAGAGGCACTTTCAAGCAGCGCAACTAATCGATTAACAAATGGAAGCTCTTTACTTCCGTTATCCGTGACAATGAGTGGATTAGAAATTTTGAATTTTCTACAAAACTGACTTATTTCGCTTATCCTACCTGGGCCGTAAGCAATTGGAATAGGAAACTCCCAGTCAATACTCTCACTCAAAAAGTTTTCACCCATTTTAACAGCTGATAGCATTCTATTTTCCTTAAAATCAAAATAATTGAGTCATAATCTTATGAGGTAGCGCTGAATTCCCTGCAATACCAACTCTTTATTTTGCTTATATATTTTGATGTCTAACCCCATGACACCCGTTGATTTATTTGGTGACAACTCATTGATTTCAAAAATTGGGTAAATGGTGTCTCCACAGTAAACGGGTTTCAAGAATTGAGATGATTGATCTATAAACCCAATAAGGTTTTTTCCTAAACTGTGGGCTAAAGGCGAAGCTCCGATAGCAGCTTGAATAAGCGTCATAAATCCATGTGCCATTAGATTGGGGTGACCTCTTTCGGCCAAATAATTTCTATCGTAGTGGATGGGATGATTATCGCCACTAGCGGCCTGGAAGGTCGTAAAAATACCTTCGGTCATCGTTCTCGATGGGGCAAAAAATTTCTCGCCTATTTCGAAGTCATAAAACCCTCGCTCTGGAACTATGCTGTGTTGTGAAGGATTAAAGCTATCATTTTTTGTCAACTCAATCTCCAATGTTAAAATTTTTTTCCTAGGTGATTTAATTACTAGCTTACAGCGCAATTGACAAAACAGTAAATTATAGTTTACGAATTCAAGTGTGGTGTACGCTTCGGCTAAAGGCTCGCACCACATGCCTCAAGGTATGAGCTGTCGTGGGCTCATTCTTTGACTCCCCAGAGCATCTGCGTGCGCCAACAGGCGCAGATGTTCATCTAAATTAGACGTTATAATTTCGCGCGCTTTAATGTTGACAGTGTCTTAGTTACAAGTAGTTAACCACGAATAAATTTAGTCGTTTAAACTTACAATAATTAAATCTTCTGAGAATTTTTGAGCATCTGAGGGCATTTCTCCATCGAGAATTCTAGCTTGTTCAAAAAGCACCCTACTGAGGGCTTTTTGTACTTTTGTCGATTTCTTGGATAATTTTTTAATTAATTCGTGGCTTGTGTTGATTTCGAGTACCTTTTTGGTTCCTTCGTATTCTGGATTTTGGGCCTTGAGAATCCTTTCTAAATTGAAATCTAAACCTCCCTCACTGGCTACGAGCCTCACTGGGCTGTCAACAAGGCTGGTTGACTCGACCACATCTGCCACCAATTCCTCTATATGGGATTTAATTAGCTCAATTGTTCCTTTGGCGGCTTTTGATTTTTTGGATTTCTTGGCTTCTTTTGATCCAATCTCGGATAAATCGTATGTATCCCTAGAAATTGACACAAATTTCTTATCATTAAACTGCGCCATCTGGGACATCCAAAAGGCATCGATAGGATCCGTCATCAGCAACACATCTATGCCTTTTGATTTGAAGCCTTCCAAGTGTGGGCTTGAAAGCGCCTGTTTTAGCGTATCCGCAGTCAAGTAGTAAATTGAGTCTTGTCCATCTGCCATGCTTTCCAAATATTCTTGCATTGTGATGTTATCGTTTTCTTTATTTGAAAATACTCTGATTATCTCAATGATTTTGTGTCTATTTTCAGCATCTTCATACAATCCTTCTTTAATTACTTTGCCAAATTGTGACCAAAATGCGTCGTACTCTTTTGGATCTTTTTTGAGGTTTTTCCTAAGTTCAGATAAAACTTTTTTTGTTATTGATTTTGAAATTTTTCGTAATACCGGGCTATTTTGGACAAGTTCACGGCTTACATTCAAATCAAGACTAGTAGTGTCCAAAATACCCTGCACAAATCTCAGCCATGTTGGGATCAATCCGTCTATATCTTTGCTGATGAATACTCGGTTTATGTATAAACTTAACCGAGTTTTACGCTCGGGTTCAAAAAGATCGAATGGCGCTGTTTTGGGAATGAAAAGTAAGTTTGTAAAGTCAATAGAACCCTCGGTTTTATTATGAATTTTTAAATATGGGTCATCGAAAGCTCCAAAATTACTTTTGAAAAATTCTACATATTCTTCATGTTTTATAGAGCTGTTTGAACGTGTCCAGAGAGCTTGCGCACTATTTGCTTGCTCTGCCTCGTTTTCATTATCTTTAATCGTTATTGGAACAGTAATATGATCTGAGTACTTTTTTATTAAAGTTCTTAATTTTGCCGGGTCGAGATATTCTTTGGCATCTTTTCTTAAAAATAATTTGATCGAAGTGCCAACATTTTGGGATTGATTGCTTTCCGAGATATCAAAGCCATTCTGACCGTCACTTTCCCAAATAAATGTTTTTGAGGTTCCTGCCTTTGTCGAGATTACTTCGACCCTTTCAGCCACCATGAAAGCTGAATAAAATCCAACCCCGAACTGTCCAATAAGTGTTTTTGCTGCATCTTTATTGTTATCATTTCCGGATAGCTCCTCTAGAAAAGATGACGTGCCAGATTTAGCAATTGTACCTAAAGTTTCAGCTAGTTCGGCTTCAGCCAAACCTATACCCGTATCTGTAATCTCGATAGTTTTTTGCTTTTTATTGATTTCAACTTCAATCGTATCGTCTGATTTATTTAAAATAGCAGGATTTGTTTGACCTGAAAATTTTCTCTTATGAATAGCATCTGATGCATTGGATAAAAGCTCTCTTAAAAATATATCGCGATCTGAATAGAGAGAATTGATGACTATATTTAAAATTTTTCCTGTATCGGCTTCAAAACCCTGTGAATATTTATTCATTATTTCCTCCAAAATTCGAGACTGATTTAATATCTTATTTCAAAAATTCAAGCAGCTAATTAAGAAAATACCGTTTTAAGATTTGATACTATCTCAGCCTTACAAAGTCATTTAATGTTCTTTTCACTTTGTTGATAATGTTCAAGTTTTTATTTAATACTGGGCTTACAGATAATTGTCAGGAAGTTCGGATGGAGAATTTCACACCGTATATTGTAATTTTTGTTTTACTTGTTGGTATACCTATTTTTGTTCGCCTTTTCTTTAGAAAAAACTCAGAAGACAGCAATGTAACTGATAGAATGCTGGAATGGCAACAGAAGAAGCATGATGATAGAGTTAAAAAGCAACATAGTCCGTGGACCGGGGAATAGCTCAGTTTTTTGTGGAAAAGTAATAAGTGATTTTGAACAAAAAATATATTTTACTTTACCGCAGTAATTTAAAAAGCTTTAATTTAGGACATAAGTTTAACAGATAATTAGGTTTTCAGTTGGGCAAGGATTATGGCTTTAATAATTAAATCAGACCAAGTTGCTGGCTCGGAGTTTGCTCCAGGAGTTTTTCAAAAGCTACTGCTCGAAAAGGAAAAAACGGGTCAGGAAAGATTGCAAATAAAGCAGTTTGAGTTTCTGGAAGAAATCCAAGTAGATTTTAAAACAGAAGCAAGTTCACTTAGCTGGTTAATGCCATTGACGAGTAATCTAAAATATAACGGACTAGATTTAGATAAGAATTCATTGCTGATTTTACCTCCAAATTTTTCCTTAAAGATTGAGGGTCGGATAGGAGAAAAACTTATTGTTTGTTCTGTGTTGCAGATTAAGCGTTTTATGAAAAATAATGATCAAATGCCCTTAGATATAAAATGTGTAGATTGGTCAGTAGAGCCCGTTCTTTCATCAGAATTTGATTCTCGAAAGAGAATTTATCTCGCTAGCCCTGTCCTTTGGGATGGTTTGGATTGTGTAAAGGGAGAAATGATTTATTATCCAAAAGGTGGCACTGCTCCGCCGCATTATCATACGGGAGCAGAACATTTTCAATTTGTTATTGAGGGCGCCGGAACCGCCTATGTTAATGGATCTTCCGAAGTAGTGAGAGAGGGAGATATAATTTACAGCTTCGAGGACGAAACGCACTGGTTTGAGAATTATATCTCTGATAGTTTTGTGTTCGCGGAATTCTTTGTGCCTGGTAATTATAAAACAATTTGGGAGAACCCTGAAAAAGTGTGTACTTGGGTTCCAACAGGTAAAGATATTTCTGGCCGGCCTGCCGCTCGGAATATTGCTAAGCATGTTGCAGGCCAAGGTAAAGACGTTTAGCATTTAGTTCTTTTCTAAAAACCAAACTCAGTTAAAATTACAATTGTTGCTTTTGTTTCAAAAAAGATACGGTTATGAGCTGTAGGATTTTAGTATAATTAAACAAATTTCGAATAAGCCCTCATATTTTTTTATTGATTAATAGAATTTAGGATTTTGATTGTATGTTAACTTTCGCCATTTCAGTATTTCTGTTAATCATTACGCCAGGACCTGGTGTCTTGAGTACCGCTGGTTTTGGTGCCGCATATGGTTTTAAACAGTCATTGCGATATGTATTCGGATTGTTTCTTGGAACAAATTTGGTTTTTTTAGCAGTTGCTTCTGGCCTCATTGCAGTATTACTTTCAGTTCCGTCTCTAAGGATTTTTTTGTTATTTTTATCAACATGTTATCTTTTTTATTTAGCTTCAAAAATCGCATTAGCTGGTTCAAATATTGCATTTATAAAGGCAAAAGCCCCTCCTGGAATTACTTCTGGTGTTTTACTTCAAGCGATCAACCCAAAGGCATATGTGGTAAATACTACGTTTGTATCTGGTTTTGCTTTTTATCAATCAAGTTTTGCTATCGAATTAATAATTAAATTTTTTATTATTAATGCGATCTGGATCCCATTACATTTACTATGGTTATATGCCGGTACTGTTTTACACGACTTAAACTTGTCAAATAGAAATCAAAGGATAATAAATTTAATGCTATCGTTTTCGATGATTGCCGCCGTTGTGATCTCTATTTTATATTCGTTTTAAGATATGGGTTTATCTGATTGGTTTTTGCTGGCTATGGTTTGTTTGGCTGGAGCAGCATCTCCAGGGCCAAGTGTAATTTTATTGATAAATTCTGTTATTAAAGACGGTCGAAAAGCAGGTGTGGCCTTCGGCATTGCCCATGGACTTGGAATATTTGTTTATTCTGCGTTGGTTGCTTCTGGATTAATAATCCTTCTTTCACTTGCGCCTTGGTTTTCAGTTGCTCTCGAATTCACTGGTTTCTTATTTTTGCTATGGCTTTCCATATCAATGATCAAGAATAGTTTTCAAAAGGTGCCGATGGATGAAACAGGCTCTGATCCTTCATCGGTGCCGTTGTTTGAATATTTCCGTAACGGTTTTTTAATTGTTTTTCTAAATCCCAAAATAGCAGCCTTTTACTTAGCTATATTCAGCCAATTTTTAGATACTGCATCTAATTTGGAGCATAAATTTTTAATGGTGGCTACAGCGACCGTGATAGATGGACTTTGGTATATACTATTAACCTTTGTTATAGCCGTACCAAAATTTATAAAATTTTTTAAGTTAAGCGCGAAAAAAATTGAATTTTTCTTGGGTGTAGTGCTACTTCTTGTTAGTTTCGTTTTAGGAATTAATATTGCGTTTACAGTTTTTTAAAAAGTGTGGCAGGAGAGATTTCAAATGGATAAATTAGAAAAAGTGGATGGATTTATAAGGTGAAGATGCAAATGGATAATCTTTTACATCCCGATAGTGAATTTATTCAGAGGTGTCCGAGGTGCTCAGCGCCATTAAAAACCATTGTTGTTCATGGCCATGAAGCCTGCAGTACCTGTAAATCAAATATTGTGGAATGCTGCACGGGAGACAACTGTAACACAGACTACAATTTGGCAGTTGGTTATGAAAGAACCTAGAAATTTAATCGCTAGATTTTATGATTGTTTTTTATAAATGAAACTTGAATTTCACCATATTAACTTTGTGTCAAAAGATGTCGGTAAATTGCATGATTTTTATACTAAAATCTTGCAGTTAGATAATATACCAATGGAAAATTTTCCGCGACCTCAAGAAACAAAAAACACTGGCTATAGTGGCGAAATAAAGTTTGCAACAGACGGCTCTATGCAAATGCATTTAGCCGAAAAAGATTTGAATGTTTCGGCAAAGCATAAAATGCACATTAACCCAGTTGAAAAAGGTCATATTGCCTTTAGGACAGATGATTTAGAGGCATTTCTGACGATTTTAAAAGAAAACAAAATTGAATATGCTGACTATGGTACGGCCTTCGCTAAGGAGTGGCATCAAGTCTTTTTTCATGACCCTGAGGGAAATGTGGTCGAGGTTCATCAAAAGGTTGATTGAATTAACTTACGGTGCTAGCCAAGCTCCGCACCATTTATTCTTTTTTTCAAATAAAGCCCGAGTATGGCGAGTACCTAGGTGAGTTAGATCTATTTCTTCTATATTCATTTTTATAATGCAAAATCTTTCAACATTTGGTGGTTTTTCATAGGCAAAGGAAGTTTGTATTACCGTGCCAGGCGTAGGGAGTGTTCCATATGATACTCGAGACTCATTGGGCACCTTTTCCCACTGACCTTTGACCTCACTTCCCATTTTTATTTCTGAAACTGCTTTGATGCGAACCTGTAACTTATTTATCGGAAACCAGATATGCACCCCAACATTTGGGTTAAGTCTTAATTCTTCAACTTTTTTGCTTGCGACGTCGGTATGCACTTCAAGAGTTGCAGCCTCCTCATTAGCACCCCTTAAAACGACGGTCCTAAGTTCTGGCATTCCAAATACTCCGTTGGTTCCAAGTGTTGGGTGGCGAGCTGGGGATTTTTTATCAACGGTTCCTCTTGTAATTAAACGCCACGCATACTCATGCATCTCTTTGAGGTCATTAAATTCATCCTTCATCGATTTTTACCCAAATTTTTCATCCTTGAATTATATCTTTTTAAGATTTCGATGATAGGCACTGAGGCATTCATTGATTTCAAAAATAAAAGAAAGCCTAAAATTTTGCGTTGTATGAAAACGAAATCTCCATTGAGCAGTTTTTTGGGGATCATTTTTTCGAATTTTTTGAGGTTTTCCGCTTTAATCATATCAAAGATCTTAGAATTGGAAAAATCAAAATTTCCATCAGTCTTAAGTTCGTTAATTATCGTATCAATCAATTCATTTATTAAATTATTTAATTTGGTCCCTGGTTTATCTGGCAAAAATCCAAAATTAAGGAGAACATCTTTTATTTTTTCTCGATCTAACGTTAACCCGACGTCCAGTAAGGCTGCATATAATTCTTTTGTTTCGTCTGATACTTTTGAACAAGAGCCAAAATCGAGTAACACAATTTTCTCTTCATCGGGCTTCACTAAAAAATTTGCAAGATTTGGATCGGTTTGTACAAACTGAAATATGAAAACTTCATCTAACAAGAGTTTAATTAATTTTTCAGCAATTTTATTTTTTTCTGATTGTTTCAACATATTATCAGACGACAATTCTTTGCCTTCTTCAAACGACATGGTTAAAATCTCATCTGTCGAAAATTTTTCGA
Source organism: Paracoccaceae bacterium (assembly GCA_045564975.1). Lineage (GTDB taxonomy): Bacteria > Pseudomonadota > Alphaproteobacteria > Rhodobacterales > Rhodobacteraceae > Salinivivens. The sequence continues at coordinate 16,100 of JBJLGF010000069.1, forward strand.
TAACTTGAGGAACTTGTAGGTACTCCGTGGCTCTACAAAATTCTTTATATTTGAAAATATTTTCTGCTTCTGATCTATAATCAGCCTCTGTGATTAACTGGTCTTCGCACAACTTAAAGTAATGTTCTAAATTAAAATCTGGGGGTAAAAAACCCGATTTATTAACCAAAAACCTTAATGATTTAAGATCGCTTTTGATAGTGGTGCGAATATTTGGGAATTGGATTTTGATAGCGACCTTGGATCCATTTTTTAACGTAGCTTTATGAACTTGCCCTATGGACGCAGAAGCAAAAGGAGCCACCTCAAAATTATCAAAATTTTTCAACCACCCCTGTCCCCAATTTTTGTCTAAAAGTTTCTTAACTTGACGTGGTGGCATCGAGTATCCTGATGACCTCAGTTGCTGGATTATTTTAGAAAGTTCAGGTGTGAATATTAACTGATCATCTATAGAAACAAGTTGTCCAAATTTCATAGCTGCACCCCGCAGCTGTTTTAAGGTTTCAACTGTTGAGTACATATTTTTTGTTGAAAAAAGTGATTTGTTAAAATTTAAAGATTTACCCATTAAAAGATCAGAGATCATATCTCCCGATGTTTGTAGGCCAATTCTTAATAATAGGTTTGTTGTTTTAAGATTTCTTTCAATTAACGAACTTGGCAAGCGCTTTGGACGATTTGATTTTTCAATACTATTTGTCATTTCGCAGTTGGTTCGATCCAGGTTTTTTAAATTACTATTCAATTTTTATTAGCTATAAGTTTAGATCTGCAGATTATCATCTCAATACTTAGACAGTTTATGCTGAAACAAAAAAACCTTCCAGGCGGAAGGTTTTTTTGCACAGATCGGGGGGAGGAACCTTTCTGTGGTTTTAATTCACGATGGGAGGATCATGAATTAATCAAATATGTAGGAGACGTTGTGCTACCGAACCACTATAACTTTTACATAGTCGTTATGCATTAAACGCATAACAAAGAAATTTCTTGTATGTCCACAGTTCATTGTTTTTATCGAAGTTGTTTAAAACACTTTGGCTTCAATCAAAAAATTATGCCGCTAACATTAAATTTATTTTATATTTTTCCTTCAAAATTAAACGTTTATATGTTTCCTAAATGCTTTAATCTCTAAACAATAAAAGGCCTTGTAAATATATCTTCAAAGGCTAAATTTTGCATCACGTAAGGGAGAACTGATTTATGAAACGAAATTTTGGAAAATTTGTAGCCTTGGCACTTGGCTTAGGCTTAGCAACTGAGTCATTCGCAGAAGAATGGAATGTATCAACTTGGGGAAAGCGTCGAGCTTTCACTGAGCATATTGAGAAATTAGCAGAACTCGTATCAGGTAAAACAAACGGTGAGTTCACAATGAATGTAAGCTATGGCGGCTTGTCAAAAAATCGTGAAAATTTGGATGGTATATCGATTGGTGCTTTTGAGATGGCGCAGTTCTGTGCTGGTTACCATCGCGATAAAAACAGAGCGATAACGGTGCTTGAATTACCGTTCCTAGGTGTTGAAACCTTAGATCAAGAAGTTGCCGTTAGTCATGCCGTTTATGACCATCCGGCTGTGAAAGATGAAATGGCACAGTGGAATGCAAAGATTATAATGACATCTCCGATGCCTCAATACAATTTAGTTGGAACAGGCGAACCTAGAGATACATTGGCAGATTTCGATGGAATGCGTGTTCGGGCAACTGGTGGATTGGGCGCAGCCTTTAAAGCAGTAGGGGGCGTTCCTACCTCTGTTACTGCTACCGAGGCATATCAGGCAATGGAAAGCGGTGTGGTCGACACTGTGGCTTTTGCTCAGCATGCACATTTGTCCTTTGGGACAATAAATCAAGCTGACTGGTGGACTGCAAACTTGAATCCGGGAACTGTTAATTGTCCTGTCGTCGTCAATATTGACGCATATGAAGGGCTATCTGCAGCTCACAGGGAAGCGCTTGATAGTTCGATCGACGAAGCAATTGCGCACTATTTGCAGAACTATGGAAATCTTCTTGATAAATGGGATGGTATTCTCGTTGAAAAAAATGTGAAAAAAATTATGATTGATACGGCAGTTATAGAGGAATTTAAAGCTGCTGCGGCGGTTCCGGCAAGAGATGCTTGGATAGCTGATATGTCTGCACAGGGATTACCCGCACAGGACTTGTATGATCTTGTCCAGACAACCTTGGCAGCGGCCAAAAAATAGAATTTGGGGGGGCCTTTGGGCCCCCTTTTTTTCATTTACCAATAGTTTTTATTTTAACCTTTGCGGAAAAGATAACTGATTTATGGCTGGAAACGCATCTGTTCTAGAGGACCATTCACTTCTAAGTAAGTTGGATAAAAAACTCCTGAAAATTGAGAAATTCTTTGCTTTAATATCTGGGTTGGCTATCTTTTCTCTAATGGTCTTGGCCGTCCGCTCAGTTGGTGGACGAGAATTTTTTGAGTGGCCTTTAAGTGGGTATGTTGATTGGATAATGCAGCTAATGCCGCTTATAGCTATTTTAGCTGTAAGCTTTGCTATGAGAGATGGTACTCATATACGGATGGATATTTTTGTATCCCAACTATCCGGACGCGTCCTTTGGGCTTTTGAGTTAATTACTACTAGCACAGTTTTGATTGTGATGTTGCTTTTGGTATGGGGTAGTTGGTCTCATTTTGATCGCGCTTTTGATTGGAATGCCCCGTTTTTTAGTCGAGATAGTACAATTGATATCGGGCTCCCAATTTGGCCTTCAAAAATATTAGTTCCAATCGGGTTTGCTGTTTTATGTTCACGACTTTTATTGCAGAGTTATGGCTATGCTCACGCATTAATTTTTGATTTGAGTAAACCTGTTGGCGTTCCATTAGTAAGAGACGCGGCTGCACAGGCAGCGGCAGAAGCCGATAACCTCATAAAAAAAGGCTGATTGATAAATGGATCAAATACAGATTGGTCTTTGGGTCACCGCTGGATTACTTGTTATGGTTGTAATGGGCATGCGAGTTGCCTTTGCTGCAGCTTTAGCGGGCGTTGTAGGATTAATCTTGATTTTTTGGGCAAAAAAAGACTTTGATCCTGAAAAATTTGGTTGGGCCTTGACTGTGGCAGTCAAACAAGCGGGGCAAGTGCCTCACTCTAAGGTAGCAAGTCACGAATTAAGTTTAATCCCGACGTTCATTTTAATTGGATACCTTGCATATTACGCTGGTTTAACTCACTCACTATTTGAAGCGGCTAAACGTTGGATTGCCTGGCTTCCAGGAGGATTGGCGGTTTCTACTATTTTTGCTACAGCTGGGTTTGCAGCAGTTTCGGGAGCATCTGTAGCAACGGCTGCCGTATTTGCAAGAATAGCTATACCGGAAATGCTTAAAATTGGCTATCGCAAAGAATTTGCTGCTGGTGTTGTTGCAGCTGGTGGCACACTTGCGTCACTTATTCCTCCATCCGCCATTTTAGTTATATATGCCATTATTGTTGAGCAAAATGTGGGTAAACTTCTGTTGGCTGGATTTGTTCCTGGAGCATTTTCAGCATTAATTTATGGTATTTTAATTGTGGGTATAGCTGTAATTTTTAAATCTGTAGGGCCGCCTGTGGGGGGATTTACGTTTAAACAAAAACTCGAAAGCCTTCCTGGGGCATTACCAATTGTGGCTGTAATCGTGATTATAATATGTTTTGTTTATAATCCATTTGGTGAAGACGCTTGGGGTACGCCGACTGAAGGTGGAGCTATAGGAGCGTTTATCGTCTTTTGTATGGCACTGTGGAAAAAAATGCGATGGGTCGAATTTAAGGAAGCTCTTATAGAAACTGCAAAACTCACAGTTATGATTTTTACAATCATTTGGGGAGTTTTAATCTATGTCAGGTTTCTCGGCTTTGCGGATTTGCCAGGAGCATTTTCAGACTGGATCACATCATTAAATGCTTCGCCAATGATGATTTTGATTTGCATACTTCTGGCCTATGCCGTTCTTGGCATGTTTATGGATGCTATTGGTATGTTACTATTAACATTACCTGTAGTTTACCCTGCAGTCATGGCACTAAATGGCGGCGAGGATGTGCTAGCTTCTGAGAGTGCTTTCGGTATGTCGGGAGAAATGTGTGCAATTTGGTTTGGGATTTTAGTGGTAAAAATGGCAGAGTTTTGCCTTATTACTCCTCCGATTGGATTGAACTGTTTTGTAGTTGCAGGTGTAAGAGATGACATTACAGTTCAGGATGTTTTTAAAGGTGTTACACCGTTTTTTATTGCAGATGCTTTTACCATTGCAGGTCTCGTAGCTTTTCCAGGAATAGTGCTCTGGTTACCATCACTGGCTTAACGATTTTTACTGTAAATTTATCTAAATTTTCATCTTGGATTAACTGTTTTTGTCCCTTGTGAAAGCAAAATTATGCCAATAAACCGGCAGATATAATATGAAGGGGAAGATTATGCCTAATGAGGAAAACTATTCCGTTCCCGATGTTTGGTCTTGGGACGAAGAAAGTGGAGGAACATTTGGTTCGATCAATAGACCATTTGCCGGTGCCACACATGAGGAAGCTTTGCCCGTTGGAAAACATCCTCTTCAGTTATATTCTCAAGGCACGCCTAATGGTGTTAAAGTAACTATTCTCCTTGAAGAACTATTGGCAGCTGGCCATCAGGGTGCGGAGTATGACGCTTGGTTGATAAAAATTGGCAAGGGAGATCAGTTCTCAAGTGGTTTTGTCGAAATCAACCCAAATTCAAAGATACCTGCTCTAGTAGATCATTCAGCTGCGGAACCTCAACGAGTTTTTGAAAGCGGTGCTATACTTCTTTATTTAGCCCAAAAATTTAATGCATTTGTTCCAACGTCTGCATCTGAATACACGGAAATGATGTCTTGGCTATTTTGGCAAATGGGTAGCGCCCCTTATTTGGGCGGTGGTTTTGGGCATTTTTATGTTTATGCACCAGAAAAATTTAAATATCCGATAAATAGATACACCATGGAAGTTAAGCGACAATTAAGTGTTCTGGATCAAAGATTATCTAATAGTGAATTTATTTCAGGTCCAACCTATACTATTGCCGATATGGCTATTTGGCCTTGGTATGGTCGGCTTGTTCTTGGTAGACAGTATGGTGCTGGCGAGTTTTTGAATGTTTCAGAATATGAAAACATTCAAAGATGGGCTGGTATTTTAGATTTGAGGAAGCCCATTGTCAGGGGGCAAATGGTCAACAAAACTTCTGGACAGCCGGCAGAGCAATTACGGGAGCGACATAGTTCTGCTGATTTTGACTTAAAATAGTGAAGCTACGAGATTGGATTCCTCCAATAAACTTATTTTGTTTGACACCATCCTGTCGGTCGTTAATATTTTTGCAAACGTTTGCATAATTAATGAAAAGAAATGATGACAGATTTTGTTATAGCTGGGGCGGGCCACAACAGTTTAATAACTGCCTGTTATCTCACCAAGGCTGGGTTTTCTTGTACAGTAATTGATGCCCGACATATCCCTGGAGGAGGTTGTGCAACCGAGGAAGTTCTTGGGCAAGGCTATAAAATAGACACCTGCTCGACGGGACACACTCTTATTTTGCAAAACCCTATAATTAGTCAAGATGAACTTGGTTTAGTTAAAGAATTTGGTTTATCATATTTACACCCTGATCCGGTTGCTCATGTAGCTCTTCCCGATGGAGAGCAAATTACAATGACCCTAGATCCTGAGGAAACAGCTAGTGAATTTTCGCGTTATTCGCAAAAGGACGCTGAAAGCTATTTAAGGCTTTTAAAAGAATTTGATGAACTTAAGCCAATGTTGGGACAAGCCCGGTCGCAGCCCCTGGGAATGGGGCCATCGTTAAAACAGCTATTAGGAGGGCACAAAAGGGGTGCAATTTGGCAAAGACGCCAAGCTATGAGCGCACGTGACGTAATCATGCGTGAGTTTGAAAGTGAGCATGTGCGTGCGTTTATGGGTTGGATGGCTTTTCAGACTGCAGTCCCAATAGATCAGGCGGGGACAGGTTTTCTTCCCTATCAAATTACTGCGCCAAGGCAGGCACGCAGTTGGTCGATACCAAAAGGAGGTTCCGGAAAACTTACTGACGCACTAGTAGACTATTTAACTTCGCGGGGTGCTCGTTTTGAACTCAATAAGACAATTGAAAAATTAATTTTTGATGGGCGTAAGTGTATCGGCGTGGCGTGTTCCAATGGAGAAGAATATAAGGCAAAGAAAGGAGTTGTATCGACAGTGCATGTGAAGCATTTAATTGATATGGCTCCCAATGATTTTTGGGACGAAAGTTTTCGGTTTTGTGTAGACACTTATAATGTAGGCGTTCCATTTTTTGCTAGCTACTTAGCTACGACTACAGCGCCTATTTTTGAGACTCCGCGTGGTCCAAAATCAGCAGTTTCTGCGGGCTATGCAGGTTGGTTAAACGACTTGGTACAGTCGGGTCGAGATATTTACGATGGTAAACTATCCAATGATGTTTCGTGGCTTCTTGTAGCTACGCCAACATTAGTTGACCCCGATCGGGCGCCAAACGGAAATCACACTGTAAAGTTTCTTACTCACACAATTTATGATCTGCCTGGATCTGGAGCAAATGGTTGGAGTTCATTTAAGGAAGAATTTACAGATCGTCTTATTAAAAAAATACAAAAGTTTTGTCCTACTTTTACGGATGATGTAATTTTAAACAAACTTATTAAATCCCCAGTAGATATCGAAGCGTGGAACCCGCATATGATAAATGGTGCTCCTCACGGAGGGGATCGGTCAGTAACATTTTCTGGTGATCAAAGGCCAGTACCTGGTTGGGCCCAGCATAGAATGCCGATTGATGGCCTTTGGCAAACGGGTGGAACAACTCACCCTGGAGGATCAATAACGGGCTACCCAGGCCGAAATGCTGCAAAGGTAGTTTTGAGTGATTTGGGCATAGATCCCTCAGATTTTATGGTTTAGTCTTGCAATTTGTCTGCCAGCCATTCAAAAGTGATTGGACCCCATTCAAGTTGATGATCAAACGCGCAATGTCCTGAATTTTTATAAATTTTGGCGCTTCTCAAGCCTGGTTTTCCAGATTGCAACATAAAATAAATATTGCTCGCTGGTGCTAATCCATCTTGGTCTCCATTTATCATCAGCACTGGCATATTTATTTTTTCAACCAAGCCCAATGATTCCAAAGACCAATCTTTCGACATTGCTATTTCTTTTTCAGCCGACCACTTAGGTACCCAAGTGGGCCCATCTTCTTGGCCAAAACGAAACTTCGCTCGTTCATTTCTAGTTTTTAGTATTTCCTTCATTTCTTCTTCAGTAGGTTCATTATGAAAAGGGTGGCCTGCAATAGCAACAACAGCCTTCACTTTTTTTGGAGCAGTACCTGCCAATTGGAGAACAGAATATCCGCCTCGACTTATCCCAAATGCTCCAACTCTTGATTGATCGACTTCCGGTCTTTCCATTATGTAATCAATTGCAGCTTCCCATGCTACAACGGATTCGGGTGCCCAGGGGAACTGATTTTCACCCGTTCCAGGTGCGTCCATAACAAGTGCCGCGAGGCCGTTCTGTAGGGCCAGTTCAGCTGCCCAACCTCTATCCTCTTTAAAAACATCTGCACCACACATGATTAAAACAGCTGGAACAGGTGTGCTTTTCTTTGGGGTCCTAAAGTGAGCTTTAATGCTTAAACCATTACAAACGATTTCTACAATTTCTAAAGCCGGATCTAGATGTTGGCTGGCTTTTTTATACGCACGGGAACAGTCCGCACTAATTTCTTTTTTTAGATCAGTAATTTCAGATGGAAAACGCCCAATTGCGTAAAATGTTTTAGCTAATAGGAATTGATGACGAGCATCTTCATAATTTCCTATTAGTTCAGCTTTATCGCCTAAATTTTCATATTTTTTTCCCAATTCTCTCCACTTAGGCACCCAATCATGTTCTAATGTTGTTTTTAATTCTGAAACAACTTCTTCAAATTCATCCATATTATCAATCATTTGAAGCCATCTTCTATAGAATCCACCTCGAGCTACAATAAAAGGGTTTTCGCCTGGAATATGGGGAAGATCGGAAATTTTTTTACTCATGTCGTTAACCTTGAGCAGGATAAAAGAAAAACTTCGTAGGCTATTAACTTCATTCTAGACACTGACTATTTCATTTGCTAGCTTTTTCTCGAAAACGATTGCATAATCGTTTTGAAAGCTTACTTTAAAATTAGTAATACGAGAATATTCAACATTTAAGGGAGACAAAAATGAATAAGAGCATAAGCAAAAAAGGTATATTTACTTTGCTGGCTAGTGCAATTTTTGCATTTACGGCACCTGCCGTTTCGCTAGCAAATGTTAAAAATCCAGGACTTTTGGTTCATGCAGCTGATGATGAGGCGACAACTCTTGATCCTGCGCAAGTTGAACCCGGTGAAGGTGGTGAAACGATTATTCTTCAAGTTTACGATCGACTTCTAGATATTGATCCATATAGCCCAAAGTTAGTTCCTTCTCTTGCTATGGAAGTGCCTACAATTGCAAACGGAGGTATTTCTTCAGATGGATTGACTTACACTTTTAAATTGCGTGAAGGTGTTATTTTCCATGATGGTTCCGCTTTTACGGCTGATGATGTAAAGTTTTCTTGGGACCGCGCGATGGAAATGGATTTACCAGAAGGTAATGCTGGAGCGTTGTCTGATGTAGTGGCATCGACAGAAGTGGTGGATGATTTTACTTTCCGCGCGACGCTTTCAGAACCGGTGGCGGATTTTTTAAATTCTGTGGTAGTTGCGATGGTTTCTTCCGTCGTTAGCCAAGATGCCGTAGAATCAAATGGTGGTGTTGAGGCCGGAGTGCCAAACGAATTCATGGCTGGTAATATGGTTGGCACTGGGCCCTATAAATTTGTTGTTTGGAATAGAAATGAAAATGTTCAACTAGAAGTTAATGATAGCTACTGGGGTGAAAATGCAAAGTTAGATGTTCGAATTGAAATTGGTGGTGATCCTGATGTGCGAGTTTTGGGCTTAAGAGCTGGTGAGTTCGATACTGTAGAAACTGATCCATCATTTGTTGCAGATCTGGAAGGCGCTGATGGTGTGACTATTTATACCGGTGGTTTGCTTCTAGAGCCTCTTCACATTGGTTTTAATTTGAACATTCCTGAAGGTTCATTGCCTGATGGTGATACAATACCAGAAGACTTTTTCCATGACCCTCGTATTCGACAAGCGTTCAACCATGCTTTCCATTATGAGGCTTTCTTGAATGGGCCACTTGCTGGGTACGGTGCCTTTAATCCTCATTATACGCCTATCGGTATTTTTGGACATGATTCTTCAGCGTCGGTATATTCAAAGCAAAATTACGCTGAGGCAGAGCGCCTGTTTAAAGAGGCTGGTGTTTGGGATGAGGGTTTTTCAGTATCAGTAATAACTGAAGAGGGTAATCTTTTTGCACTTATGTGTCTTGTACTAAAAGATTCAATTGAGAAGCTTAACCCAAAGTTCCGAATTAATGTACTCGCAGTTGCTGAAGCTGTTTTTGACGATGCGCATGCTCAGAATCCGCTCGAATACGCTATGTGGGCCAAAAATGCTGATCCAGCTGCAGATCCAAATTTTTACATGCAGGCTTATCAGCATCCAGACGGTGAGTGGGGAGAAGTTCACGGCTTCGCTAACGGGTATAAGGATGCCGATAAGGTTGCAAAGCTTATAGATGCAGCTGCAGTTGAACTAAACTCTGATAAGCGTGCTGCTTTATATAAAGAGTTGAACGAAATTCTTTATAATGACCCTATGTGGCTCATTGGAGCTCAGGAAGGTGTAGTCATGGCGCATCGTGACTGGCTGAAAGGGTTTGTTCAAAATCCACTTTGGCCACGTCCAAGCCTAAAATTTTCTTTATTTGATAAGTAAAAAACTACTTAAAAATACACAGGCCCATTTTTGGGCCTGTGACTTGGAGAAAGATTAATGCAATTACGCGATTATATTTTGCGCCGTCTAATGGTGCTCCCATTTTTGATAATTGGTGTCAGTATCGTTGTTTTCACGTTGACGCGTGTTGGTGGGTCTCCAATTGGAATTTATTTAAGCCATGAAATGACGCCGGATGAAGTGCTTGAAATAGAACAGCGATTTGGCTTAGATAAACCAGTCTGGGTTCAATATTTGCAGTGGGCAAAAGGTGTGCTGAGTGGGGACTTTGGATGGTCGGGTATATCCGCGGCTCCAGTAGCAGACGTTTTCCCTTTAAAATTAGCTGCTACTATGGAATTGGCCGCTGCTTCGGGTCTTGTAGCCCTTTTTCTTGGGATATTTTTGGGAACGTTTGCAGGAGCCCGGCGAAATAGAGCTCCAGATCACATCACCCGCATTGTTGCTGTAAGCGGTGCTAGTTTACCTCAGTTTTGGTTTGGAATTTTATTACTAATCGTTTTTTGGGCAAATCTTGGTATAGCTCCGATAGGGCGATCAGATGCAACTGTTTTTGCATCAATAAATCATCCCACAGGTCTATATACTTTAGACGCTATTTTAGCGGGATCACCTCGAGCCTTTTGGGATGCTATATGGCATTTAATGTTGCCAGCAATTACTCTCGGCTATGGGGCGACAGCAATCATTGCCAGAATGATGCGATCAGCCCTCGTCGAAGAACTTCAGCAAGACTACGTTGATGCTGCTCGAGCCAAAGGTTTGGCTGAAAAATTAGTATTAAAGAAGCATGCAAGGAGAAATGCTCTTGTTCCGACGATAACTGTAATAGGTCTAACTTTTGGCTTTCTTTTGCAGGGAACTATTACAGTTGAAATTATTTACAGATGGCCAGGATTGGGTCGTTGGATGGCTGCAAGTGTCGTAAGAGGAGACCAAGGTACATTAATGACTTACGTTCTTTTTACTTCTGTATTGTTTTTAATAGTAAATCTCATTGTAGACGTGGTTTATGCCAACTTGGATCGAAGAGTTACTCTTGGAAAATGAAATGAACGAAAGAGCTTTCGATAATTCGCATGACAATGGTGACACGGCTTTTAGCGTTAGGATAAGAAGATTTGGTGCTCTTCTCGGTAGGCTGTGTTCTAATCCCACCACTGTTATAGGATTAATCATTATAGGATTGATGATGGCAATGGCGATCTTTGCTCCATGGATTACTGAAGCTAATATTCCTGATCCATATCAAATGCCGAGGGATTGGGGCGCGGTAAGGAAACCTCCAGGGACCCCTGGTTTTCTGTTGGGAACAACCAATGAGGGTGGGGATGTTTTTTATGGAGTGGTATGGGGAAGCCGAACTTCTCTTCAGCTATCGCTTTACGTAGTAGGCTCAACAATGGTTATTGGAACGATTATTGGTTCATTGGCTGGGTTGTTAGGTGGTTGGGTTGACGAATTTTTGATGCGCTTAGTTGATGTGTTTCTTTCAATACCAGAACTCATCTTCGCTTTGGCCATTGCAGCTGTTTTGGGGCCCTCTTTTACAAATATTATTATAGCGCTCTCGATGGTAATTTGGGTAAAATATGCGAGAATTATGAGGGCTCAAGTACTTCAAGTAAAGCAAAACGAATATGTGGAAGCAGCCAAGGTGATTGGCGATACTAAGCTGAATATTTATCTCAAAGACATTTTGCCTAATGCCGTTACGCCAGTAACGGTACAAGCGACCCTTGATATGGGAAATGTTGTCTTAATCGGTGCAACGCTAAGTTTCATTGGCTTGTCGGAAGCTGGGATAGCTGAATGGGGTGTCTTAGTAAGCGAGGGTCAAGCCGGTATTGCATCTGGACGATGGTGGGCGTCAACCTTCCCAGGAATGATGATATTTTTGTGGGCGCTTGCTTTCAATTTAGTGGGGGATGGTTTGAGGGATGCACTCGACCCTAGGACGGAAGGCCGATGATGTTAGTTACATCCGACCAAAAAAAGTTCGTTGCTAAGGTCGATGACCTAAAAGTGTATTTTAATTCAAAGCGTGGGACGGTTCATGCGGTTGATGGGATTAGCTTTGATGTCTACAAGGGAGAGACTTTAGGACTGGTAGGAGAAACTGGATGTGGAAAATCAGTTACTGGGCGTTCTTTCTTACAACTTTTACCAATCCCACCAGGTGTGCTTGCTGGTGGCAGTATAACTTATAATCAACAGACAAATTCATCACAACGAAGTGAAACTGGCTGCAAACCTGGGTTTCCAAATAGTAAAAATTTTGAATTCAAAAAAGTAGATCTCCTGACTTTGACAGGTGAAGAAATAAGAAAAATTCGTGGCGACAGTATTGCAATGATTTTTCAGGATCCAGGCAAGTCACTTAACCCAACCTTAACTATCGGTGCTCAGCTTTCAGAAGTTTTTCTGCAGCATAGAACTGAAGAGATTTTGGAAATGGCCGGTCTTAGCAGTGAGGCTCCTGGCGCGATAAGAAGATTTGCATCACAACGCGATAGAATATTTGATAAGTGGTTGGTGAATTTGTCAGGTAACCGGTCAACGAAATCTCGAGTAGAAAAAGCAGTTGCGGATCTGGTTGCAAAAGCACTTTCAGATACACAAGTCCCAAACCCGGTAAAGCTTATGGATCGATATCCACATGAGCTATCGGGTGGAATGAAGCAGAGAGTTATGATTGCTCAAGCTTTAGCTTGTAATCCAGATATATTAATAGCTGATGAGCCAACAACTGCTTTGGACGTAACTGTGGAAGCCAGGATATTAGATTTGATTCAAGATTTACAGCAGAGGCGTCAGACTAGCGTTGTTTACATAAGCCATGATTTATCGCTAGTTCGACGAATTTGCGACAGAGTGGCCGTAATGTATGCTGGTCGAATTGTTGAGATTGGCACCAATAATGAAATCTTTAAAAATCCTCGCCATCCATACACGATAGGATTGATGAAGGCATTGCCATCTGCCGATACAGCTCGGGGGGAACTACTTGCTATACCTGGTAATGTTCCCGAACTTATTAATCCTCCTCAAATGTGTAGGTTTTTTTCAAGATGCGCATTTGCAACAGATAAGTGTAAAAACCAAGACCCTGAGCTTGAAAAAGTGACAAACTCTCACTCGGTAGCATGTTTTGTAGATGTTGCTGAAATTTCTAGCAAATGACCATTTGTGATTTGGAAGATAATAAATGATTAGTAAAAAAGATAATGTTGGGCAGCCTATTTTATCTATAAGTGACGTCACCAAGCATTACCCTATCAGAGAAGGGGCTCTCCAAAGGGTGGTTGGTCATGTTAGGGCCGTTGATGGTGTTAGTTTTGATATTTTTCCTGGTAAAACTGTTGGCCTTGTAGGTGAAAGTGGATGTGGAAAGAGTACTCTGGGAAAGGTAGTGGCAGGTTTGACTGATCCAACTAACGGGTCTGTGCGTTACAATTTTAATAGCCAATTAGTTTCTATAAGTAATTTAGAAAAAGATAAATTTAAGAATTTTCGACGAAATTGCCAAATGGTCTTTCAAGATAGTTTTGCTTCTTTAAATCCGCGCCATTTAGTTTTTGATATTGTCGGTAGACCTTTGAAAGTTTATAACGAGGTCTCGGGTTATGATCTTGTGGAAAAAGTAGTTTCACTTCTAAATCAAGTAGGGTTAGGCCGCGAGCACCTTTATAGATACCCGCACCAATTTTCTGGAGGACAGAGGCAAAGAATATCCATTGCAAGAGCACTAGCTTTAAATCCCGAAATAATAATTCTCGATGAGCCAACCTCAGCTCTAGATGTTTCAGTGCAAGCCCAGATATTAAATCTTTTGAATGAACTTCAAAAAGCTCGTAATTTAGCTTATTTATTTGTGACACATGATTTATCTGTTGTGAGGCACATGGCTGACTCTTTAGTTGTGATGTATCTTGGTAAAATCGCAGAGGCTGGTGAAACTCAAGCCATTTTTGCTAAACCCTACCACCCTTATACTAAGGCACTGATTGATGCCAAACCTAGCTTTGATGAGGGTCAAAACTCTAAAGCGAAAGGGTTAGACGGTGTGGTCCCAGATCCTGCCCGCCCCCCGCAAGGTTGTCGTTTCCATACACGATGTAGCTTGGCTACTGACAAGTGTGGATGGGAAGTGGACGATGTGGTTCGTTGGCTTGAAGATACTCCCGGCATGTTTGAAAGTCTTACAGCGGTCGAACGCAAATCAGAATTTTCGGCTGTTCTCAGTTTTTCTGATGAAAGTTCAGCTGCAAATTTGACACAGGAAATGCATTCTGAAAAGCTGCCTGCCTCTATGCGCAAAGCTTTAAAGCACGTCAACATTAATGAAAAAAATGTACAAATTGAATTTGAACCGGTCGAGGAAATCTTATTACGGGAAAAAGATGGAAGACATGCTGCGTGCATTATTGAACCAAAAAAAGTCAATCAAGAGGCCTAGATATGGAAATTAATACAAGTGAACTCAGTTTTGTTGAAGAAGTTGAAGGTAAGAAGGTTGAGTATTCAATGGTCGAAACTTGGGATGGTTTGTACACCCCTGTTGCAGTAAGGAAGCCGAGTGGAGATGGGCGGTTTCCGATTGTGCTAATGGCCGCTGGCAATGGAGGTGAAGGCTTACCTTGGTTAATGGACGCTATAAGGAATAGAGCATACACAATGGATCGCTTGGTCGAAGCTGGTTTTGCCTGTGCTTGGTTAAGATACAGAACAGAAGTGGAGTTGGGTTATAATAACGGGGGCAAAATGGTCCGCGATATGCGCCAAGGTCGCGAAATGTTTAATAGGTCCCCTTTAGAATATGAAGATGAGATAGCAATTATCGATTATTTTAAGGCAAAATCCTGGGTAGATTCAAATAGAATTGGTGTAATTGGAATGAGCCATGGTGGCGAAATGGCTCTAAAAATTGTTTCTGAATATCATGGGCTTGCGGCAGCGGTGGCTAGTGAACCTGCCAGTCATGAATATTTAGCCCTTATGCCTGATGACACTGCTTTTGTTAATGAGGAAACGGGGCTCAGGAATATTGAAGAAATGCAAATGGCAGAAGTTGAAAAAGTTCGAAAAAGAATTGATATGGTCATTGCTAAAGAACGCATTGAGGGAATAACTACACCTGTATTAGTAATGGGTAGAGATGAAGACCATTTGCAAGGCATCTTTAAAACATCTTTTGACCTACTAAATGAGGCAGGTAAAAATGTTGAGTGGGTAAGTTATGATCACGATTACCATGGTTATGTTTTCCCAATTAAAGGCGATGATGGCAAATATATTTTAAATGATGTTCAAATCGGCGCCATAGATCACGTAGTTAGTTGGTTGGGTAAAAAATTTAGCGAGTCAAAGTTATAATTTTAAGATTTCCAAAGTATTTTCAAAAAATATCTTATTTTTTATTTGCTGGCTAATAGGTGCTTTAGTTAACCAATTTACACCAGCCTTATTGTCGGCATAAGGCCAATCAATTGCAAATAGGATTTTATCATCTCCAAGAACTTTCAGGCATAAATCCAGCGCGTTGTCAGAAAAAAATCCACTAGTTGTTATCCAAAAATTTGTCTTGAATATATCATCAAAATTGATTTCTTTATTTCCAGGACGAGCTAAGCTTTCGTGTATTCGGGGTAACCAAAAAGGTAGTGCCTCTCCCAAATGGCCCAAAATTATTTTGAGTTTTGGATGCCGTTCAAAAATACCTGAAAGAATCATTCGAACTGCTAAAGTTCCTGTTTCAATCCCAAATCCCCAAGCAGCCCGAGTGATCATGGGGTAACTTTGATGATAGGGAGAATAGTATCTGTCGGTCACTATTTTATCCGGGTCAGCTGGGTGTAAATAAATAGGGACATCTAATTCTTCTGCTTTAGCAAAAATTGGCCAAAATTTACTCTCGTCAACCATTTCACCGGCACTTAATCCATGAAGCATAGCGCCTTTTAAACCGAGTTGTTTAACAGCTCTATCCAATTCTTTAGCCGCTAAATCTGGTAAGTTTGAAGGAACCATCGCAAATCCATCAAATCTTTCAGGGTATTTTAAAATTATCGAAGCCAGCTCATCGTTTGACTTTTGACAGGCCGATGCGGCCACATTACTTGATAACCTTTGGCTTCCTGGCGACTGATGAGATAGGATTTGCATATCAATTCCAGCCTGATCCATCTCATCAATTCTGATACTTGTAAAATCATAAAGTCGGGATTTAATTTTTTCAGGATGATGACCAACCTCGGTGAAATGGTCGGTTAGGGGGGAATGCATAAAGTGCTCTTCTACCGCTATTATTTTTGTTTGCTTTTTATAAGACATTTTTGACCATTTTTGTGCAAAGGTTATATCAAACTCGAAGTGATACGCTACCCCTCTCAATGACGGTAACAGGCATTATCGTCGTTTCAGGAACAGCAAGATCTGTTTGACTTATTTTTTTCAATAAAAGTTCTGCCGCAATTCTTCCCACATCAAATTGCAGGACACGGACAGTCGTTAATCCTGGAGGTATACGATCACTCATTGGTATATCATTAAAACCAGTAATAGAGATATCTTTAGGGCACTCAAGTCCACGTTCTGCAAGTGACTCAAGGGCGCCAATTGCTAGTCTATCATTGGCACAAAGTATTGCTGTAATCGCAGGATTTCTTTCTAATAAAAGATCAGCACACTTAGATCCTTCATCTTCGGAGTATTTATCGGAAAAGATAATATTTTCAGATTTTGCATCAATTCCATGAATTTTTGAAGCCTCTAAATAAGCATCATTCCTCGCGTTACCTGTCGATAGACCGCGAGGTCCGCCAATGTAAGCTATTTCAGTATGCTTGTTTTTCACTAATAGATCAAAGATAGCTTTTATTCCACCAGCATCATCATTTACTACCGAAGGGATCCCCGATCCGAAAGCTTTTCTATTTGCGGTGACAACTGGTATTTGATCGGCAATTTTTGCAGCAGCTGGATCGTGGCTGCTCACTGCTGCGTCAATTATGCCATCAACTCCTCTTTCTAAAAGTATCTCTAAAAGTTTTTCCTCCCGCTTCGGATCGCCGTCAGTGTCGACAAGGATAGAAGCGTATCCTCCCGGTTCTAGAACAGATTCTACTCCTCTAACTATTGGAGGGTATAGCGAATTTGTAATATCAGGAATAATAATACCAACTAACATGGTTTTATTTGTTCTTAAACCTGATGCAATTCGATTGGGTCTATACCCCATATCTTTTGCTATCTTTCTTACCCGTTCTACTACCTGAACTGATAACGATGCTCTAGCATTGGGCGATAACGCTCTTGAAACCGTTGAGACGTGGACGTTTGCTTCTTTAGCAACATCTTTAATTGTAATGTTTTTTTTCATTATTTTCTCAACTAGTTACGATTGTCTTTTAGCTACTTTTGCAAACTATTGCTATAGTCTATTGACCGATTAAACTCTAATTGCTAAGCTCAATGCAATCGTTTGCGAATACAGCCTGTATGGATTTGGGGAGATCTTTTGTGTCCAGCGTCGTTAATCAAATTGATTTTTCTAATCCTATAGTGCGAAAAAAGATTATCACCGCATCTAATGATGGATCAATGGCCTCTAGAATAAATTTTGGCGACTTTTCCGATTTCATATTTGATGAACCTTCTCAACATGGTGGGAGCGACTTAGGCCCAACTCCATTAACAGGCGTTTTGGCCTCACTTTGTGCCTGTGAAGCTGTAACTTTTAACAGAACTGCAAAAGAGTATGAGTTTAAATACGATGGAATAGAATTCTCAGCTGCCTTCACAATTGATATTCGTGGGCGCTCTGGCTTTAGAGGAGTGGTGCCTCATTTCCAGACGGTTAAGGTTGAGGCTGAAGTAACTACAGAAGAGGAAATTTCTTTTCTTGAAAAAGTTGTTGATGAAACAGAAGCACGTTGCCCAGTCTATAATTTAATTAAAGACGCGGGTGTGAAAATTGAAACAGTTTGGGTTAGGTGCTCTCAAAACTGATATAGAATAAGATTTAGAGGGGAAATAATGACTGCAATTCAAATTGGATGGATCGGCATGGGACGAATGGGGTTTCCTATGGCCGAGCGATTGGTAAAGGCCGGCTATTCGGTGAAAGTCTGGAATCGAACAAGGTCAAAAGCTGAGCCACTGCAAGACTCTGGTGCAATTTTGGTTGATACACCCGCCGATCTCGCGGGTGTAGATGTGTTAGCAACGATGGTATCCACCGGTCGCGACGTAGAGCAATTATACTTTGGCGAAAATGGTGTTCTATCTGGGGTAGGCGTGCCCAAGATTTTTTTGGACTTTTCGTCAATTGGAGTCGACCAATCCGCTGAGATCAGAAGTTTTTTGGCTGATAAGGGTTCTGATTTGGTTTGTTGTCCTGTTTCAGGAAATGGAAAATGTGTTAAGGCAGGTAAGCTTTCAGCTGTTGCCTCAGGCCCTAAAGCTGCTTTTGACCAGGTGGAAGATATAATATCGGCGATTGCAGCAATGGGAGTTTCATATGTGGGAGAGGGAGAATTAGCAAGATTTTGTAAAATTGCTCATAATAT
Organism: Paracoccaceae bacterium; assembly: GCA_045564975.1. Taxonomy (GTDB): domain Bacteria; phylum Pseudomonadota; class Alphaproteobacteria; order Rhodobacterales; family Rhodobacteraceae; genus Salinivivens. The sequence continues at coordinate 34,637 of JBJLGF010000069.1, forward strand.
TATGTTAGGTGTCGTAACTCAAAATTTAGCTGAAATTACAATTCTCGCTCAAAAAGCAGGTGTTCCCAGACGAGCATTTCTAGATTTTATGAATAACTCAGTTATGGGTTCAATTTTTACTAGGTACAAAACCAACGCATTTATAAACTTGGACTGGACTACAACATTTACGCCTACACTATTGCGCAAGGACTTAGATCTTGGTCTTTCGGCCGGAAGAGAGTTTAATGTTCCCATGCCAGTAACAGCGGCGATGCGCGAGGCGTTACAGTCTCATTTTGGCGCTGCAAGCGTGAAAGATGATCCAGAATCTTATATTGAAGGAGATTTTGCGGCGTTATTAGAAACGGTAGCTCTTGGGGCTGGTATCGAATTAGAAAGTGAAAATTCGCCTTATCCAACGGGTCTAGAGGTTTCTAAGGCTTCTGAATAGGTTATAATTTTACCAAAATTATATGAATTTATTAACTTTAAATGAAATTAGCTAGAACGTCTTATGTCAGAATTTACATTATACAACGCGCCTCAGTCTACTTGCAGTCAACGTGTTAGGTATGTGTTGCATGAAAAAGGCTGTACATTTGAGGAAATAAAGCTTGATCTGTTTTCTGGTGATCAGCTTAAACCCGAGTATATGGCAATCAATCCAAACGGGGTGGTGCCATCACTAGTCCACTCTGGGAATAATATAATAGATAGTCTGGTTATAGTTGAGTACTTGGAAGATATTTTTCCGCATATTTGCCCTCTCCGACCTGAAGATCCAATTGAAACCGCTAAAATGAGAGCCCAATTAAAATTCATCGATGAAGTCCCTGGGCCTGCGATACGTGTTCCTTCATATAATTTGGCGTTTTTGCCTCATTTTAAAAATATGACAGAAGAAGAGTTTGAAGAGCTTTGCAATAGTAAACCATTACGCCGTGAGTTCCTAAAAAGCATGGGCCGCACCGGCTTTTCTGAAAGTGAAATGGATGAGTCTATCAGTAGGCTCAAACGTGCAATTTATCGAATGAACGGATGGATTGAAGACAACAGTGGGCCCTGGTTAATGGGTTCAAAAATGACAATTTCTGATATTGCAATTATGCCGGTTATTATTCGTATGGATGATATAAATTTGAGTGAACTTTGGAAAGACTTTCCTCTTATTGAAAATTGGCTAACAAATATTAAAAAAACGCATTCTTTTCAGCAAACCTATTATTTCGGTTCACTTTTGACTGAGAAATATCCTCATCTAAAAAAGATGGGAAAAAAAAATGAATAAAGTCGAAAAAGATTCCCGGATCATAGCTGCGGCCGCACATTGGTCACATAGAATGGTAACCAACGGTGTTCCATTAGCAGATTTCCAAGATGTAACAAATAATATAAATCGCTGGGAGGACTGGTGTTCTGCTTGGTGTGAGCGCGGCTCAATCCACGAGAATTTGGCAAAGAATGCTTTAGACGGTGAGAGATTTGTTTCTTATGCGGATCACCAAGCTACTGCTGCTGCATGTTATCACTTTGGGAAATTTTTATTTGTTAATGATCTGAAGCAGATGAAGTTGGCCCATAAGAAAGCAATCTTTTCTCATGGAGAGGCGTTGAAATATATTAGACATGTTGGTGAGCGTGTGGAGATACCTTTTGAAGGGAGTATGCTCATCGGCAATCTACGTAAACCTGATGGCATTGAAAATCCACCAGTTGTTGTGATGTGCATGGGTTTAGATAGCACAAAAGAGGAAATGCTGACCAACGAAGCTATTTTTCTAGATAGAGGTTTGGCTACTTTTGCGTTTGATGGTCCAGGACAAGGTGAAGCAGAATACGATTTACCTATTAGATATGACTATGAAGTACCAGTTGGCGCAGTGATAGATTGGTTGCAGGGTCGAAAGGATATTAACTCATCGCGCATTGGTGTATGGGGAGTGAGCCTTGGAGGGTATTATGCCCCACGCGCAGCAGCCTTCGAACCTCGAATAAAAGCGTGTATATCTTTAACTGGGCCATTTAATTTTGATGAGGCATTTGCCCGAGTGCCTGGCCTGACTAGAAAAGCATTTATAGTCAGGAGTCATTCAAACAGTGATGATGAGGCAGAAAAATTAGCAAAAAAGATGGATTTGAGCGATGCAGCTCCAAATATTGTTTGTCCAATGTATATAGTTGGAGGGGCTTTAGATAGAGTAATCCCCCCAGATCATGCCCAAAAATTAGCTAAAGCTACTAAGGGTGAAGTAGTATTAAATATGATTTCTGATGGAACCCACGTTGTAAATAATCGTCCCTATAAATATCGACCTGAGACCGGCGATTGGATGGCAAAAATCTTATATAGTTAAAAGGAATATGAAATGAAAAAAATAAGTACGGCACTTACACCTAATGTTTTGACACCGCAGGATTTAGAACCCAACTGGAGATGGGAGGCGCGGCTTCCAGCATGGGGTCACACAAGTGTCGACTTCGAGCGTAGGATTGATCATGATCGTTTACGTCGTTACCGACTTAGTAGAACCAGAGAAGCTCTTAAAAATTCTCCTGCAGGAACTCTTTTGCTCTTTGATGTGAATAATATTCGTTACGTTTCAGCAACCAAAATTGGCGAATGGGAAAGAGACAAAATGTGTAGATTTTGTCTCTTGACGGGAGATGACAGTCCTTATGTTTGGGATTTTGGCTCAGCTGCAGTACATCACCAAAAATATTCTGACTGGCTAGAGCCTGATCACTGTTTAGCTGGCGTCGTCGGAATGAGAGGAACAATTCCACCAGAATTTGGTCTTATGAAAAAATATGCCAAACAAATAGCTGGTTTGATTAAGGATGCAGGTATGGCTGATATGCCGGTTGGGGTAGATTACGCCGAAACTGCTATGTTTCATGCACTTCAGGAGGAGGGCATTAACGTTATTGACGGGCAACAGATTATGTTAGCGGCTAGAGAAATCAAGAACTGGGACGAAATCCAGCTTTTAACCCAAGCCGCAAGTATGGTGGATGGCGTTTATCATATGATCTATGAGGAGTTAAAGCCAGGCGTGAGAGAAAACGACATCGTAGCGTTATCAAATAAGATGCTTTACGAGATGGGATCTGATGACGTTGAAGCAATTAATGCAATTTCTGGAGAGAGGTGTAATCCGCACCCACATAATTTTACGGATAGGTATTTTCGTCCTGGGGACCAGGCATTTTTTGATATTCTGCAATCATATCAAGGATATAGAACTTGTTACTATAGGACCTTTAACATTGGTCGTGCGACTGCTGAACAAAATGACGCGTATGTAAAATGCCGGGAATGGCTAGACGCCTCAATTGCTATGATTAAACCTGGAGTTACCACAGATAAAGTCGCAGAAGTTTGGCCTACGGCTGAGAGTTTGGGCTTTCCAAGTGAGGACGCTGCATTTGGCCTGCAGTTTGGACACGGATTAGGTTTGGCTCTGCATGAAAGACCTATTATTAGCAGAGCAATTTCATTAGAACATCCAATGGAGATTAAAACGGGTATGGTCTTTGCTCTTGAGACTTACTGTCCTGCAAAGGATGGGTTCTCAGCTGCTCGTATTGAAGAAGAAGTGGTTGTTACGGATACGGGTTGTGAGGTTATTTCTCTATTCCCGGCTGAAGAACTTCCAATCTCTAACAAGTATTAGTTTAATAAAGATCTCAAATAGGATCTAGGTTCTCGAAAAGGACTTAAAGTATGGCAAAAAAAATAAATACAAACTCAGAGAGTTATCTGAAAATGTATAGCCAGATGGTTAAAATTAGATCTTTTGAAGATCAAGCTAATCAACTTTACCTTGACGCTAAGATGCCTGGCCTGACCCACATGTATTCGGGGGAAGAAGCGGTCGCTGTTGGTATATGCGAAGCATTAACTGTCAATGATAAAATTACCTCTACTCATCGTGGACATGGGCACTGTGTTGCCAAAGGTGCAGGACTAAAACAAATGTTTTGTGAATTACTCGGAAAAGAAGAGGGTTATTGCAGAGGCAAAGGGGGGTCGATGCACATAGCCGATCAATCTAATGGAAATTTAGGAGCAAATGCTATTGTTGGTGGTTCTATGGGAATAGCGACTGGGTCAGCTCTGAGAGCAAAGCTAAATGATGATGATGATGTCACAGTATGTTTTTTTGGAGACGGAGCGACTGCCCAAGGCATATTGTATGAGGTTATGAATATGGCAGCTCTGTGGAGTTTACCTGTAATCTATGCTTGTGAAAACAATGGTTATTCCGAATATACAGCCACTGACGAGATAGCTGCTGGTGATATTCTAGATCGGGCGCGAGCCTTTGGAATAGAGGCGCATAAAGTTGATGGACAAGACGTACTTGCTGTCAACAAGTTGGCAACTGATCTAATAGCTAGAGCGCGCAAAGGCGAAGGCCCTTTTTTTATAGAACTCATAACATACCGTTATCATGGGCATCATGTAGGTGATATTAACCGCACCTATTATCGTTCAAAAGAAGAAGAAGAAAATTGGAAGAAAAATAAAGATCCAATAAAAATTCTAGGTGACTGGTTAGTTTCAGAAAAAATTTCAACCGAAGAAGAGTTGCAAGCTATGAGAGATGAGATTGCAGCTGAAGCTAATGACGCCGTTAAATATGCGCTTGAAGCAAATTATCCGAATCCAAATGAAGTTGATATGCACGTTTACTTGGAGACTAACTAATGCGGTCAATAACGCTTTCTCAGGCTGTTAATGAAGCCATTGCAGAAGAGATGAGACGTGATAGCTCTGTATTTTTAATCGGCGAAGATGTTGCAGAAGCAGGTACTCCTTTCAAAATTACTTCTGGCCTGGTGGAGGAATTCGGAACTCAAAGAGTTATTGATACTCCAATTTCCGAGCCAGGCTTTATGGGGCTCGCCGTTGGCGCGGCTATGACCGGATCACGGCCAATTGTGGATATTATGTTTGGTGATTTTCTTTTTTTGATAATGGATCAGCTTTGTAATCAGGCTGCAAAGGCCCATTATATGTCTGGTGGTAAATTAAATGTACCTCTAGTTGTCCGTACAAACCTTGGGGCTACCAGAAGGTCTGCAGCTCAGCACAGTCAATCGCTGCATGCTTTAGTATCTCATATTCCGGGTCTTAAGGTCGCTATGCCTTCTTCCGCTTATGAGGCCAAAGGCCTGCTTAAAACAGCAATCAGAGATGATAATCCGGTGGTAATATTTGAAGATAAATTGATGTATCAAGATAAAGCCAATGTGCCCGAAGATGAGTATCTAATTTCCTTTGGAGAAGCCGCTGTTCTGCAAGAGGGAAACCAGGTCACCCTAATAGGGACGTCTTCAATGCGACAGGTTTGCGAAGACGCTGCTCGAATTCTTGAGGATGAAGAGATTAGTGTTGAGATAATAGATCCACGAACTTTGGTTCCACTAGATGAAAAGACAATTTTAAATTCAGCAAAAAAAACAGGCAGAGTAATTGTAGTTGATGAAGGTCATCAAAATTTTGGTGTTACTGCAGAAATAGCTTCGCGCATTTCTGAAAAGGCTTTTTACTATTTGGATGCCCCGGTAATTAGAATGGGGGCTATGGATGTTCCTGTTCCTTTCAGTCCTGTTTTAGAGGATTTGACTGTTCCAACTGCCGAGAAAGTTGCTTCGAATGCTCGGAAGATAATAGCAGGAGAGCTGTTGCATGAGTTATGAAGTAAAAATGCCTCAGCTGGGAATGAACCAAGATACGGCGGTAGTAGTTGCATGGTTTAAAAAAGAAGGCGAAAAGGTTGAAAAGGGGGACCCTTTATTCGAGGTGGAAACCGATAAAGCTACTATGGAGGTGGAAGCCCAAAAAGAAGGTTATTTATCGAAAATTAAGGTTGATGAAGGTTCCGAAGTGCCTGTAGGCCAGCTTTTGGCATTAATTTCCGATAATAACGAGGGTAGTGATACTTCCCAAATAGATTTAAACGTTTCTGGTCCATTGGAGCCGAATGAGTCTCAAATTGAAACTGTTAAAGATATGAGTACAAAAATTGAGGTTCGAAACATTGAAAGCCCTTCTGACAAAAAGGAACTTATAAATAGGAGTTCAAGCAACTATAGGGCTAATGCGGGCACTAAAATTTTAGCATCACCGAAAGCTAAATTTGCAGCTAAAGAGATGGGCTTTGATCTTGCTGAACTGCGAAATGCTGGAATTTCAGAACCTTTTCATTTTGGTGACCTAGGCCGTATGCCCCAAAGTTCGAACTTTTCGTCCATATATATGCAGGTTTCGGCAGAAGCGATTAGTGCCCTTATTTTGAAATCGGAAAGTGCGCAACGAAGTTTGTTGTTTTCGAAGTTTACAAGTAGTGCCTGGAGCTTTGTTTTTGAAGAAAGTGCTATAGAGGTGGTGTTTAAAGATATAAATGGTGAAAGTTATTTAGAAACTGGCGCTGACATCGTCAGTTTAAGTAGTGAAGTGACCACCGTAACGCTTATTGATCTTTGCGACACTAGATTAAGTGCATACGAAACTGGGTCCAATAATCTCACTTTAAGTTTTTCCCAATTTCAAAATGAATTCACTGTCTGTTTGTCTTTCAGCGAACGGATTTTACAATTTTCAGATGCTGTAAAATTTTTGAACGAATTGGGGGCAAGGTTAGAGGACCCAATACTCCAACTTATTTAAGGAATAAATTAAAATGGGCTTTAAGAATAAATTATATATTGGTGGCGAGTGGCGAGAGGCATCAGATGGAGGGACTTTCGAAGTTCTAAACCCTGCAGACGAAAGCGTTATAACAAAAGTCTCTAGTGGCACGCCGCAGGACGCCATGGCCTGTGTAAATGCGGCTGAGGATGCATTTCACGGCTGGGCTTCATTAAGTCCCAGAGAGCGTGGAGAGGTTTTAAGAAAAGCATATGAGCTTTTTATGGAGAAAATCGATGACATTGCTCATCTCATCACTCTAGAGAATGGCAAAGCCGGTGGGGATGCAATTGGCGAAGCACGATATGCTGCTGAATTTTTCCGCTGGTATGCTGAAGAGGCCGTTAGATCCGATGGCCATTTAGGAATGGCGCCGGCAACGGGAGCAAGAATTTTAGTGCATCAGAAGCCTGCTGGAATTTCCGTACTAGTCACACCATGGAACTATCCGGCAGCCATGGGGACTAGAAAAATTGGGCCAGCTCTTGCTGCAGGATGTCCAGTAATTGTAAAACCAGCTTCTGAAACGCCTTTAACCATGCTGGCTTTAATGCCTATTTTGTCGGAAGCAGGCGTTCCGCCAGGAGTTGTAAATGTTCTGCCGTCGAGATCATCTGGGGCAGTAGTTTCTGGAATGCTTTCAGATCCTAGAGTTAGAGTAGTTAGTTTTACAGGTTCTACGGAAGTTGGCAGAAAGTTATTACATGCAGCTGCCGATAATATTGTTAAACCGGCAATGGAATTAGGTGGAAACGCTCCATTTATTGTCTGTAAAGATGCGAACATTGAAGCTGCAGCAGATGGTCTAATGATGGCAAAAATGCGAAATCTTGGCGAAGCCTGTACTGCTGCAAACAGGATATATGTGCATGAAAGTGTAAAGGACAAATTCATAGCTATATTTTCAAAGAAAATGGCTGCGCTTAAAGTGGGAAATGGAGTTGAGCCCGATGTTGACGTTGGACCATTGGTGAACGCAGAAACACGGGATAAAGTTGAGCACTTTGTTTCAGATGCTATTTCTAAAGGTGCTAAATTGGAAGTGGGAGGGATCAGACCCAATGTTCCAGGATTTTTCTACCCTCCAACTGTTTTGAGTAATGTGCCTGATGATGCTGATTGTCTTTCGGATGAAATATTTGGACCTGTTGCTGCCATACAATCTTTTACTGATGAAAAAGAAGTTATCGAAAGATCTAACTCAACTGAATATGGGTTGGTAGCGTATTTGTATACTGAAGATGTTCGAAGGGGTTTAAAATTATCGGAAAAGCTTGAATTTGGCATGATTGGGCTGAATAGAGGTCTGGTATCCGACCCTGCGGCACCTTTCGGGGGAGTTAAGCAGTCTGGGTTAGGGCGAGAGGGCGGCAAAGAAGGAATGTTAGAATTTCAGGAAACACAGTATATTTCGACTGAGTGGTAGTTTTTCTGGGTCAGCTTTCAATCGATTTTGACTTCTTGAAAATATAGCTTCGAGCTTTCAACAAGACCTCAAAGTTTGGCTAAGAAAGTGATTGGTAAAAATATATGGAAAGTGAATTAAAATGTACGGTTAACGGGGTTGTTCACTTTATCGAAGATTCTAACAATGAGCCACTTCTCTATTTTCTCAGAGATAAAGTTGGCTTGAGATCAACAAGGTTTGGTTGTGGTCAAGGGACATGTGGCGCTTGTACGGTGATAATTGATGGACAACCCAAAATGTCATGTGAAATCCGTGCTAAGGATGTAATAGGTGCAAATATAGAAACCGCTGAGCTTTTTGCAGGTAAGCATGATCATCCATTAATTCAAGCATTTATCGAATATCAGGCTGGTCAATGTGGTTATTGTTTGCCTGGAATTTTAATGGCCTCTAAAGCACTTCTTGATCAAAAAGAAAATCCTACGCGATTTGAGATAGCAAAAGCTTTAGATGCAAATTTGTGTAGATGTGGAGCTCATGCTCGGATACTAGATGCTGTGCAGAAAGCCTGCACATTGATGACCACAAAGGCAGTCAAATGAAGGTTCAATTACCTAAGCCTCTTATTGATTATCCAAAACTAGGAGATTGGCTTACAGTAACATCTGAAAACAAATTAATTTTCTTTTCTGGACGGGTTGAGCTTGGACAGGGTAATCTCACAGCTTTGATAATGATGATATCTGATGAATTAGGAGTTATCCCAGAGAAAATTACCCTTCAGACAGCTAGAACAGATAAGACACCCAATGAAGGTTTTACAGCTGGCAGTATGTCCATTGCTCATGGTGGACAGTCACTCAGGTGGGCTGTTGCAGCTCTACGGAGACAAATATTAGATATCAGTGCTGCAAGTTTAAGTGCCGATCCAAGTGAACTTGAGTTATCGAATGGAGGAATTTATCAAAAAGGCTCTCTTTGTTTTTCGATTGATGAGGTTTTAGAAAAGGTTGATCTAAATAGTAGAATAATAGATGAAGCAAAGTTAAAAGATCCGTCGCAAAGATGGACTGAATTTAGAGAAATAGAGCGAGTTGATCTGATGGAGCGGATGACGGGTGCACCCTTTGTCCATGATATCATGGAGGAGGGAATGCTGTTTGGTGCAACTATCCATCCAGCAAATATGTATTCTAAGCTTTTGAAGTTAGATGTTGAGTCCTTATCAGGTAGGCCTGGAGTAGTAAAAATTGTTCAAGATGGATCATTTGTTGGAGTTTTAGCGACTAGTCAGAGATTTGCATTGGAAGCCGCTGAATGGGCAAGGGAAAATTCTGAATGGGAAGAAAATTCTGAGAAAATTGAAAACCCAATTTCTCATTTGGAGTCGCAAAGTTGTGATTTTGAAGTGATTACTGAAACCGGAGATGTGAATAAAAACTCCGGAGAATGGTATGAACTCACTATATCTAGGCCATATATTTTCCATGGCTCTATAGGCCCAGCAGCTGCAGTGGCAAAATGGGAAAGAGGAAAACTTACGGTATGGACACATAGTCAAGGTGTGTTTCAACTAAGAAATGCGCTTGCGGCTGTTTTGGAAATATCTGAAGAGAATATTATTGTAATCCATAAAGCGGGTTCAGGATGCTACGGTCATAATGGAGCAGATGACGCAGCATTGGATGCTGCGTTATTAGCCAATGCAGTTGAGGGAAAATATGTTAAAGTCGTTTGGTCGCGCTATGATGAATTCCATGCAGCGCCAATGGGCGCCGCGATGTCAACAAAATCGAGAGCGCACTTAGGACCAGATGGACTAATAACTGCTTTTGACGTTGAAGTCACTTCTGTACCACATTCATCCCGGCCTGGTACCGGTGGGACGCCAAATCTGCGTTCAGCCGTCCTTATTGAAAATTCTAAACTACCTGCCAAATCTCCTGACGTTCCAGCGGTTAGAGGTGGAGGTGCTGAGCGAAATGCTGTGCCATCTTATGATTTTGGCCCAGTGAGGGTAAAAAAACGACTGGTTCACGATTTGCCCTACAGAGCCTCTGCATTAAGATCACTTGGTGCATACAATAATGTAATTGTGAATGAGGGTTTAATTGACGAAATAGCTCTTAATGTCGGCGAAGATCCTTTAGATTTCAGGATCAAGCATTGTGCTGATGATAGATCAAAAGAATTATTACTAAGGTTGGATAAAGAAACCAAAACTTATAGAAAAAAGTTAAAAGAATCTCAGGGTTGGGGAGTTGCGTATGCTCGTTATAAAGGAGTTTCAGGGCTTTGCGCCGTTTTTGTTAGCGTAACTGTTGATGAGGAAGTAAGCGTAGACCATGTTGTTTCAGTTTCGGATGTTGGTGAGGCCATCAGTCCAGATGGGGTCAAAAATCAAATAGAGGGAGGTATAATACAATCTATCAGCTGGACCCTTAAGGAGGCTGTGAAAACAAATGGAAATTCAGTCGCTGTTGAAAGTTGGTTTGATTATCCAATTATAAAGTTCAGTGAAATTCCAACTTTGGATACAATATTGATAGAACGTCCCTACGAAAAACCTTTAGGTGCTGCTGAAATCTCTCAGGGCCCAGCAGGAGCAGCTGTTGCTAACGCTGTGAGAAATGCCCTTGGTATTAGAGTTGAGCAGCTTCCAATCACACGAGATGCTATAGTTTCCTCATTATTATCTAGTGAAGTTTAGATCCCAAGCGCGCTCTTTACGTCATTATCGACGTTCGGTAGGTATTGCTCAAAATTAGCCATAAATAAATTTATTAATTTGGTGGCTGCCTTATCGTAAGCGGCTTTATCTTGCCAAGTGTTTCTGGGGTTTAGATATTTTGGGTCCACTCCAGGTACAAACATTGGAACCTCAAAACCAAAATTGGCGTCTTTAATAAATGTAGCTTCGTCCAAGTCACCACTGATAGCAGCGGTTAGTAAGGACCTTGTAACTTTGATTGGCATCCTTGCCCCTATTCCATGTCCACCACCGGTCCATCCAGTGTTAACCAGCCAACAAGAGGAATTATTTTCAGAGATTTTCTTTTTGAATAGTTTTCCATACACTTGAGGTGGCCTTGGAAGAAAAGGGGCTCCAAAACATGTGGAAAATGTTGGTTCTGGCTCTGTTACTCCTCTTTCTGTGCCAGGAGCTTTTGAAGTAAACCCGGAGAGGAAATGATACATTGCTTGGGCAGGCGTGAGCCTAGCTATAGGAGGCATAACTCCAAAAGCATCACACGTTAGCAAAATGACGTGTTCAGGTTTCGCTGCCAAGCCTGTTTCGCTAGAATTTGGTATATAGTGCATTGGATAGGCAGCTCGCATGTTTGCTGTGAGGCTATCGTCTTCAAAGTCCAACTTTTTGGTCCTTTTGTCGTAGACCATATTTTCGATTACGGTCGAAAACAAAGAAGTTGTTCTGTAAATGTCAGGTTCTGACTCTGGGGACAAATTGATTGTTTTCGCGTAACAACCACCTTCAAAATTGAATACACCGTCGTCAGACCAGCCGTGCTCATCGTCACCAATAAGTATTCTATCTGGGTCCGATGAAAGCGTCGTTTTACCTGTCCCAGATAAACCAAAGAATATAGCAGAATTCTCAGGCTTTTCCTTTGAAATATTTGCGGAACAATGCATTGGCATTATTCCAACATCAGGAAGAATGTAATTGAGAAGTGTAAAAACTGCTTTTTTGTTTTCCCCTGCATATTCGGTCCCGCCAATTAAAATTAACTTTTCATCGAAATTTATAGCTATCACTGTTTCGCTACGGCAGCCGTGTTTCTCTGGGTCAGCGAAGAAACTTGGTAGATTAATTATCGAGAAGTCGCATGCAAAATCTCTAATTTGATGTTGTGCTGGACGTATTAAAAGATGTCGTATGAACAAATTATGCCAGCAGAGCTCGGATATTATACGTACGCCTATCCTATTGTTAGGATCTGCTCCTCCATAAAGATCTTGGATAAATAAATCTTCATCCCTGACGTGATCAAGCATGTCATTATGTAGTCGCTTAAAAGCTTCTTTTGACATTTTTGCATTGCGTTCCCACCACACAGTATTTTCAGTGTTTTCAGTAACAACGATATGCTTGTCTTTAGGAGATCTTCCTGTAAATTTTCCTGTCTCAACGAGAAGTGTCCCACCAATCCCAAGCTCACCTTCTTTCCTCGCTAAGGAATGTGTAATTAAATCTGGTTCTGTCAGATTAAAATATGCATTTTTAAAACCTTCAATCCCTTGATTGACCAGGTTCAGCTTTGGATTATATAGTCCGTGAAAAGCTGTCATGAGTTGGCCCTCTTTGATAGCAATAGGTCTAATGAATAATTTAATTTTTATTAAAGTGAAATGCCTTCGAAGGACTGTTAGCGCAATCTTTTTGGTTGTTAGCGCAAACTTTTCAATTAACTTTAAATTAATACAGAATCCAAAAAAAAAATCGCCTGAAATGCTTCTTTGATTGTCTATAATGACATTAAATTAACTATCAAAAAGAATCACATCTAGTTCGAGTGCTTAGCTTGAGATATGCACAATTAATGGGATTATTTCCCCTCTAGGTATTTTCTAACTATAGAAGCATTTGCTCCTTTGCCGAGATTGAGTTCAGGAAACTGCTCTGACAATCTACTGCCCTCGTAGAAAGCAATTTTAGAGGCCGATCTGGCCTGTGCTCTTTCAAGCCAATTTTTGACACCTTCGAACCTATCATTCCATAAATCATCAAGCCCCAAATCTTCAATTCTGTCGATTGTTGGTAAAATTGCCATATCGCCGATGGTATAATCTTTTCCCATTAACCACGGTCCTCCAAACTCTTTTAAAAGGTATTCCATCCTAACGAAAGTTCTCTCAAATATGGAAAATGAAGTAAAAATATCTTCTTCGGAAAAGCCTGAGTTTTTGTCGAATGAATTATAGAATTCTTTTTTTAATGGACGTTTTTCTTTCAGTTCATCAAATTTTTCTTGTGACATTTTTTTAAATTTTTCTAATAAACCGCCGAAGTGAAACGAAGGTGTTCTGACTGCAGGTGCGGGCCAAACATCAACAAATATTAACCAAGCACGTAATTGGCTGCAAAGAAAGGGATCGGTAGGGCGGAAATTTTCCTGTGTGAACTCATCTTCTAAGTACTCAAGAATTGCAGTAGATTCATAAATCGGTTTTCCGTTGTGTAATAGTGTTGGCACAACGCCGTTTGGATTCAATTTTAAATACCAATCTGATAAATGTTCGTTATCTGAAGAAACAAGTCTTTTATCTGTCCAAGATATCTTTTTCTCGGCAAGTTGTAATCGTACTTTCAAGCTACAAGTTGATTGAGAAAAATTATAAAGTTCTAAAGACATGGTTGATCTCCGATTATGAAAGCCTCTAATATTAATATTAAACGCAAACGTTTGCATTGACAATAAGGTATACCACAGTATACATTCTATATGTGGAGGAAAAAAATGAGTACAAAGGTCAAATTGGGAATTGTGGGTTTAGGTAGATGGGCAAAAGTTTTAACCGCTGCTGCCAAAACTTCGGACAAAATAGAAATTGTCGCAGGTTATTCACGATCACAAGGAAAACGTGATGCCTATACTGAAGAGTTTAACATAAGGACTTACGAAAGTTTAGAGGAGGTTTTAAACCTCAAAGAAGTTGAAGGTGTTATTATAACTGTTCCCAACGAACAACATTATTCAGTTGCAAAGCAGATTGCTGCGGCTGGAAAGCACGTTTACACAGAAAAGCCAATTTCTAATATTTTAGAAGATGGCCTTCGTATGGAGGGTTTACAAAAAAAGCATAACATTACTGTCACTGTCGGGCACAGCGCTAGACTGTTACAGGGTATAAAAATGATGAAAGATGCTTTGGATTCGGGTGAGTTAGGAAAACTTTCATTTATTGAGGCGAATTTTTCTAATGAGCGCGCTTTAGAGCTTACACCAGATACATGGCGCTGGTACCGTGATAGAGCTCCGGGAGGACCATTATCCCAATTGGCAATTCATATGTTTGATATTGTTCACTTTTTGGCAGGCGATGTTGAGTGCGTATCGTCAATTGCTTCAAAATTATCACCTGTTGGCGCTGAAGTAGATGATCAGTCAATGTCTACCGTTAAATTCAAAAATGGAGTGTTGGGATATGTAGGTAGTTCTTGGACTGCACCTGGAATTTTTTCGACGCGAGTTTTTGCGCAAAAGGGACTTATGCATTTTGAACTCGATTTTTCCACCTGGGATAATCCCGATAAAATTCATGAAAGTTCAAAAATATATATGCAGCGCGGTAAGGATGGCTATGGCTTGAGACAAGATTTGACAATGCCTGCCGGCAATATGTTCAGAGACGAGTTAGAGATCTTTGGTGACGCATGTAGGTCTAATACTACTGAACAACTCACTGCTCATGATGGGAATGTTGCTGTGGCAATGGTTTATGCTGCATTGAAATCAGTAGAAAAAAGTTCACAAGTTGTATCGGTTGACTCGATTATGAATGAAGCAAAAAATAAAATATAGATAATACCTTAGCTGGAAAAAAGATGTGGCAAATACACAATGATAGGATGGAGTAGAAATTGAATAGCAGACGATTAGAGTGCCTGACCCAACCAGAAGTTGCAGATCAATTGAAAAAAAATCCGCTGGTTATTCTTCCTGCCGGGAGTGTTGAACAACATGGTCCACACCTGCCTGCTGGAACTGATATTTTTGCCGCCAACATAATTGCTGAAGCAATAGCTGAAAAAATGGATGGTTTAGTTATACCGGGTGGACCTCTGGGCGTAACACCTTTTCATATGCCTTTCGAAGCTACCATCACATTATCTCATGAAACCTATATCAGAGTTGTAGTGGAGACCTGTCAATCATTAGCCCAACATGGAGCAAAAAGGCTAATGCTTTTAAACTGGCATGAAGGAAATTCGTCATCCTTAGCAATTGCAGCAGAGAGGCTTCATAGAGAATTTGATTTAAGCGTGTTAACTGTCCAAGCCTGTTATGTAGCTCAAGAAATGTATGGTCCAACTTCAGGAGGCTTAACGCATGGTGGAGAAATCGAAACCCTCGCAATAATGGCTTCGTATCCCGATCTGGTATACTTAGATCGAGTAAATTCGTCTTCTGATGGAACCCATGGTTCCAAAATGGATAAGTTACGTAGAACAAGAGCTTATCAACCTGTTCTTTCAGACATAAGAGCGATTGCCCCAACAGGTTGGTATGGAGAGCCACAAAAAGCTACTATCGATAAAGGTAAGAAAATGGTGGAGGACCTAGCGGCAGCAATTTCTGAAAGATCTAGTGAAATTTTTGAGTTGCTAGATGAAGTCAACGGTGGTTTAGCAACATTAGATAGGCTTGAAAAAGGGTCTTAATTTGGCATTTAGAATAACTGAAAAAGAAGCAGTGCTTTTGGATTTACCTGGGCGTATTTCGAGAGAGTATGTATCGGGTAAAAACGGATCTAAAAATGTATCCTTAAGGCTAGTTGAGATCCAACCAATGGCTGAAAAAGCTCCACGGTCTATGCATTTTCATCCCAACACGGAGGAATGCATTTATGTTCTTGAGGGAAGCGGAGTAACTGAAACTCCAAATGGATCTTATACATTGAGCGTCGGCGATGTATTTGTCGTTCCTCCCATGGAAAAGCATAGAACCACCAATACTGGTAGTTCCGTGTTAAAATTGTTGTGTTTCTTTCCTACTGATGAAGTGAAAATAGAAAACGACATCGGGGTTTAAAAATTTGACTAATTTTAAAGGTACTGTGTTGAACAACCAAAATAAAATTATCTGTCTTCGCCCAGAAAGTGATTTTAAAGAGTTTGG
Source organism: Paracoccaceae bacterium (assembly GCA_045564975.1). GTDB lineage: Bacteria > Pseudomonadota > Alphaproteobacteria > Rhodobacterales > Rhodobacteraceae > Salinivivens. Next base: position 50,586 of record JBJLGF010000069.1, read on the forward strand.
TCAGGTTGCCCCATCCCACTTCAATGTTGTCTATCTTTCTCCGGATGATGAAGCTTTACTTCGAGAAGCTAGAGAGGCCAACGTTTTACTAATACCAGCTGTTGGTCCAAAAATTTCCAACGATATTTTTTCCAATACGTCTTTAAAGATGGTTCAGGTGACAGGAGCGGGGATTGATAGATTGGATCAAGAATTCTGCTCTCGAAATGACATCAAAGTTTGTAATGTTCTCGGTGCAAGTGCAAAGTCAGTTGCGGAGTACTGTATCTATGCGGCTTTAACAATTTCCAGAAGGCTTAGTAGAACGTCAGATGAAATATTTTTAGGAAACTACTCAGAATTTCGTAGTAAAATTATTACAGATAGAATGTTTTCTCTCTCGGGGCTTACTGTAGGTTTCATTGGCTTTGGATCTATTGGACAAGAAACCGCTAGAATGTTTCATGCAATGGGATGCAAAATTCAGTATCATGACCCATCTAACCCAACGATTGCAGAAAACCTGTCGAAAATTTCCAAGAAGATTGTAAAAGGAGAATTGCTACGAACTTCAGATATAGTTTCTATCCACGTGCCTTTGGTCAAGCAAACCCAAAATCTCATATCAAGTGAAGACTTGTCCAGTATGAAAGAAACAGGTATTCTACTAAATGCTTCTAGGGGAGGTGTTGTTGACGAACATGCTTTGGTCCAAGCAATTCAAAATGGAAAAATAAAAGGAGCTGCGGTGGATGTATTTACCAGCGAGCCGCCAGATAAAAAAAATCCACTGTTAAACTTACCAACAGAATACCGAGACAATGTAATTCTAACTCCACATATAGGTGGCATTACAGTTCAATCTTGGGCAGAACTATTTTCAAGGTCCTGGATTAACATACAGAGATTTTTTGATGGTGAAGAATTAGAAAATCGGCAGATTTAGATTTTATTCGTCTTCATTCCAGAGAGCCTTTATTTTATCAAAAGCCTTGTCGCCTTCTTTTTGCCGGCGCTCTGCCGTTATATCTCCCCAAGCATCAACGGCCAATTTATACGATTTTCGATCTTTAATACGCTCAAACCATTCAACCAAGAATTTGTTTTCTTGCCACAATGGAGACATTTGGAATGAAGTTAAGCGAGTAAGATAAACGACAAGCGAAACATCTGCCAATGAAATTGCATCACCCGATAGCCACTTATTATTAGTCAAATGGTCATTCATTTCTGAAAATAATTTTTTAAAAGCATTTAATGATGGTTTTAATAATGGAGAGTCTAGGCCCATCTCAGTGTTAATTTTGTCGTTTGATTTTCGTGTTTGATCACGCATTTTATTATAATAATCGGCAATTTTTTTTGTATCTGCTTCTTTGTAATAATAACGGTTTACAATGCACACGCCTATTGTTCTGCTTGCGACATGAATGCCATCATCTATCTTACGCATCCATAACTTCATTCTTGCTCTATCTTGGCAGGTTGCTGGAGTTAATGTTTTCCCCTCTGAAAATGCATCATCTAAATATTCTAGTATTAAAGTGGATTCAGGAAGCATGAAGCCATTGTGGTCAAGAAGTGGAATTAGACCTTTAGGATTGAATTCATGAAAGTTATCTGGCCTTTGGTTGGCATCGCCCATAGCGGTATCAACGACTATGCTTTCCCACTCTAACTCTTTTTCCTCCAAGCCCAGGCGTACTCTTTGCGCGGCTGTTGATCTGTCGTAATGATAAAGCTTTAACATTTGGCACCTTTAGTAATTGGTTTTACATTAAATTTTGTACCCCAATAGGAATTATCCCGAAGGGGTTTATTTTTAAATGTGATAAGTAATAATGATCAACTATGTGACTATTGTGGATGGTTTCAGCAACTTTTTTGATCTTGGAAAGATTGTCTAAATAATTTGATATATTGGTATAACTGCTCAGCTTTCGAAGGTTACACTTAAAATGATAGTAATAGACCGTGTCAAATCTTATGAGAGTTGGAAGTATTCGCCAGTCTGCCTCGCAAGGTTTATCGCCCAACAAGAATTTTTTTCTGTCAAGTATTTGTTCTATAGAGTCCAGAGTGGAAAAAAGCTGTTCAACGCTTTCTTGATAAGCAGCCTGACTGGCTGCAAAGCCTACTCGGTAAACACAATTGTTAATTCCTTTATACGTAAAGTCATTCATTTTTTCTATTTCGGTCATTGGGTATAAAGAAGTCATTGTGTTAGGCTCATTTCCTTTCAGAATGCTGAAAGGACCGTCAAGCATCCTAATGATCTCAGATGACTCATTATTGACGATTTTTTTTGTTTTTTTATCCCATAAGGTCGGAACTGTTACTTTACCGGTGAAATTTGGATCTTGATGCAAATAAAGTTCCCTCAAATAAGAAATATTGAGGCCTGTATTATTTGATACCGATTCATATTTTTCAAATGTCCAACCATTTGGATAACTAATTGGATGAACTATTGATAAATCTATAATGTCTTCCAAGTTTAGCAAAGCTCTATAAATTAATGTTCTGTGAGCCCAGGGGCAGGCATACGAAACTATTAAGTTATATCTATCTGGTTCAGCCGGAAATTCGCCTTCTCCAGCAGAGGAAATTTCTTTTCTAAAGGGCGATATCGCTCTGACAAAGCTACCATCTGGGGCAGTAGTTCCCTTAGCATCAGGGTCCCATTTACCTTCTATTAACATTGCCATTTGTGAGCTCCAAAAATTATTAGGGGCCAGAGGCCCCTAATATTGTTCAATTTTGTTTATTTCTATGCTGGTCGCTTAGGAATTCCCAGTGACTCTTGAGCAGCATGTAGGAATCTTAGATCTACTGCGTCACGCCAATCAAAATCTGGCGGTACTTGACCAAGATCTCTTACGCCTTGTGCGAAACTATCCATTGCAGCAGCGTCAAAGCCGCCATCTTTACAGATTTGGTTTAATTCAGTTTCATACTGGGCTTCAAATTCAGGAGGAATATCAAACCCTTTTGCTCTCATTTCTGCATAAGCTGCTTCTTTGTTGGCTGGATCATGCAACCACTGCCGGGCCTTCAATTCAGCATACTGCCATGCATATAAAGCATCCTCGTTGTTTGCGCCCCATTCCATATTTGTAATGAAACCTTCTTGAGGAACTTCATACAATGTGGCTGATAAGAATTTTCCACCATTGTCAGTAAGACCTTTTTCATGCCTTGGGAATACTGATCCACCTTGCAGTACTCCAGCTATTATAGCTTTCATTCTGCCGTCAGAACCACCTTTCATTGGCACGACTTCAAGATCATTATCTGGATCAATCCCATTTTGAATTAAGATTTGTCGCTGTATCCAAGTGTTTCGGCCACCTAAGCCGCCCCCAGAGACTTTACCGCCTTTTAGATCTTCAAAAGAATTGATGCCTTTACCAACACCCATTATCCACCATTCTTTGTCACGGTAAACGCTAAGCATTTTGAGTGGTTTACCACTTGCAGCGGCAGAGCCAAACAATATATCAGTATCAGAATGGGCTATATCAAGGCTTCCGCCAATTAAACCAGGAAAATAAGTATCGGTTAAATAAAAGTCGATCTCGTTTATCCCATGCTCTTCGTAAAAACCTTTGAATTGGGCAAGTCTCCAAGACCATTGAGCCGCATAGTTTGGGTTCCAGTCAGCCATACGAATTTTGCTAACACTGGACTGAACCTTTGAAGAGTCCATTGCCCAAGCTCCCTTGAAAGGAAGAGCTGTCGCTCCGATAGCCATTCCAAGCGCACCTAAGCCACCTTTTAGAAGAACTTCCCTCCTAGGCAGCAAAATCTTCGTCTTGTCTTTTTTTAGTGCCATTTCTTTCTCCCTGTTAAGAGTTGATTAAAATATGCTTAATCACTGTTATAGGTGATTAGCGCTTCTCCACGGTGCTACATATGCTTCCAACCATCTGGTAAAATTAATTAATGAAAGTGACATAACAATCAGCAGCAACAACACAGCGAAATTCATTGCAGTATTGAAAGTATCCGCAGATCTTTGAATGAGATATCCAAGGCCATTTGAGCCACCAAAAAGCTCAGCTATGACTACCCCAATCAATCCTCGTCCGATACCTTGTTGGATACCGGAAATAATAAATGGGAGAGTATATGGGAGCACCACTTTAACGTAAAGTTGGCGCCTATTGGCCCCGAATACTCTTGCAGCTGCTAGTAAAGACTTTTCAGTAGTTTTTACTCCTGCCCAAGCGTTAATCATAATTGGAAAGACAGCTGAGATAACAATTATTGTTACCTGCATTGTAGTGGTGAATCCTAAAAATAAAATAAAAAGAGGGACTAAGGCAATTCTGGGCAACGAAGCAAGAGCCCAAACATAGGGGCTTAGTATTGCTTCGATATATTTATTGCCTCCCATTAACAAGCCACCAGGCACTCCGATAAAGATTGCTATGCCTAGTCCAAACATTAGGTTACTAAAACTGTGCAAAAAGTGATCTAAGATGCTACCTGAAAAAACAGCGCCTTCAGGTGCACGAGTTGTTAAGCCAACCCAAAGTTCCATAAACATATCTGAAGCCTTGGGTAAAAATAACGGGTTTATATTTCCATAAATTGTTACAATTTCCCATAATATAAAGAAGGTCATTATATTTATTGAGGTTACAACAAACCCTCTAGAGCGGCGCCAAACCTCTCTTGCTGTCCAACCGATGTCTTGAATTCGATCTGGATCATCTGTGTCGAAAACCTGGGCGTTTTGCTGTCCTTTGTTTGCCATTATTATTCCCCTCTATTTGTTTGTGAGGCTTCGTCTTTTACCAATTTCCATATGTGATCCCTAATTTGAGCATACTCTCTAGAGGTCTTGACCTCCGAGTTGCTCATGCGAGGCCTAGGGAAGTTTATATCAACGATTTCTTTAACTTTTCCGGGTCGATAAGATATTACGACCACCCGATCACCCAACAAAATAGCTTCATCAATAGAGTGCGTAATAAAAACACATGTTTGACCTGTTTCCATAACAATTCGTTCCATTTCGGCCTGCATAGCCTCTCTTGTCATTGCATCTATTGCGGCAAAGGGTTCATCAGCGAGTAAAATGTCTGGATGAGTAATCAATGCTCTTGCAATCCCAACGCGTTGTTTCATACCTCCCGATAACTCGTATGGAAAAGATTTTTCAAAACCATCTAAATCAACAAGTTCTAGACATTCCTGAACACGTTTCGTTTTTTCTGCTTCCGAAACACCTAAGTCCTGAAACTCAAAAGGCATGCGAACATTAGCCTCGACTGTTCGCCAAGGAAGTAATGCATAATCTTGAAATACCATCGCCCTATCTGGTCCAGGACCGGTGACTTCCTCACCTCTAACGCTAACGCTGCCAGTTTCCTTTGGCACAAGACCAGATATTGCATTTATAAAGCTTGTTTTTCCGCATCCAGATGGGCCTACAAGTACTACAAACTCGCCGGGTTTAACCTCTAGATTAATATCTTGTAATGCAGTTAATTTCTTGCGTTCTCGATGCAATTCGTAGGAAATAGTCAGGTCTTTGGCTACAATTATGGGCTCATTATTCAAGCTCAATTTTGATCTCCCCCTTTTTAGCAATCAGCATTTTTACCCAATTGCTTAATGCTTATTTGCCTATGCGAACGTTTGCATAAGAACATATCACGACGGAATAGACGATTCAGTCAAGAAAAAAGTTGCATTTTTAAACTAAATTCATTGAAAACTGGAAATATTTCTTAACAAAAAATAATCAGCAATAGCCTTTTAGAAATTAGATTATCAAATATAGGGTTTTGCAAAAATTTGGATACTTAGGACTACAAGAAATATAAGGATTAGTTTTTCAAATGCATGGCTAGAAAAGTTTTTAGTTAATCTTTCGCCTAAGGGCATTCCCAAAGCCAAAGGAGCCAACGCGATTATACCAACAAAAAATAACTCCCAGCTAAAAAAGGAAAAAAGAGTTAAGAGCAGCAGCTGTGATGCAGCCATTGCGCCAAAAAAACAAGAAATGGTGAACATAAATTCGTTTCTATTCATAGCAATAGAATTTAAGTAACCCAGAGCTACTGGAGCAGACACGCCACATGTCCCTTGTACAAATCCACCAATTATTCCCAATAGTGGAGCTATTCTGTTTGCAAACTTACGAGAAATTTTGTGAGAGTTTTTTGCCAACGAAAATAAAACGTATAAAATGGTAATACCCCCAACCAGCAACTCTATTATTCTTGTGCTTGAAAGAATAAATAAAGTTGATCCGGCAAAACAACCGATTGATCCAAAAAATGCGAACCTGAGAGAAAATTGTATACTGTCCATGGATTTACGAAATTGCTTTATCTGCACCAAATTTGAAAACAGATTAGGCACTGCCATCACCGCGACAGCTAGTTTTGCATCAAAAAATATTGTCAAAACAGGTATGGCTATTACTGGGCTACCCGCACCTGTGGCTCCTTTGACAAGCCCTCCCAAGGCAAAGGCCAAAAATAAAATAAGTATGCTTGAAGGATCTAGGTTTATAAGCTGCATATAAAAAACAAATTTGTAGGTCTTTTACCAATTGCATCAGATTTTGGCATAGTTAAAGTCCCAAAGGAATCCTAATCCCATCCCATATCAATTTAATTGAAATACAGAAAAGAGCCCAGGTTACTATTTTAAAAAATGTATCTTCAGGAATAAGTTTTACTAATTTTACACCCATGTAGACTGCAAGTGTGGCTGGTATTATCATTATAATGGAAACTTGAATGCTTAGCCCATCTATTTGTCCTAGCCATATGTAAGGAATAAGTTTTATTACATTACAGTAGCTAAAAACTATGACTGAGGTACCAACGAAAACTGACTTAGCAAGTCCAAGCGGTAAAGTAAAAATTTGCCACGGTGGACCTCCAGTATGACTAATAAAGCTGGTAAAACCTGCAATAGTACACCAAAAATAACCTTTACCGTAGTTGATTTTAGCTTCTTTTTTTGCCTGTGACAGCTTTTTTCGAATGAGTTGGTCCAATGAGAAAAGAAATCCCATCATTCCTATCAATAATGTCACAACCCACTCAATAACTATAGAAGCAGTTAGCCCGCCTATTATAACACCCAATGTCATTCCTCCCATACCTATGCGAAGTACAGGCCGGTTAAAATCTCGGCGATAGGCAGAAAGCGCAAATATATCAGAAACGATATAAACAGGTAGTAATAGACCAGCTGCAGCAATTGGTGACATTATCAGTGATAAACTAGGAACGCCAAGTGTCGCAATTACTGGCAGTCCACCCTTACCCATTCCTACAAAAATAGCTGCAAGAGTAATTAAAAACCAATATGTAAAAGTTTCCACGTTTGACTGCCTTGCAGTAATTTATTGGCTAAATTAATATTGTAACAGCCAGTTATGATCAAAAACTTACAATGTAAATAACTAATCCTAGGGTTAAAATGCCAAAGCTGGCGGGACGTTCAGTCCGTCTATTGATAGTAATTCTACGATTAGCCCAGCTAAAATTGGTAACAACGCACATGAAATCAAACGTATAGTGACAAAGCTCCATCCCATAGTGGGCGCTTCAAAAACTAAAACGCGGTGGATGGCAAAAATTGACCATCCAGATATCAAAGCAACAATCTGAGGAGCGCCGGCTCCGCCAGCAAAGAAAATTAAAGCTATTGGAAATGAGGTCATCGGGCCTCCAGGCAGAAGACCACCCAATAAAGCACTTATAGTTATACCCAATAAGCCAGACTCGGGCCCAACAATATTGGACAATTCTTCGATTGGGACGATTTGAGCAATGAAAGCAGCAGATAGAAGGGCAAACGGCATTTTTCGGCCAATACTTATAGCCTGATTTCCAGCAAACACTCCTGATCTTTTAATCCCTTTATAACCTTTATTTTTAAACACAAAAATAGTTAGGACAAAAACAAAAAACCAAACTATGACGTATCCGGTTATCATTTGTTAGCTACATCCTGAACTTTGAGAGGTAAATATTTAACAAGCCATCTGGCGGCGAGACCAGCGAGTATGGGTAATGGAATACTGACAAAAAACCGCAGGAGTGATAGGTCCATCCCCATCATGGGTATTTCCCATATTACCAACCTATAAACGCCGATGAGAGACCATGCTGCAACATATGCTACTAAGGCTCCAATATCTGCTCCAGCAACCCAAAGGGCAAAAACTATTGGAAAGGAAGTAAAGGGCCCGCCAGGAGTAATTACGCCAGCTAAAGTGGCAAAGATTAAACCAGAAAAACCAGATTTCTCACCTAAGGCTTTGTTTATTTTATCTTGATCGATAAACTGCTGAATTAGGCCACTAAGCAATAGGCCTCCAACAAGTGTTGGTAAAATCAAAACAAGTAAATTAAATGAATAACCAAATGCAGAAGCAAAGCTATCTGGACCCTTCGTAAAATAACAAATAAACCCCGTAAAGCATGCTAAAAAAACAAAAAGGTAATCAGATTTGCTCATTTTGAAAATATTTCAATTTTAGTTATTTTTCCTGAAATAATCGTTTTCAAATTTGTATTCAAAGTACGTTTCCTATTTTTCTATTTAGCTAAAATAAATTCATTTGCGATGCAGGAAATTATTGAGAGTTTCAGATTTCATTTGAATAGAAAATCCTGGATCTAATGGAGCTAGATATTTTCCTTCTTTTATATTGCAAGGGTTAATGAAATGTTCATGTAAGTGGTCGACATATTCGATCCGCTTAGTATCCTTTTCGCAGGAAATTACTAGATAATCTATCATGGCAATATGTTGAACATATTCACACAGGCCAACTCCGCCAGCATGTGGCCATACAGGTTTGTTAAATTTGCAAGCTAGCAGCAACACTCCTAGAACCTCGTTTAAGCCTCCCATTCTGCAACTATCAATTTGAACTATGTCTAATGCGTTTTCTTGTATGAACTGTTTGAACATTATTCTATTTTGACACATCTCACCTGTGGCTACTTTTATTGGTTTCACTGCCTGCCTAATTTTTTTATGACCGTAGATATCATCAGGACTTGTTGGCTCCTCAATAAAAAAAGGGTTGGCAAATTCCAATTTTTTGATCCATTTTATTGCTTCATCTACCTCCCATACTTGATTTGCATCAATCATAATTTCAATTTCATTTCCAAGCGCTTTTCTTGCTATTTTTAGTCTTCTAATGTCGTCTTTCAGGTCTTTACCAACTTTAAACTTTACATGAGAAAAGCCGGATTTCTTAGCATCTAAGCAAAGTGCATGAAGCTTTTCATCTGAGTATCCTAGCCAACCGGCAGATGTATTATAGCATGGGTAACCTTCATTCAATAAAGCTGCTAATCTTTCCTCCCTTGTGTGAAAAGACCTTTTTAAGATTTTCAAAGCCTCTTCTGGTTTTAAGGCATCTGTCAAATATCTAAAGTCGATTAGACTTACTATCTCTTCTGGAGACATATCGTAGACGAGCCGCCAAACAGGTTTCTTTTCAGACTTACTCCAAAGATCCCATACAGCATTTACAACTGCTCCAGTAGCAAGATGCAGTATACCTTTATCTGGCCCAACCCATCGTAACTGACTGTCGCCAGTTATATGACGCCAAAATCGCCCCATGTTCTCTGTTATCCATAATAAATCTAAGCCAACTATCAGTGGCTCTAAGGCGTAAAACGCGGAGATGCACAACTCGTTGCCACGTCCAATCGTAAAAGTAAGGCCATGCCCCTCAAATTCAGTATCCGTTTCAATTACCAAATAAGCAGCTGAATAATCTGGATCTGGGTTCATCGCATCGGAGCCGTCTAGGTGATCTGATGTGGGAAATCTTAAATCAAAAGTTTTTATGCCAGTGATTTTTGTCAATTGGATCTCCTAAATACTACGGAAATTTTCAGGATCTAAATTTTTGTAGCAGGTTTTGAGCTAATTTGGTAGGCGGTTTCAATGATCGTAACGATCTTCCAGGCGTCTTAAATAATCGATAAAGTTCCAATTGCTACATTTGAAATTGGGCTTTTAGGAATTGGCTAAATTTGTTGATATTCTGGTTCTGTTTTCAGATCTTTTAATTAATCCTTAGATCATTACAACTTTTTCCACTTCATCTCTTGCTGGCATTGATGGCGCAGTACCCGGGCGTGTTACAGAAATCGACGCAGTAGCACACCCGAACTTAACTGCCTCTAATGCAGATTTTCCTTCTGATAACGCGACAGCGAAACCGCCATTAAATGCGTCACCCGCTCCAGTTGTTTCGACTACTTCTCCAACATTAAATGCAGGGATAAGCCCATGATCATGTAAAAAGGCTCCTTGCTCACCCATGGTAATGATTGGCCTTTTGACACCTAACTCATTCAAGAATTTAGCAGCAGTTTCTGCTTCTTTCTCATTTCTCACGGGCAACCCAGTTAGTGCTTCGGTTTCAGTTTCATTTGGTGTTATAAAATCGCAAAGACCAAATATTTCTTTTGGGAGGTTGGCTGCCGGAGCAGGATTTAAAATAGTTATCTTACCATTTTCCTTGGCAACTTTAAGGCCCTCTTGTGCAACGCCGATAGGTTGTTCAAGCTGGGTTAGGAATACATCCGCTGATGAAATTATTCCTAAATTTTCATGAATATCTTTCAAAGAAATTTCTGATGCTGCTCCAGGCGCAATAATTATGGCGTTATCTCCTGTCTTATCGTCTATAAAAATAAATGCTGCACCTGTATTGGTATTACTACTATATCTGACGGCACCTTTTACATTTGCATTCTGCCAAGTGTCCAATGCCATTTTCCCGAAGTCATCATTGGCTAAACGCGTTATGATCGTTACATCAGCACCCAAATTCCCGGCAGCTACGGCCTGATTGGAACCTTTTCCACCAGGACCTAATACGAATGAATTTCCAAGAATTGTTTCTCCCATTTTTGGCATTCGTGAAGCACGGTATGCCGTATCAGCAACGAATACGCCAAGAATAACAACTTTCCCCATGTAATTATTCTCCGTCTGGTCCAATTACGCCTTTTCGAAAGGCGAAACAGCCATAAAATCTGCGCTCGCCTGTCTGAACAACGGCGTAGGCTTTCTTAGCTCTATCATAGAAAGCAAACCGCTCAATTGGCAGCATAGGGTTGGGGCCGTTGACTGCTGATACTTTGTCTTGAACTTCTGCCATGACTGGTAAAATAGCTTTTGGATCGTCAACGACTTCCATTCTGGCGGCTGCATCATCAACAAATTCATCAATCGGCATGACAGACAATACTGCTTGCACAACATCTGCAGCTGAGGCATCTATTCTGAGTAGTCTTCCATAAACTGTCTGCCTTGCAACGCTGTCTGATGGAAAATTTGTATCTGCGATGATAAGATCATCTCCATGCCCCATTGCCCTTAAGGCATGTAAAACATCAGCATTCAATAAAGGATTTATTCCTTTTAACATTTCTTTCCCCCTTGATTTACTATATCAAAAAATATTCACCCAGTGTAAAATAAATTTAAATTAATATTCTATAGAAACAAAAGTTTTTGATTAATGCTATTCGATACCCATGTTCATCTTATTTATCCCAATAAACTTGGTTACCCGTGGCTAAATGAGGTTCCGGCATTAAATAAATCATACAATTATGAAGAATATGAAATTACAGCCAACAGGCTGGGTATTGATGCATGCTTTCATATGGAAGTGGATGTCAGAGAAGAAGATATAAAAAATGAAACGACCATGTTGGAGAGTTTAAGCAACCAACCAGGCAGCAAGATAAAAGGAATAATTTCAGCATGCAGGCCCGAGCAGAAAGGTTTCAACGATTTTTTAAATGGGGCCTCTCAAAAAAATTTAATTAAAGGGTTTAGGAGAGTTCTTCACGTTGTTTCAGATGACGTGAGCCAAAGTTCTTTATTTAGAGAAAATATCAAGCTTTTAAGCAATCATGACTTTACATTTGACATATGTGCTCGAGCTGACCAATTGCCTATTGTTGAAGAGTTAATAGATGATTGCCCAAATGTTAAGTTTATTTTGGACCATTGCGGTGTGCCGGATATAAAAAATAATATATTTTCGTCTTGGGCGGCAGCAATGAAAAGTATTTCAAAACGCTCTAATGTGGTAGTTAAAATTTCGGGTATCATAGCTTACGGTGACGCTGATAGTTGGAAACTTGCAGATATAAAGCCCTATTTTGATCATACTGTTGACGTTTTTGGAACTGATAGAATTATCTGGGGAAGTGATAGTCCCGTGTGTCAGATAGGTGGGGGGCTACCGACCTGGGTTGGATTGACGCATACCCTAACTGCTGAGTGGTCCAAATCTGAAAGACAAAGTTTTTATAGCGACAATGCTTACAAGCTATGGAATATAGAGGATAATTAAGCTTTATGGGAAGTTTTTTTGGAGAAATAGACGGTACTGGTTTTGAAATATTAACAGAAGAGTTTAATAGCTGTGTGACAGGACATGGCCGTGTAGAAAGACTTTGGACAGGTGCGCGATGGGTTGAAGGGCCTGTTTGGTTTCCAGCTGGAAGGTTCCTTTTATTTTCTGATATTCCAAATAATAGGATGCTCAGATGGGACGAAACAAATGGTCTTGTATCAGAATTTCGAAATCCCTCCAGCTTTTCAAATGGAAATACTAGAGATCTTCAGGGGCGTTTGATAACTTGCCAGCATCTATCAAGGTCTGTAACGCGAACTGAGCATTCTGGCGAAGTTACATCATTAGCAAGCCACTTTGACGGTAAAAGACTGAATTCACCTAATGATGCCGTTGTTAAAAGTGATGGTTCCATTTGGTTTACTGATCCTGACTACGGCATAATGAGTGATTATGAAGGGCGGAAGTCACCATGTGAGCAATCCTCCTGTAATGTATTTAGAATTGATCAAAAAACTGGAAACGTAGATTTAATAACTAATCAAATGGTTAAACCCAACGGCCTTTGTTTCAATAAAATTGAAAGCAAACTCTATGTTTCAGATACGGGAGGCTCTCATGTTGAGGGTGGGCCACGGAATATTTACAGTTTTGATCTGACAGGGGATACAGTAGCTTCTGCAAGCCCAGAATTGTTTGCTGAGTGCTCAAATGGGTTATTCGATGGGTTCAGAATTGATAGCGAAGATAGAATTTGGACTTCAGCCGCTGATGGTGTCCATTGCTATAACTCGGTTGGCGTTTTGATAGGAAAAATCAAAATTCCTGAAATTGTTTCCAATGTTTGTTTTGGTGGAGAGCGATTAAATCGACTATTTATTATGGGAACTACATCTCTTTACTCAGCCTATCTGGCAGTAAATGGGATCCGTTAATTAAAAGTTCCTGTAAAAGATTTGATTCCCCAATTGAGTATTATGAGGCTTTGTTAATGGCAGGATTTTCCCAGAGCTTTGAGTCGCCAATAATTATATGGAAGTGGGGTTATAAAACCCGCAAATAGCATGAAAGGAAGTACCCAAAATTTTATAACAGCTCCTCCAGTTAAAATTATATCAGTTATGTTCATGGCCAATTCCATTGAAACCATTGAAATTAAAGACATACCGATCGCAGTTTTAAAAGCCTGCCGAAGTTCCATTTGCTTACTTAAAATGAAAGTTTCGAGCATAATTGACGTTATAATGCCATTTATAATTGCCAATGTCATGATAAGCCAAACAGGCCAATCTATTCCCATTAACTGAAAATATAATATGGTTCCTATATCTCCAATTGCGCAACCTAGTAGGCACCATCCAGTATTCTTGGATGATCGAACCCATGTGTGTTTGCATCGCCAATTAATATTTAATTCATTTACTAAGTACGTCATATTGACCTCAATGTGGTAACGTATAAACTCTCCAGTTAGTGGAGTGTAAAGGATATATTGTGAATATAGGTAAGGCGGCAAAACTATCAAACTTAACAGTAAAAACGGTTCGATATTATGCCGATATTGGTCTGGTAAAGCCTTTAAAAAATAATAGCACAGGTTATAGAGATTTTTCTGATGATGATTTGGCCCGACTACAATTTGTTTCAAAGGCTCGGAAATTTAATTTCAGCATTCAAGAATGTGAAGAGCTGCTTTCCTTATACTCAGATAAAAATAGGTCCAGTAAGGAAGTTAAAGCTCTTACATTAGAAAAAATTTCAGAAATAGACAGCAAATTAATTGAACTTAAAGACCTCAGGCATCAGCTTAGCTTTTTGGCAAATAATTGTAAGGGAAATGATCGGCCTGAATGCCCAATTTTAGACGCGTTATCAAATGCCTAAGAGTATTTAATAAGAAAATTAAAGTTCTTGTAAGCTTAAAATTTTAGTAATTTGTTCTAAACTAAGAACACACTTGGCGGCCCCTATTTCTAGAGCGGCTTTGGGCATGCCGTAAACTTCTGAAGTTTCTTCATTCTGCGTTACTGTAAAAGCTCCTGAATTTTTTTAATGAATTTAATCCCTCTGCTCCATCCGACCCCATACCAGTTAGTAAAATGGCTAAAAGATTTGATTTTTTTAGTCTAGCTGCTGAATTAAAAAGTACATCCACACTTGGACAGTGGCCTTTTACCTTCTCGTCACTTCCCCTGTTTAAAAAATAATCTGATCCAGTTTTGCTTATCTCCATATGGTTTAACCCATCTGCAATATAGATAGAATTTGGAACAACCTTCTCATGATCAATAAATCTTTTTACTTTAAGTTCAGTAATTCTCTGTAGCCGCTCACAGTAACGAACCATAAATTCAGGTTGCATATGCAGAACTAGTAATATTGGTGGCATATTGGGTTTAAGCTCGCCAATGATCTGCTTCAGGGCTTCAGGCCCACCAGTTGACGCTCCTAATAAAATTAAATCGTATGGAATAGAAGTTTCAATGTGCTCTAACTTCATAAAGCTTTGGTGACCATTAGGGTTGAAAACCTTAATAAGTTCGGAAAGCTGATTTTTAAAAAATTCTCCACCATTAATTCTCTCTACTTTCCTAAAGATTATGCGATCTGTCTGTTTTTTTATAAGTCGTTTCAGCTTATCCAAATCGCTCGCAGAGTGAAAAATTATTATTTTTTTTATCCCAGTATTTTTACAGAAATCTTTAAGTTGATTAAAACTCTCAAAGTTTTTTGAAGCGTCTATTAGACAAAAATCTATTTCAAAATTTTCGAGCCGTTTACTATTAATCGATGATGCAACTTTGAAATTACCAAGCCATTTTTCAGTCAAAAATTCATTAGCGTAACCGCGGGTGACGGCTTCATTAGAAATAAATGCTATGGAATAATCTGACATGGCTCAATTTTATTTTAAATTCTTTTCCTGTAGATACCATTACCTAATTGTTCGAACTTCTGGTCTTTGGAATTTAATACTTCTGCGTCGCCTAAAAATATGAATCCACCTTCTTCAAGTGATTCAAATATTTTATTTTCAGCGGTTAGCCTACTATCTTTATTCAAATAAATTAAGATATTACGACAAAATATGATGTGAAATTTATTTTTGAACGGAAAAGTTTTTGAATTCAAATTAAGTTCTTTAAAATTGGCCTCTTTTCTTACTTTTTCTTTAAAACGTAGTTTTCCATCTTTTTCCGGTTCTGTGTATTCTGAAATTCTTTGGCGAATAATTTTATCAATCTTTTTCGTTTCATAAATTCCTTTTGAGGCAATCTTCAGTGACTTTCTTGAAATATCAGTAGCCATAATACCACAAGTGATTTCCCAATACTTATCACCAAAGTATTCCATTAGAGAAACGAGGATTGAATAAGCTTCTTCGCCAGTAGAACATCCGGCACTCCAAATTCTCAAATCAATAGTGTTTTTTTTGTTCATATGAGCAAGGCACTCAGGGATCACTTCGCATTTTAAGGCTTCAAATTGACGATTATTTCTAAAGAAATTTGTGTGGGGAATTAGAAAAATATCGAGTAAATCAAGTATTTTACTATCTTGAAAATCATATTTACGTTTATTTAAGAAATCTTCTAAGTTTTCGATTTTATTTATTTTTTTGAATTTAGTTAACTCCGAAAGAGCAATTGGCTTTAGATTTTCTGAAAGATCAAGACCAAAGAATTTATTTGTGAATTCTATTAAAGCACGAGTTTCGTTTTCAGTTAGCATCTACTTATTTAGACTCTAAGGTCCAAGTTCCATCCCAATCATCAGGAGAAGATTTTTCTAATATTTTACATCGAGAGATATAAACGTCTGAAGGAGTTGAAGGATATCCTCGATCAATTTCTAAAGGCTTTGATTTTTCAAAGTGTTTCAAGCCTGTGCTAAATTTTCCTTTGGTATAAGCTTCAAAGCCTTTTTCAAAATGCTTTATAAGGTCATTTTCTTCCTGTGAAGTATTTTCTACTTCATTAATTATCTCATAAACCCCGACGGGTGTCTCCTTCCCATAAACCTTTATCCGGTCAACAATTCTTATACTAAATTGCCCTCGTGCATCTTTAGCAACGCTATCGCTCACTAAATTGTCTATAAAGTAGTGCGAACATGCGGTTTCTAATCTTGCGGCTATATTAACTGCGTCGCCGATCATAGTGAGGTCGACCCGCGCTTTTGCTGCACCAATATCACACAGAATGACATCTCCTGAGTTAAGACCCATTCTTACCTTCAAAGGATCTTCTTTCATAATTGGGTCGCTATCATTTAACTCTTTAATGGCCTTTTGTATCTCTAGTATAGATAACATACTTTTGTCATGATTTTGCTTGTCGCCTTCATCAAACCAAAAGGACATGCAGGCATCTCCCATAAATTTATCAATGTCCCCACCATTTTTTGTAATAATTTCGGTTATACTTTCAAACATATTGTTAATTTGTGAGACGATTTCTTCGGGAGCATATCTTTCACAACGGCCTGTGAATTGAGCAATATCAATGAAGAAGACAATAGCTTGCCTTTTTTCAGCGCGCGAAGGAAGAGATAATTCACTTAGTACAGATTTTTCCAGTGCAGATTGAAATGAAGCTTTTGAAACATAGCGTTGAAATTGGTCTCGTTCTCGCTCGGTCCTTATTTCAGCTAAAGTGCGCTCCACCACTGCCGCTAGAGCCTCCGCAGTTGGAGGCGTTGCAACCGTATCTTTTGCCCCTGCATTTAAAGCCATTCTTCTATCGCCTTCATTATCTTGATCAACAAGAGCGATGAACGCTAAATCTGAATTTGTATGTTCAGACTTGCAAATTTTATCGACATCTATAATCGAGCCATCTTTAAGCGAAGTAGATGAGATAATTAGATCGCTTGAAAACTTTTTTAGAAGCCTTTGTGCGTCACTTATGCCAAAACAAGTTCTTGTAGAAAAACCTTGTTTATTTAAATAGTTCGCGATGTTTTCTGTCTGATATCCGTCCTCGTCAATAATAAGAATTTTTTCTCTTAGAACAGACTGCAGCGCGAACGAACGATTTATTCTTTCGAGCAAGTCGTCAAAGATAACAGGTTTTGGCATATATTCATCAACGCCGGCGGCAAAGCCTTTTTTCTGATCTTCAGCAGACTTGAGCGTGCTTGACATGATAATGTAGCAGTCCTGGGTAACTTTGTTGTTTCTGATCTCAGTACAGGCTTCAAAGCCATTCATTACAGGCATTTCAATGTCGCAAATTACTAAGTCTGGTTTAGTTGATAGGGCTGTCTCAATACCCTCTTGCCCATCGAAAGCTTGTTCGACAATAAAACCCTTTTCTTTTAATGGCCCAACAAGGTTCTTATGTACCAATTTAGAGTCATCAATTAGGAGAATTCTTTTTCTATGATCATTGAGACGATTGGCTTCTTCAATAATTAATTCAAGTGAACAGGGAGCTTGAATGAAAGATGAGAAGCCCTTCAGGGCATCTGATTTTATAAGATAATCGAAGGATAGAAAAATTACTTTAAGTTCTTTGAAAAAAATACCTTTCAATTTTTTTCCTATGTCAAAAAAGATATTTTCATTCTTATCTGACTGTAGAACGAGTGTGGCATCCGGGTTCTCAGCGACTGCTCTTGGTATGTTCTCAATTTCTAGGAATTCAATTCGCTTGTCTGTTTCATCACTAGTTGATTTTAGATATTTATTGAAATCTTCATTTTCTATACAGAAAATCAATTTGGAATTGAGTGGATTGGTAATATTCATTCTTGCTTCCCACTCTTTAATTCTTCGTTGATAATAGATAGCTTAATGTCCACCTCAGTAAGCAGAGCAGCCAAGTCTACTGGCTTTTCAAAAAATTTAGAAACATCTAAATCTTCTAAGCGCGTCAGTATACTTTCTTTGTTAACATGTCCTCCCGATATGACGAAAATAGGTGTGTTCTTGTAAGATGAACTCTTTCTTAAATTTTCAATAAGTTCGTATCCATCCATTAAAGGCATTTGAATATCAACAAAAAATGCGTTAAAATTCGTATATTCAGCGGCTTTAAGCGCTTCAAAACCATCACCAGCTTCTTCGGTATTATAGCCTTGAATTTGTAAAAATTCACAAATCCTTTTCCTTTGCATTTTAGAGTCATCAACAACTAAAATTTTTCGTAAAGACCGTTTATGTTCCTCAGTGTCTAATTCCTGAACTTCTTCGGCAAGACTACTCGTTTCTTTTTCTGGATTATATTGGGTTAGTTCTAAAACGTTCAGAATTAAAACCAATTTACTGTTGGAAAGAATAGTACAGCCTATTACAAAAGGAGCCGATTCAATCAAGTTCCCAAGTTGCTTTAATAATACATTTTGTTGTCCTTGCACCTCGTCCACTATAACGCCAATTTTATTTTCACCATCGTTGAGAATAAGCAAAAATTTATTTTCTTCATATTTTGGGTTTTTAGGATAGCCAAGAAAATCGGATAAAAGGCGCGTTGGAACCAACTCTCCCCTGAAGTTGAAAACTAATGTGTCATTAATATCTTTAATATCAGTTTTCAGGTTCACATTAATTATTTCTTCAACATTTAAGATTGGAAAAGCAAATTCGTATTTATTTTCAGAGACAAGAAGAATACCAACGACAGCTAATGTTAGTGGTAAACGCAATGTAATTTTAGTGCCCTGGTCAACTTTACTTTCAACTTTAATGGAGCCTTGCATTTGATTGATTGATGTTTTTACAACATCCATGCCCACGCCTCTTCCAGATAACTCTGTTACTTGCTCAGCTGATGAAAAACCTGGCTCAAAAATTAAATCAAATATTTCCTTTTCGCTTAACTCAGCAGCTCTTTCTGTACTCAGCAAATTTTTTTCTACGGCTTTTGCTGCTATTATGTTGCTATCTATTCCCTTCCCATCATCTTCAATTTCAATAATTGCATTTGAACCTAAGTAATAGGCGCTTAAATTAATTTGGCCAATTTCAGTTTTATTTTTGGCTGCTCGTTGTTGATCTGTTTCAATTCCATGATCAATCGAATTTCTTATCAAGTGCAAGAGTGGGTCAGCTAATTGATTGATTAAAATTTTATCTAGCTCTGTTTCGCCACCTTGAATTTTCAATTCAACTTTTTTTCCAATTTGTCTTGCAATATCTCTAACTTGCGCTGGAAATCTGTTGAAAAGATTAGAAATGGGTAGCATTCGGAAATTCATTGCACCGCTTTGTAGCCGCGAACTTAAAACCTCTAAATCCTCAATGTTTTTCTGCAAATTGGCATTATGGATAGCAATTTTTTCTAAGCCCATGTTAATGTCTGTTTGATATTTTGGTATGAAAGAAAGATTGATATTTTTCTGATCAATTTCAGAAAGCTCTGAAGTAAACTCTTTGTTTAATGTTTCAATATCTTGATTAACTTGCTCGATTGCATCAGAAAGAAGCTTTTGATCATTATCAAGCCTGATCCTACTTATGTAAACCTCTGAGGATGTGTTAAGTACGGTATCAAGTTTATCAGCTGAAACTTTTATAGATTCTTCCCTTACAATATTAGCAGTTGCGTTAGTTTTATTATCAGAAGGCTTTGAATCACTGACTTTTGTTGCCGTTTCTTCGGGCACGGGTTTTTCGATATCCTGTATATTGTGTTTATTTATTTCTACAGTGTCATCATTGGATGTGAGTGCTAATATTAGATCATTTATCTTTGTTTTAACTGGCCCTCTATGTGCGACCTCGTCCGTGATAATTCCAATTCTTTTAATGCACTCTAACGAAATATCTATTAATCGAGCATCAAGTATTAATTTATCGGAACGAACGTTATCCAAAACAGTTTCCAACTCATGGGAAAGTGTTTCAATTTTTTTTATTTCAATTAGCCTAGAGCCGCCCTTCACTGTATGAACTGCTCGGAAAAGTTCGTTTATCAATTCTTTTGAAGTAGGATTATTTTCTAGTTCAATTAACAGGTTTTCGCTCGCCTGAAGGCTTTCCCAAGCTTCTTCGCAAAAGTCACTTATTAACCCAACCTTATCATTTGGGATATCTAAAACTTCATCTTGCTCTTCTTCGAGTTCTTCTAATTTTTTTGATGTCGATTTGGCACTGACTCCGGGGGAGGCTGCCGGTTTTTTTGCTTCAATGGTTTTTTCTTGAATTGCTTTGCTATTAGATAACCTGGCCTCTCTTTTTTCGGCGGTTTCTTTTAATATTTCTGAAATTGGATCTGCGAGGTAAATAGCGCATTCAGACACTACATCCGTAATGTCTAAACTGGTAGACTTACTTTTCCTTAGATCTTTAATCACTTGAGCTAATTTTTCAATTAAAAGACCTAATAGGTATGACATGGAATAGTTTGAATATGTTTGAAAATATCTTGCACTGTCTGCAATCAACTCAGCCAACATACCTAAATGAGAAGTTTTTTGGCTTCCCATTATTTGACCAAAACCTCTTATGAAGTGGCAATCAGTATAAGTTAGGTCAAATATTTCCTGTAAGTCGTGATTTCCGGCTTCTATTTTTTCTATATAAGATCTTAGGGTTGATATCTTATTATCTAGAGCCGAAAGTATATGGCTTTCCTCAGCTGAACCGGGCAGCTTTTCATTTTTGTTATCTATATCCCAAGTTTCAAGGGCATTGCTGAGGTCTTGCAGCATTGTTAAGTTAAACCTTTTCTTCCCACATTAATATCTGCCGAAATCTTGTTTGCTTTCTGATTTGTTTTCCTCATTCGAGGATGTGTCTATTTCGTCAGTTTTGTCTGCAGAGATGTTCTCTAGATTTTCTGTTTTTTCATCATTGATTTCTATGTCGTCTTCGA
>JBJLGF010000070.1:0-25128 GCA_045564975.1 Paracoccaceae bacterium
CAGTCTCGCCAGTAACAGACCAATTCGCACCGTAATTTGTTGTAACGCCATCAATGGTTTCCTCACCACTGATCAGATTGAAGCTCTCATCAAAAACAAAAGTAAACTCACGGGTTTCACCGCCATAAGTCTCACTTCCAGTTTCCGTTATCGTGACATTACCATCATCATCCGTACTACGTGTTTCAAAATGGCTCCAAGACGCCTCACCATCGCTACCGCTATGACCCAAATACTCCCAATCGGCATTCATAAAATCTGTGCCCGTCATGGTCTCATTGCCCCATGAATGACTGAAAGCGTTTGAGTAACCTAAAATTGAACCACTGGCATCATAATACGTTGTCTCGCTAAAATCGTCGCCAAAGGCTTCCGTAGAAGTATATATTGTAGCATCAGCAGCCACAGATGATATCATCGCAGCAGGCAATGCAGAACGTGCTTCTTCTGATAATGCTGTTAGACCAGAGGTATCCGCAGTAACAGACGTAATGGCAAAGTCTGCTCCATACTCTATCGTTTCACCATTTACGACTTCTGTACCTTCTGTCAGATTTCCTGAGGCATCATATTTAAGCTCAAAGGTTCTTTCAAAAGTCTCATCCGAACCCGCAACTGTGTACTTCTCAGTGCCACTCTCTACATAACTGCCGTCATCCGCAATCACTACCGTATTCGAAAACTCCGTCCCAGCAGCCGTGTCAACAACCGCCTCACCAATTTGTTCAAAATTCTCATCATACGTAATCGTGTTCGTTACGTCACCCTCGGTAATCGCATACGTGTAACCCGTCGTGCTCCCCGCATCATTCGTGATAGTTTCAAAAGCCATTTTTTTATCCCATTCCAGACGCTCGCCGCGCCTAATTTCCCCAGAAATGCCTAAACGTTAAAGTTGATCTGAATTAATTCAGACTTCTCGATGCTTAGATTATTAACTTGATTGAGACCACAGGATACAATGTCACAACAAACAAGGCAACAATATTAAAAAATTCCCAGACTTTGATCTATATGAAGTAGAAAGATTGAGTTCTACTCTCTCCTACTGCGCGGAACTTTTATCATTGCGTATCTTCTATACGGAATGCTTTCTTTTTTTAATTGCCAACAATTACAAAGAGTTTATGCTTTTACGAAAAGGTATTTCAATTGGGAAACGAACATATAAATATACCGAATGATTGGGATAGATCAGGCCTTCCAGCCTGGAGCTTTTTCAACAACGAGATGTTTGAAGCTGAAAAAGATTTGCTTTTTAGACGCCATTGGCAGCTTATCTGTCATAGCAACGATATACCGAAACCAGGAGATTTCATAACCTGGAATTTAATTGGCGAACGTGCACTAGTTATAAGAGGCAAAGATGGAAAAGTCAGAGCATTTCATAATTTGTGCAAACATCGTGGTTCGCGGGTGATAGCCGATGACGCAGGAACTTGTAAATCAACAATAACTTGTCCGTTTCATGGCTGGACTTATAATCTAGACGGAACTTTAAGAGGTGCCTCACAGCCATCATCTCTTCCCAAACTAGACCCTGTTGAATATGGCCTACCCCCTCTAGAAATGGACATATGGAATGGCTTTATTTTTGTCAGATTTCAGCCTGGTCCACAACCTACACTTTCAGAAATTCTAAAAAAATTTGATGACGAAATTTCACAGTATGAACTCTTTGATCTTGAACCTACCGGAGATGGCTTCTGGACAGAAGAAATAGATGCCAATTGGAAGTGTGTGCGTGATGTTGATAACGAAGGCTACCATGTCCCTATGGCGCATCCGGGACTGCATGATCTATTTGGCCAAAATTATTACGATGAGCCAATAGAAGGAGGGCTATCTAGATCTGTTGGATCTTTTAGCTCCGGGAATGGACGCCTGTGGAGCGTCAGAAACTATAAGAAATTATTGCGCGCCAAAGATACTTTGGATGAAACTCATCAGAAATGTTGGTTATACATTGGCGTTTTCCCAAATCTTGTTTTTGGCTTGTACCCAGATTCAGTAATCTTCTACCAAGAGTATCCATTAGAAAATGGAAAAACTATACAACGCGGTGGTAATTATAAATTTGCAAAAGAAGATCGCGAAATGAAAGTTTCAAGGTATCTAAGTATGAGAATTGATCGAATAACAAGTAAAGAAGACGAACAGTTAATCGAATGGTCTTGGGAAGCAGCATTCTCCAGCGCTTACGAAGGAGTGTTGTTATCTGATTTGGAGTATGGGGTGAAGGCATACCACGATACTTTAAAAAAATATTTCCCTATTCTATCAGGCCCAGAACCAGAGACCGGTAAACTACTGCAGGCAAATGAAAGACTTCTTGCTGAAAAAAAATGAAGATCAATTAAACACTCATTATCACCACTACGCGAGCTAATGCCAAGAAATCTTGAAATCTATCAAATCAAGTTATCGTCAGGTAAGTAATTTAGAAACTGTTAGATTCACACCATACGAGAAAGAGACGGTACGGGAAACAGGGTCATATCGCCTGGGTCAATAATTAACTGGTGGGCAAGCAGATCTCCTTGCCAAATTGATAAATGGTGGCTTAACTACGGTAGCTTTTTTCATAAGTTTATAGTATTGTAACTCTTTCAAAGCGTATATTTCGACCCATAAGTTGTCCATTATGGGGTTTGTTGAACCCAATTCCAATTGTGCAAGAGCTATAGATTTTTTAGCCATTGGCGACCAAATAGCTGAGGTTACAGTACCTACCTCTTCTTTTTTATTGTAATAGATGATTGATCCCTCAACTGGCTCTTTTCCATCAATTTCTAAAGCATAAATCTTGGAAGCTGTACCGTTTTCCTTCTTACTATTTACAATAGCCTTCTTTCCATTGAAAAAACCTTTATTCAAGTCAACTAACCATCCAAGACCAAGATCTTCAGGGCGTCTACATCTATTTGGCCTTATTGCGTGATCAGACGAAATAAAATCAATATTTGCCACTATAAAACCTGCTTCTATTCTAGCCATATTCAGAGCGTTGTATCCAATTGCCGTAAGTCCAAAATCAGTACCTGCGTTCCAAACTCTCTCAATAACTTTATTTGCCGCATTATTTTTCATAAAAATTTCATAGCCCAAGTCTCCAGTAAAACCAGTTCTAGAGATCATAATTGGAATATTCGATAATTTTGTTTGAAGAATATGAAACGGTTTCAAATTATCAATTCCTTTAACCCCTAATAGGCGGAGGATTGAGGCTGAAGTAGGCCCCTGAAGGGATACTCCACAAATGTTCTTAGTCTCATCAATAATTTCAACATCAAATCCATGTGATGTATCAATCAGCCAAGGAAGATGTTTTTCCTGCGAACACAATCGAAATTCATTATCCGAAATCCTAAAAAGTGTTCCATCATCGATGACAAACCCCTCCTGATCACACCACAATGTGTACTTAACAGTAGCTACTTTCTGTTTAGTAACATTTCTCACAGTTAGCTTGTTTAAAAATTCTTCAGCCTGTGGCCCCACAATTTTATATTTGTTTAACGGACTAATATCGAAGACACTACAAGTTGATCTGATAGAGAAATATTCCAACTCCTCATCCGATAAAATTGTTGGAGATTTGTATCCATTCCAATTATACCAATTACCCTCAGTTTCCTGCGCGGCAAAAAATTCATAAAAAGGGGATCGAAAAAGTGGTTCGTTAAATGTTGAATCCCTATCTTTTTTATCTTTTGCCTTAATCATTTACTACTCTCTCGCAAAATCTTTTTTGCAGCATTTAAACCTGACAAGCCAAAAAGATTACCCCCTGGATGAGTACCTGCGCCACAAATAAAAAGACCATCAATTGGGGTGGAGTAATCTGACACATCAAATGCTGGCCTCAATGAATAAAGACTATCTACTTGCAATTCATTATGGTGCCAATGACCCCCAGCAACGAAGTATTTTTTTTCAGTTTCATGCGGAAATAAAAGACTTTTGAATAAAATATTCTTTTTAAATTCAGGAGCCCACTTTTGAATTGTTGAAATAACTTTGTTCATTAAAACTTGCTTTGATTTTTTCCAGTCGTCTTTAACAGAATATGGCGTATTCTGTATACAAACAGAGGCCATAACCGCTTCATTGAGAGACGACTTAGAAGTAATCTTATTAAAATACATCTCAAAATTAGGATCCGACGGAAGTTCATTATATTTGAGAGAGTTAAAATTATTTTCTACTGATTCCAGGGATGGGGCGTAAACGTATCGGCAATTTGCGTCCACGTTTTGAGATGTATTGAACTTTGGAAACTCCTCCAAAATAATATTGAGTTTGCTGGTATTTCCTGAGTACCTGAGAGCTCTGATCCGTCGTGTTAGATCAGTCTCCAGATTTTCAGGACCCACCAAATCAAGAAAAGTGTTTACTGGGCTGATAGAAGAGACAATGGTTTTTGCAGAATATTCCACTCCATTTTCTAGCTTTACGCCAGTCGCCATTGAGTCAGATATAGTAAGTGAACTGACTTTGCTTTTAAAAATAAAATCTACTCCATTTTCCTCAGCTGACTTAAACAAAGCATTAATAAAACTGGTGACCCCACCATGAATAGACAATGACTTCTCTTCGTAAGAAGATTTCATTTGAGAAATTTTATACAATAAACCTAGATATGACGTAGGTGACCTTGGTCCTAATTTTATTCCTAATGTTGAATCAAAAGAAATTAGTCCTTTGAGAGAGGGTGTCTCAAGTTCTTCCTCCACTAAATCAGCAATGCACATCGTAATCATTCGTAAAAGTTCTTGGAATTGTTCTTTACCTTGCAACCTCATTTTTGCTGCTGTCACAATTAAATTGGCTTTACTGCCAAATGTTTTTTGATTTCTTCCTACGGGAACTTGTGATGCTAATTTTTGAAAGAGATGGCTCTGGTTGAAAAACTTCTTTCTAAGTTCTTTCCATCGTTTGAATTCGTCCTCTCTTATACCTTCTATGCTATTTCCAAAGTCACTGCCAAATATAATATTGTTATTGTCTAGACTCAGGCCAACAGTCCTTAATCCATCTTCATTAAACAAAAGTTCATATTTGTTCAGCCCCAAATCTTGTACCACATCTTTTGAAATACCAACTGCGTTACTAGCCAATTCTGGAGCTTGAAAACCTTCGAATAAAACTTCACTCCTGGCCATTCCACCGTATGTTTCGCTAGCTTCAAGTAAAAGAACACTCCTTCCAGAAGCGGCCAGCTTTGAAGCTACGATGAGACCATTGTGTCCAGCCCCTATTACAATAACATCATAAGACTTCATAGGCGTCCCTAATATCAGAGTTAGGCAAATTAAGATCCTTGAGTATTTCAACGGCCGCATTCCGGCCAGGAGCACCCATTACACCACCACCTGGGTGGGTAGATGAACCACACATATATAGACCTTTAATGGGGCTTCTATATTGAGCATAACCAGGAATTGGTCTATTAAATAAAAGCTGGTCAAATGTTAACTCGCCCTGGAAAATATTCCCCTCCGTCAACCCGACCTCCTCTTCAAGCTCTTTGGGAGTTCTGACTTCCATATGTAGAATTCTATCTTTGAAACCTGGCGAATAATCTGCAATCTGTTGGATCACAGTCTCTCCAAATGCGTCCTTATTCTCTTTAGTCCAGTTTTTGCCGCCTACTTTTGGAGGACAATATTGAACAAAACAACTCATGAAATGCTTTCCAGGAGGAGCCATGGTAGGATCTGTTAAAGTAGGTATCATCATGTCTAAAAATGGATCCCGGGACCAAGTTCCCATTTTCCAATCATCGTAAGCTCTCTCCATCCTCTCAATACTATCTGTAAAATGAATATCACCTTTTAAACATGGATTATTATCTGAGACACCTGGGAATATTGGCATACTATCAAGGGCGATATTAACCTTTCCCGATGAACCCCGTATCTTAAAATTATTCACTTTTTTTATAAAATTTGGTGGCAGATGTTCAGGATCAGTCAATTTTAAAAATGTACGCTTTACATCAGCATTTGACACAACATTTTTCGCCAAGTACTCGTCGCCATTTTTTAATATCACTCCTCTAACTCGAGCACCTCTAACATCAACTTTCTCTACCTCAGAATTGTTGAGCAACGTACCACCCATTGCTTTAAAGGAAGAAGTTAAAGCCTTTGAAATAGCCCCCATTCCTCCGCGGGCATAGCCCCAAGCTCCGATTGAACCATCAACTTCGCCCATATAGTGATGCAGAAGGACGTAGGCGGTACCTGGTGACATTGGCCCCAAAGCTGTTCCGATGATACCTGACACCGCCAAAGAAGCCTTTATCACATCATTTTCAAAATATTCATCTAAAAAATCTGAAATTGACATAGTCCAGAATCGAATTGTATCAGCTAATTCACTAGCAGTTAAGTCATTTACTTTTCGCAACAGATAAAGCATTTCTGAGAGATCTCTAAATTTAAAACTCGCCGGATCTGGTGCAGTTCTCATTAAAAGTGGTTGAATAAATCTGCACTGCTTAAGAATATCCCTAGAGTACCTCGAATAAGACTCGCTGTCCTTCAAACTAAACCGTTCTAACTCTCGCTTTTTTGCATGGTAGTTTCTGTAAGATGCAAGATAATCACCATCTCTTGTGAATACCGTTCCTCCCTCAATGGCAACAATCTGAAGTCCATGTTTTGGAAGCTCCAAATCTCGCATAATTTCTGGTCTAAAAAGACTACAAACATAAGAACAGTTTGAATATAAAATTCCAGGATGGAGTTCACGACTAACCGCAGCACCTCCTATCCAGTCATTTTTTTCGAGAACTAGAACGTTTAATCCTGCTTTTTGAAGGTAACACGCATTGACCAAGCCATTATGACCAGAACCGATCACTATTACATCAAAGTTTTTTTCCACGGACTGCACTACCTCAGTTGAAGAGTTATTTCTCATCACACCTTAACATTACAAAATGGCGAGTCAAAAAATTGATCATTATTTTAATATAATTATTGAAATTTTTTACTTTCAGAAAAACTTAAGTTCCCGTTCTTGAAACTTGTATTAGAAAGCACGTATATTTTTTGGAACAAAATAATGCTTAGACTTCTTTGGAAAATAATCCGTCACCGAATTATAGCTATTTTTCTTGACGAACCAAAGCCATTAAGCATTATGACTTTTTAATGACAAATAACACGAACAGTAAATTAATACGCTACTTGAGAATTAAAACGGGGATAAAAAATTTTTAGCTTAAAACTTAAAGACGAAACAAAAAAAGGCTGGAAACTTCTATCTACTCCATTGGCGTTCAGCATCATTCTACTGGCAGCTCCACTGACAATGATGTTCCTATTGAGCTTTTGGACACAAGATTATTTAGTTCTAGATAAAACTTTTACCTTAAATAATTACATTGAAGCCTTTACGCAGCCTGTTTACCAATTACTATTTTCGAGATCTCTGTATATTTCCCTAACGGTAACTTTTCTTACTGTTTTGCTGGCCTACCCAATGGCTTATTTTATTTCTTTTTATGGCGGCAACAGAAAAGCACTTTGGTTATTTTTAATAACGATACCATTTTGGACAAGCTACCTCCTTAGAATGTTTTTATGGAAGGTCATTTTAGGATATAATGGAGTTCTAAATTCATTTCTGTTGTGGTTGGAAATGATAAGTGAACCTCTTACTTTCATTTTATATAATTCTAATGCCGTGATCATTGCCCTCACACATGGTTGGGCACCTTTTGCTATTTTACCAATTTTTGTTTCCCTCGAAAAAATTGATAGATCTTTACTCGAAGCAAGTAGAGACCTAGGAGATGGACCAATCAAACAATTTTTTAGGGTAATCCTGCCGTTATCAATGCCAGGTGTCGTAGGTGCCGCCCTAATAATTTTCATCCCGACTGTCGGAGATTACATCACACCTAAATTAGTTGGTGGAACTGATGGCCTAATGATCGCAAATATGATCCAAGTCCAATTCTCTAAAGCTAATAACGCCCCTTCTCGCTGCGGCTTTATCTGTTTCCTCATTGGTAATTGTAGCATTTATCTCAATTGTTTTTGTTCTCTTCAACAAAAAATACTTAAGGAGGTACTAAGATGGGTCGCTCGGGTAAATTTCTCAAAATCTTTGCCGTTACATATTTAATATTTTTGTATGCACCTGCATTACTACTTCCAGTATTTTCATTTAATTCAAGCCAGATTATTGCTTTTCCCCTATCGGGTTTTACCACCGGTTGGTTCAAGGCATTATTGAATCAAGAGACTTTACATGAAGCCCTAAAAAATTCACTTATTGTGGCTGCGTCATCAAGTATTTTTGCTACAATATTGGGAACACTAGCTTCACGCTCTTCAAGTAGGTACAATTTTCCTGGTAAACAGTTTTCGTTAACTTTCATTCTAGCACCACTAGTTTTGCCTGAGATAATAGTCGGTGTATCACTTTTGATCGTATTAATTCAGCTTGGATTGCCACTTAATCTTTGGAGCGTCGTTTTAGGCCATACGCTGCTAATCATGCCGTTCTCCATACTCATCATGAATTCTGCCTTCAATAATCTTGACATAAGTTTAGAAGAAGCATCTCTTGATCTTGGCGAAACTCCAACTGGGACGTTCCGCCGCGTAATCCTACCGCTTGTATATCCCGGTATAATGGCTAGCTTATTGCTCGGCTTCACTTTGTCTTTAGATGAATTTATAATAGCATTTTTCTTAACCGGAACAGAGACCACATTACCAGTTTACATATGGTCATTGTTTCGATTTCCGAAACAATTACCGACAACAATGGCGCTAGGTACAATTTTAATCTTGGTTTCATTAATTTTGCTATCTTTAAGTGAATATTTTCGAAGAAGAGCAGCGAAAACGCAGACGTCTGTATTATAAAATTTAAGGGAATTTTTAAACGATGGGTAAATTAGTTCAGGTCGAAAATGTCTTTAAAAGCTTTGGTGACGTTAATGCTGTAAATGGTGTTTCTTTAGACATCGAAGAGGGCCAGTTCTATTCACTTTTAGGTCCTTCTGGCTGTGGAAAAACTACGCTATTACGACTAATTGCTGGCTTCGAAAAACCAACTTCTGGGCAAGTCTTTATTGATAATGCCTCGATGGAAGGTATTGAGCCTAATTTACGGCCAACAAATATGGTTTTCCAAAATTACGCTATTTTCCCGCATTTAAATGTAGAAGAAAATGTGGCTTACGGCCTGCGAAACAAAAGTGAAAATAGGACCAAGCAAAACAAACTTGTTGATGAAGCACTTGAGCTAGTAGGATTATCCGGTCTGAATAAACGTTCCGCTAATGCACTTTCCGGCGGCCAAAAGCAGCGGGTTGCTCTAGCACGCGCACTCATATTGAAACCAAAAGTTCTTTTGCTAGACGAGCCGCTCTCAGCATTAGATAAGAAGCTAAGAGAGCAGATGCAATCAGAGCTAAGACACCTGCAAAGGGCCGTTGGGATTACTTTTATACTTGTAACCCATGACCAATACGAAGCGCTTACAATGAGTGACAGAGTAGCCGTTATGTTCGACGGAAAAGTCGCACAAGAAGCATCACCAAGAGATCTTTACGAACTTCCAACTTCACAAAAAGTTGCATCTTTTATTGGAGAAATGACTTTTATAAAAGGTGAAATTATAGGTGAAAACAAAAATTTAAAAGTTCAGTCTGAAATTTTTGGACAAATAGCGATAGATAAATCTCGAGTTTTTGGCCAATCGTCTAAAAGGGTAATTCTTGGAATTCGACCTGAAAAAATATCTATAATTCCAAAGACTTCTCGATCAAAAAATTTAGTCCGTGGAAAAATAATTGACGTATCATACTTCGGGGAAACAACTAATTATAAAGTCGCATGCGGCAAAAGTGAAACCTTGACAATCTCATCTCAAAATTCTGTTGGACAGCTTAATTATTCTGCTGGTGAAGAAATCCAGTTAAAAGCCGATATGAATAATATAATAGCTTTTTCAACTTGATATCAGAGGCGAAATTCGCCTCTGAATTTTTTTTATTTAATCTTGATTAGAAGCCACTTTTGATGAGCTCCCACTCTTTAATCATTCTTTCCCTCAGTGCAGGATCAGATGGCTTTTGGAATAAAGAACCCTCAGTATAACTTGCTAACGGCTCCCATCCATTCTCTTTACCAACAGTGGCCATGACTTCTTTATTAGTATGTCCATAACCCCATTCTGTAACAATATACTCTGCAGATGCATCAGCAAGCCAAGCATCGAGAAAATCATACGCTTTTTGCTCTGATCCAGGCGCATCTTTCATCATTGTATAGCCACATACCCAGGTTGAAGAACCTTCTTTGGTATCTCTTTTAAACACAGTTTCGGGTGCGTCATCTTCCCAACTAAGAGTAAATGCAACCTCATTCCACGTCCATTCTAAAAGAATTTCTCCACTCTTCATAAGCGCAGCACCTTCGGCACCGTCAGCATGATATTGACGAACGTTTTTGTGAACTTTTCTTAAAAAATCCGAAGCCTTTTTAAAATCTTCGTCCGTAGATTTAGTCCAATCCATCACTCCTACAGCAAGGTAACCTAGCGCATAAGCGTCGTCTACGTTGTCAATAATTGATACGCGCCCCTGAAATTTTGGATCAGCAAAAACATACAAAGAGCTGGCTTCCTCTGCGGATACTTCTTCGGCATTATATGTTAATGCTGTTGCGCCCCAATCGATCGGAAGCGCCCATTGAACACCATCAACTTGAAAGCCCTCCATTCCAGCAAATCCTGGATCAACCTTACTAAAGTTTGATAGTCTAGAAGTATCAATTGGTTTTATAATTCCTGCGTTTCGCCATTTTACCACTGACTGCGAACAGGGATGTCCCAAGTCAGCCCGAAAACCTGCACGCACTTTTTGAAAAGCTTCTTCCTCATCTGAAAAGAAAGAATAAGTTGGCGCGTCACCGTATTTTTTCATATAATCTTGGAAGAACATTTCGTCTTCATATCCACCCCAGTCGAACACTACCAGTTCACTGTCTGCTGCGAATGCAGGAGCACCAAATGAAAATGCAGTTGCAGCCACCAGGTAACTTAAAATTTTTCTCATTTTTCCAATTTCCTTTTTAAGTTCATAGTCTAAGCTTCATAAAATACTTTAATTTGTACTGAGTCTAGAGAAATAGGAAGGCCTAAATTCAGAAACATATTCTTTATGGCTCAATTTTTAAAATTTTCTCTGACGACAGCAGGTTGCATAGTACTAAACCGCACTGTAGTTTCATTCAAAATTCGAAAGCTAAAAGTAGAGAAAGCTCGTGAGTGCACCTCTTCCAACTAACCCCGATATTGTTATAATTGGTGCTGGTTCATCAGGTCTTGCCGCAGCAAAAAAACTTCAAGAAATAGGAACTTCGTATGTGGTATTAGAGGCTTCAGATCGTATCGGAGGTCGGGCTTACACGGAGAGTAATATTCTTGGCCAACCTGTTGATCATGGTTGTTCTTGGATATCGGGATCCAACGATAATATCTTCTCAGAGTTGGGTAAAAATAATAATTTTACACTCGTGGACCACTCTAACCCAAAAATCGAAATGTTTGAGATAGACGGTACAAAATCTTCAAAAGAAGCAGTAGAAAAATACCATAAATCTGAAGCTAAAATTAAGGGAATTCTTCGAGACACGGGTAGCCGGGGAATAGATATGCCAGCATCAAAAATAATTCCAAAAGTTCCATATGGTGAGTGTTTCCAGAATTGGGAGGGAGCGTTAAACTACGCTGTTGATGTAGATCAAATATCGACAGCAGAATATTGGAGTACAAAAGATACCCAACCAAGTTTTATTGTAAAAGAGGGTTTAGGTAGCTTAGTAGCTACATTAAACGATAACTTTCCTATCGCTCTCAATACAAGTGTACTCGATATAGATTATTCAGGTTCAGGCGTAAAAGTTGTTACCTCCAAGGGAACAATTTTGGCTAAAGCTTGCATTTGTACTGTTTCAATTGGTGTTTTGCAGTCCGAAAAAATAAGGTTTACACCCAAACTTCCCAATAAAACACTAAAGGCACTTGATGGTATTCAAATGGGGCTCCTTGTAAAAATTCCTCTTCTGTTCGACGGAAGTAGATTAGGATTTACTGAAAATAGTTTCGTGCAATATGACATTACAACAAAAAATATTGGGAGTGGCTGCTATTTCTTAGCATGGCCAACTGGACACGATTATATAGTTGGGTTTATCGGTGGGCGATTTGCCTGGGATTTATCGAAGCAAGGCGAAGGCGAAATTGTGGAATACGCCCTTTGTAAACTCGAGTCTTTGGCTGGATGCGATATCCGTAAGCATTTTCTAAAAGGTTTTGCTTCCGATTGGGCAAATAACCCACTTTCTAAAGGGTCCTATTCTGCAGTTAAACCAGGCTGTTACGGCGCACGAGAGTTGCTAGGTGAGCCTGTTGCAGAAAAATTAATGTTTGCAGGTGAGGCAACTGCAGGGCATTTAGCAGGTCTAGTCGATGGGGCATATGAGAGTGGTAAATTGGCAGCTACTCGAATATCCAATATCATCAGACTTAAAAATTAGTCTCTTTATTTTAACGCTAAATTCGAAAATTTTTTCACCCCTTTAGTAAATAAATAACTTCATTGATTGATTAATAATTTGCCATGATATTCTATCAACATTTAACAAACAAAATTCTAAGATTTAATATTTATTCTTTTGTCCAATTGTTTCAGATACCCAGCGTGAAAAGCTTTAATACCCCACTCCATATTAGATAAGGGCCCTGGAACGTAGTGATCAGAATTGACCCCTTTCTGATTAAGGCCAATAATGCGTTCGTCATCTTGTGATGTACAATGCCATAACCACGTGAGGTCTTCCAAATTATAATCCATTCCTTCTTGCGCATCCTGTCGTACCATCCAAATTACCTCAATATCCGTAAGCTGAAGAGATCTTGGTATAAAGCGGTAGCCGATTACATGATCTGAATAAGATAAAAAATTGTTCAAAATACCAATTTGTATATCAGTCGTCCCACCATCAAAATCTTTAAGTTTACC
The DNA here is from genome assembly GCA_045564975.1 of Paracoccaceae bacterium. Lineage (GTDB taxonomy): Bacteria > Pseudomonadota > Alphaproteobacteria > Rhodobacterales > Rhodobacteraceae > Salinivivens. Next base: position 13,058 of record JBJLGF010000070.1, read on the forward strand.
TAATAGTGGTGCCAATTTTTTCCCAGACTTACTGCCAGTCTGATAGCCTTGAAAAAGCGGATAACGGGAGAAGTAAAAATCCATTTCTACATCTTTTGACCCAATACCATTTATTTGAAGCTCATCACCCGATAACCCCACGTCTATACTTTTCTTAAGCATACAATTTTTCAATTCGACATTGGCGCTTGATGGATCTTTTAAGCTGTGCGACCTAGAATACTCTAAATGTGCGGGCGCACAATGATAGCACTCCATATAATTCTCCAAAGCCAGTTTCCAATTAGCAGCTACTGGATAATTTTCGCTATGCACAATTTTCAAATTCTCAAATTCAAAAGGTTCAACTAATGTTCCTAGTTGAAGTAAACCTTCATCTATATTAGGTGGATCATCTGATATACAGACAAAAATTAGGCCATGGAAAATTCGAATATTAACTTTTTTTAGTGAATGTTCAGCTTTATCAAAGCTATCTCCCATTTCACGCGCACCACGTAGATTTCCATTTAGCTCATAAGTCCATGCATGATAGGGGCACGCAAATACACGAGTATTTCCACTCTTTTCTAGACAAACTCTTGAACCTCTATGACGACATACATTCAATAACGCATTTACATGATTATTTTTATCACGAGCCACTATTACAGACTCGTAACCGTAATCGAATAAGAAAAAATCTCCAACATTGGGGATTTGGTTTATATGCCCGACCCAAATCCAACTGTGGTTCCAATAGTGCTCGATATCCATCTTATATAAAGTCTCAGACGTATAAAATTGTCGAGGGAGACTATGGGACACTTGGTAATTAGAAATTAGCTCCTTTAATTTCTCTTCCACTTTGCAATCTCCAACCTTTAAGGACTAGCAAAAATTATACTATCGACATTATTTCTTAAATATAGAATTCTTTTCCCAAAATGTCTCATATATCTTTGACAGTTAAGCACTCTAAAGACACCTAAGGCGCAATTTTAAACAGTTTACTGTTCTGGCTGTCAAGCCTCTGAGGCTGCATAATAGAAATGTGGATTGAAAAGAAATTTTTTTTTAAGTTGTGTAAAAAAAATGAATGCAAATGCTATCGGTAGAATACTTAACTTTGGCTATAATTGGAGCGGGTAGCGGGAATCGAACCCGCACCTTAAGCTTGGAAGGCTCTTATGATACCATTTCACCATACCCGCTCAACAAGCTCTGGTGATAGTAGAATGAACAATAACCGTCAAGTCGATAGCAGTGGTATACTTTAAATTTCATAAAGCCGAGTGTAGCTTTAAATTGGAGACATAAGATCTGGGCCAGAGGACCTGTTCGAATTTATATTTTTTGACACTCTATAGGCATTGAGTGTCTCATCGGCTGTTGGCTTCATCAAAACAGATGCGCCATGGCCCTCTTCACCTAACCAAAAGCCCCAGTCACTTCTTTCCAAAACAAGTGGTAAGCGATGATGAATTCTAGATAATTTACTGTTGCTAGCAGTAGTTACAATTGCACATGTTTTAATGATGCCACTTTTATCACTCCATTCTTGCCAAACTCCTCCAAAAACCATGGGCGCATTGTCATTTCTCTTTATAAACCAAGGTATTTTATTTCCCTCTGAGTCCTTGCTCCATTCATAAAATCCAGAACAGGGAATTAAACACCTGCGTGCCCGGCTCGCATTTAAAAAAGCAGGCTTTTTGGCAATAGTTTCACTTCGGGCATTTATTAACAGTGGGCCTCCAGTCACTTCCTGATACCAATTAGGAACAAACCCCCACCTCAAACTTTCGAGTTTTCTCCCTAACCCAGTATAAGTAACGACATGAATGAAATTCGTTGGACAGACATTAAAATTAGGTACATCAGGCAAATCATTATCAGGCTGGGCGTCAAAAAGCTGAGACATCGCATCTGATGGTAATGTAATTGCAAATCGCCCACACATACCCCACCTATATTTGTAGTTTGAAAACTTGTCAGCAAGAGATTATGAAGTTTAAATGCTCAATTATTTAACCCACGGTGCTGAAAATTCTCCTCCACTGATGATTATCCACGGGCTTTACGGGTCTGGAAAAAATTGGGGTGTAATCGCCAAACGGTTATCAGATAAATTTCATGTCATTGCCGTCGATTTAAGGAACCATGGCGAAAGCCCTTGGTTCGACTCACATAATTATCACGATATGGCTGAAGACCTCGTCGAAGTTATTAATTATTTGAATATAAAACCCGATATAATTGGTCATTCAATGGGGGGGAAAGCTGCAATGGTATTAGCATTAAAGAACCCTAATTTCGTCAATAGATTACTTATAGCAGACATTGCCCCCGTAAAATACGAACATGACCAGTCAAAGTTTATAGAGGCGATGCAGAAAGTTGATCTGTCAAAAGTAGAGAAAAGATCAGAAGCCATAGCGGCTCTATCTAATTTTGTAGAGGACAAATCGTTGCAAAGCTTTTTTACGCAGTCGTTAGATTTAAAAACCAAAAGTTGGAAATTAAACCTTGATATTTTAAGTTCACAAATGCATGAGATTTTGAGTTTTCCCAAAATAGATGAAAAATTTTCAGGGCAAACATTATTTTTTAGAGGTGAAAAGAGTGAATACATTCGCGCCGAGCACCGAGCAATTATCAATTCATTGTTTACTAAGGCGAGATTTGCGACGCTAAAAGATGCCGGTCACTGGCTTCATGCCGAAAAGCCACGTGAATTTGAAAATGCGGCGAGATTATTTTTTACGAAACAGAATAGCTTTTAAAATAATTTTTAAAGTTTAACTCAAAGATTAAATATGCTTGATTGATGATACATTAACACCTTGACCAAACTACAAAATAGCCACATATCCATGGCTATGGTAGATATCGATAAAATAAGAAATTTTTCAATTGTTGCTCATATTGACCACGGCAAATCGACGCTGGCAGATCGACTAATTCAGTCGACAAATACTGTGGCTGATCGGGACATGAAGGAGCAACTTTTAGATAGCATGGATATTGAACGCGAACGTGGAATAACAATCAAAGCTAACACTGTGAGAATAGACTACACGGCCGCAAATGGCGAAGAGTACGTCTTAAATCTAATCGATACGCCCGGTCATGTGGATTTTGCATATGAAGTTTCTAGGTCAATGAGAGCTGTCGAGGGGTCCTTGTTGGTAGTCGACAGCACTCAAGGGGTTGAGGCTCAAACACTCGCAAATGTTTATCAAGCTATAGATGCAGATCACGAGATTGTACCAGTTTTAAACAAAATAGACTTGCCAGCATCGGATTGTGAGCGTGTTTCTGAACAAATCGAAGATGTTATCGGGATTGATGCATCTGAGGCACTGGAAGTCTCTGCAAAGTCAGGGCTTGGAATACAAGACACATTAGAAGCAATAGTTGAAAAACTCCCCCCTCCTAAAGGGGACAGAAATTCCCCCTTAAAAGCGATGTTAGTTGATAGCTGGTACGATGCTTATCTTGGTGTTGTTGTTTTGGTTCGAATAATGGACGGTGTTCTAGGGAAAGGCGATAAGGTTAAAATGTTTTCAAATGGATCCGTTCATACAGTGGACCGTATAGGTGTTTTCCGCCCTGAAATGCAATCAACTGAACAACTAGGACCCGGAGAAATAGGATTTATCACCGCATCTATTAAGCAAGTCCGGGACACAAGAGTAGGTGATACAATCACTCATGAGAGAAAAGGCGCAGAGGAACCTTTACCAGGTTTTAATCCTAGCCAACCAGTCGTTTTTTGTGGCCTATTTCCTGTAGATAGCTCCGAATTTGAAGACTTAAGAGAAGCAATTGAGAAGTTAGCTCTTAATGACGCATCTTTCAGTTTTGAAATGGAAACATCCGCAGCACTTGGCTTTGGCTTCCGTTGTGGGTTTTTAGGACTATTACACCTTGAGGTTATACGTGATCGCGTTGAGCGTGAGTATGACATTGAATTAATTACTACGGCACCGTCTGTAATTTATCACATTTATATGAAGGATGAAAGTAGTATACAACTACACAACCCAGCTGATATGCCTGATTTAAGCAAGGTGGACCATCTAGAAGAACCGAGGATCAAAGCAACTATATTAGTCCCAGATGATTATCTTGGTGATGTATTAAAACTTTGTCAGGACCGTAGAGGCATTCAAGAGGACCTGACTTATGCGGGCTCACGTGCAATGGTGGTATACGATTTGCCACTCAATGAGGTTGTTTTCGATTTTTACGACCGATTAAAGTCAGTTACCAAAGGCTATGCATCCTTCGATTACCAAATGACTGGCTATAGGGAAGATAATTTAGTTAAAATGTCGATCCTGGTAAATGAAGAACCAGTCGATGCCTTATCAGTTATGGTACACCGAGATAGGGCAGAGATGCGCGGTCGTGCTATGTGTGAAAAACTAAAAGATTTGATCCCGCGACACATGTTTAAGATACCAATTCAAGCCGCAATTGGAGGAAAAGTAATCGCACGTGAGACCCTCGCAGCACTACGAAAAGACGTTACAGCTAAATGCTACGGCGGTGATGCGACCAGAAAAAGGAAGCTTTTAGACAAGCAAAAAGCGGGTAAGAAGCGCATGCGTCAGTTTGGTAAAGTAGATATTCCTCAAGAGGCGTTTATTTCAGCGCTCAAAATGGATAATTAAATAGCTATCTTGAAACCTCTTATTATGGTACCGCCTCCCCGGTTTGAACGGGGGACCTCTGGATCCACAATCCAGCGCTCTAACCAACTGAGCTAAGGCGGCCCACGTCCGCGATGTATATCTGCGATTGATCAAATGCAAGTTAAATTCTATATTTTTACAGGTTGTAAATCTTTTTTTAGAACTCAGTTACTTGCAAATTTTATCTTTGAATATTAAGTCCATTTAAAGGCGTTAGGATGTTGCATGGGAATAAATAAACAATCGAATATAGAAGCAAACTTGCAAATTGGCCCAACGGATATCGGAATGGTAAGAATTTATGTTTCCGCAGGAGGTACAGAGATACCGATGGATTTCGATCCCGAAGAAGCTGATGAAATTTCAGAGGAAATAAGGCTAGCTGCTCAAGCTGCCCGCAAACTTACAAAATAGTCCTTATGCTTATATTTTGGGGTCTGTAAGGTTAAGTAATCTATTGCAGGCCGATGCAGCTATTGATTTTATTATTTTTTTTTGCCTTGCTTGTGGTAACTTATTTAGTGGAGCCTCTCTAAAAATAGAAGCATCATAAGCATCAGCGATAATTATGCCTGTGTCAGGAGGTAGAATATCAATTGGAAAGTTTGCATCCACTGCCCAAAAATATCTATCGCACCAGTCTAAATAATTTTGCCACTTTTTGTCAGATTTAAAGTCACTTTGGCCAGACTTACACTCTACTATCCAAATCTCGTTCGGCATTCCCAATGTTATGATGTCAACGCGCAAACCTTTTGCAGGCGAAAACTCACTTAAACTAGGCAAACCTATTTGAGCAAAATGCCTCATTACACCTCGAGCGATTCTATTTACGTTTTTTGATGTTTTTAATTTCATGAGGACAAATTGACCCTATTAATTCAGTAAAACAATAAGAAGCTTAATAAATATTCAGTTTAGATTAGTTGAAACTCTTTAAGCAGACAGCTATACGATCTCCTTGCGGGTTCTGCTATGTTCGTAATGGTTGCATTCCGGTGGCCTTAAGCAATTCCGAGGGAGCTAGCTCTGTCCTGGCCCTGGCCTGGTTACCTGGTGCCCACCTGTATATACAGGTCCTCGGGAATGAGATAACCTAACGGCAGTTGCGGTCCCGCTCCAACATGAACATTAGCTAAATTGGCTAGGACATGCCTCTTTGGCCATATGGTCCAGCACAGCATTTACAAAATTTGGTTCTTTGCCATCAGGGAAAAAGGCATGAGCAAGCGCTACATACTCGGTAATCACAATCTTAGGAGGTGTTTTTATCTGAACAATTTCAGCAGCTGCAGATCTAAAAAGTGATCGTAAAGTTGGATCTATTCGGGCTATTGGCCATTTTTCTACTAAGGCTCGATCGGTTAGTTGATCTATTGATGCTTGAAAATTAACTGCTGCCTCTAGAATTGACTTAAAAAGAGCTTCGTCTCCGTCAGACATCTGACCCTCATCATAGTTTGCACCAAATCTATGCAGTATAAATTCTTCTGCTACTTGATCAATAGATTGGCCCAGTTGTTCCATTTGAAACAGCGCTTGAATTATGTAAAGGCGAGTTGCAAAGCGAATTTTTCTTTTTTGATTACCAGAAATTTGATCGCTTTGTGACATTATTAACTACTCTCATAAGCGCCTATCGCCGACAACCAATTATTTAGTCAGCCTTAAACCCTATACCTTTTTGGTTACTAGCCCACTTATGACTTAAAGATAAAAGATGCAATGCTGCTGCAGCTGCACCTCCACCTTTGTTTTGTTTTTCAGGATCAGCACGCTCTTCAGCTTGCTCAAAATTCTCCACAGTCAAAATCCCATTACCAATACATAAACCTTGAAGGCCTAAAAGGGTAAGTCCCCTACTGCTATCATTACAAACCGTTTCATAGTGCGAAGTCTCACCCCTTATCACACATCCTAAGGCAACGTAGGCGTCAAACTTTTCCAACCTTTCGGCTATACCAATCGCAGTTGCTATCTCCAATGCTCCTGGCACTTCCACAGACTCAAACGTCCCATTTGATGCCAATATTTCCATTGTTGCACCTCTCAGCAAATTATCAGCAATGGACTTGTAATAGGGAGCTATGACAATAAGAACTTTGGGATCATTTTGGAAAGAAGCCCTAGGCAAAGCGTAGTGTTCTGTTTTTCTTACCATCAGCCAAGCTCCGAAATTTTACGGGTCGATGTTATCTCCAAACCATAGGCCTCAAGGCCCACGACTTTAGGAGTTGGTGAGTTTGTAAGCAATTCTAATTTAGACAGGCCCAGCGAGGATAGAATTTGCGCACCTAGTCCATATTGCCTGAGAATTCTAGGTGAAGAATTATCGTTTTTTTCTATTTTCATAGCCGTATCGCGCAATAAAACAACTACTCCTCGCCCCTCTTTTGCTACCAACTTCATAGCCGCTCCAAATTCATCTGCTCTGCCATTCGGTCCAGCACCCACTATATCTAACATCGGATCCATTGCATGCATTCTCACCAAAACAGGACTATCACCGCTAAGGTCGCCTTTAATTAAAACAATGTGCTGGTCACCATGGGTCTCATCTTCATAAACCCTCATATCCCATTCGCCTCCAAACTCTGAAAAGACCTTTGTTGGATCACTAGCCCGAACGAGATTGTCATTTCGCCTACGGTAGGCAATGAGATCGCTTATTGTACCAATCTTTAATCCATGTTTTTGAGCAAAACCAATAAGCTCTGGAAGCCGTGCCATAGTTCCATCTTCATTCATAATCTCACAAATTACACCGGATGAGTTTAATCCTGCTAATCGAGCTATATCGATTGCTGCTTCTGTATGACCAGCTCTAACTAGGACCCCTCCACTTCTGGCTCGTAAAGGAAAAACATGTCCTGGTGTTGCTATATCGGCCATTCCTTTGGAAGCATCAATGGCCACTGCCACAGTTCGCGCTCTGTCGTGAGCGGATATTCCAGTTGTAACACCATCTCGCGCTTCTATAGAAATCGTGAAAGCTGTTTCGTGCCTGGATGAATTGTTTGTGCTCATCAGTTCTAATCCTAACTGATCAACTCTTTCAGATGTTAAAGCCAAGCAAATTAATCCTCGACCATTGGTAGCCATAAAATTTATCGCATCTGGGGTTGCCATTTGAGCCGGAATTACAAGATCACCCTCATTTTCGCGGTCTTCATGATCAATCAAAACGAACATCCGGCCGTTTCGAGCGTCCTCTATTATCTCCTCTACAGAAGATATCGCCTCTCGATAATTATCTTCTACAATCCCAGGCTTATCAAAATTCATCAGACATCCTCTAAAAAAAGCGTGATACCAACAACATTTTTGAGATACCAGTTTTTCTTAAAAGTTCAAATACAGATAACACCTTTTTTAATCTAGGTCTTAAATCCATTATTGAAACAAAGCGTTTCTTTGAAAATTAAAATGAAAAACCGTCATTACTAACTGAGCTTTGGTCTTTTCTATCGCATCTCAGTTTGAATTCTGAAACAATTCTTGTAACTGGTAAAGTGCAACAGCAGCAGCATTAGATACATTTAAAGAACCGAAATCTGTTGAAAATGGAATTTTAACCATAAATTTAACTGTTTCCTTGGTACGAAATCTTAATCCAGATCCCTCAGAACCCAAAACGAGTGCTGTTGGGCGGTGTGAAATTTCTTGGATATCTGCCAACGTATCTTTTGCTTCACTATCAAGCCCAATGGAGATAAACCCCATTTTTTCTAAATGTTGTAACGTATCTGCCAAATTACGGATGCGAATGAAAGGCTGTCGTTCTAATGCACCGCTAGCACTCTTTGCCAATGCGCCAGTTTCCGAAGGGCTATGGATTTTTGTCCCTACAACAGCGCTCGCGCCGAATACCTCTGCAGACCTCAAAATAGCACCAACATTATGAGGATCTGTAACTTGATCTAACAAAATCAATCGTGGGGGATTACTTCTAGAATTCATAATTACATCTTCTAAAGAACCCCACTGTAAGCTCTCCACTTCTAATACCGCACCTTGATGAACGGAATTTTTGTCAATAGGCGGTTTAAATTGACGGGCATCAAATATTTCAGGAGTCAACCCAGAAACAGAAATACTCTCACTAAGTTTCGCTGCAGCATTTTTTGTCATCATCAACCTAAATTTTTTTCTGTTCTGGTTCACCAGAGCATCGCGGACAGCATGCAGGCCGAAAATCCAATAGGTCTGTTTCTGAGCAGTTTTTTCATCTTTTTCCTTTTTTATAACCCATTTTGGTTTTTTCATAAAAAAATGCCCTTTGATAAATTTTGTTTCGATAAACCTTCGCACCAATTAACACATACAGTTAATATTTTGAAGCGAGGGAACGGGTTTTTAGATGGGCAGCATTTTATCATTGACCTCTTTTCGAGTCACTTGTAAGCAACCGTTTAGATTGAGAAATTCAAAAGTGGGCGACAGGCCGCAAGGTGTGGCAGGGGACTGTAACTCCCTCGCGGAGACGCACGCCTGGTTCGATTCCAGGGTCGCCCACCACTTTCTTTGAATTGGCTTTTTAAAAAATTAAAAAAGATCCAAGCAATTGAAAATCCTAGAAAACAGTAAATTAAATTTTAAGGCGAAGGCACGCATTATGAAATTTAATCAAAGTCTAGAAATTTTTTGCAAATCTCAACAAAGCCTTTTCCTCCTTTTGAGCGGGCAACATATGTAGGCAGATATGTCATTTCAGATTCAAAATCCTTCACATTTGCAACCCCAAAAGAATTTGGAAAATATTGGAATAATGGTTCATCATTTGGGCTATCACCACAGAAAACGAACTCATCTTTATGATGATCAAGGTCAGTATCAAAAATTTCTTTTGTAAAAACTCGAGTCATCTCTAGTTTGGAGTAGTCACCAAACCAAGCATTTACATGAATTGAAGATATTTTAGCAGTAGCTCCAGACTCATCAAAAATTTCTTTAATTTTTTTTACTGCTTCAATCGGCAAATCAGGGACATCTTCACAAAAATCTATGGCAAGATCGGATATTCGCGAGAATTGGTCACTGGAGACGGCACATCCTGCGACCTCATTGAGAACCTTTTGTTTAATTTTTTCGAGTTTTTTACGGCCTTCCGATCTCTCTTTTTCACTTTGAATATATCTTCTTATCATTTTCTTTTTTTTGTGATCATAAGAAAAGAAAAAGGCACCATTTTCGCCAATTACACCTCTCACAGGCCAAAATCGAGCGATCATATCACACCAACCTGCGGGCCGCCCAGTTATTGGAATGAAATCTATGCCTTGCTCCGATATATTTTCTATAGCTGAGTAAGCTTCTGCGCTAAGCATACCATTTGTTGTTATAGTATCATCAATATCACTAAAAATACCCCTTAGAGATTGACGCAAAGTATCTGGAATTTGATCTAGTGGTTTCAATAGGGATCCTTAAATTTAACTTTTTTCATCATAAGTAAAACTTGCTCATGGCGACATTAGAGAACTAAGAAGCATCTTTTTCAGCGATCCAATTATGATCTGGATGATTTTTAAATCGCCATTTCCTTAATGGGCCAGCCATCACATTTAAGTAGTACATCTCATACCCATAAGGCACAGCACATGGATGATGCCCCTTAGGAACCAATACAACATCATGATTTTCTACGGTCATTGTCTCATCAAGAGAGCCATCTTCAGTGAAAACCCTCTGATGCCCATAGCCTTTTGATGGGTTTAAACGGTGATAATATGTCTCTTCAAGATAAGTCATATTTGGGAAATCATCCTCATCATGTCGATGTGGAGGATAAGATGACCAATGACCTGAGGGCGTAAACACCTCGGTCACTAGCAAGCTGCTTGCAACATCTCGGTCCTCCATCGCAATATTATTTATGTACCTGGTGTTAGTTCCCTTTCCGCGAGCTGTTAGCTCAATTCCTGTAGGGCCGATCTGCATAGCTTCGTATTTTTTCGAACAAGGTGCTGAACAAACCGCAAGAGTACACTTAGTGGTGGGGTCGACAGACCAATTAGTTTCACTGGAAACATAAACGCAATGCGGTGGAGACTTTTCAAACACATCCAAACGATCGCCAAGCACTCCAAACTTTTTACCGTCTGCTATGATTTCTGCGTGACCTTCCACCAAAACCAAGATGACCTCTCTATCGAAAGTTTCTTGTCTTATCGACTGGCCCTCTTCCAATAAATACAAATCAAAACCTACATAACCCCATCCAGCCTTTTCGGGAGAAATATCATGAATTTTTCCTAGTTTACTGGCTGGCTTTATCAATAATCTGGACATTCTCATTCCTCAGTTTAAATTTTGCGTTCAAGAGCTTTGAAAACTCCCCGCAACTCAGCCAGGCCCTTTAGTCGACCAATAGCAGGATATCCTGGCATTGCATTGCGTCCATGATCATCAAGGATATTCTGACCGTGATCAGGTCGCATGGGAATAGACCAATCTTCCCGTCCTTCAGCCTTGCGACGATTTTCTTCTCGAATAATTTCAGAGATAGTCTCAACCATATCTGTATTTCCTGATAAATGCTCGTCTTCGTAGAAACTAGTTGGTATACTTTCTTGTTCTCTAGTTACATTCCTCAGATGAAGGAAATGAATATGCTTTCCCAGTCGGGAAACCATTCCAGGTAGATCATTCTCAAAACTGGTTCCCAACGAGCCAGTACAAAGAGTTATGCCATTAGCCTTACTTGGATAAATATTTACTAACCAATTGTAATCTTCTTCTGAAGACATAATACGGGGCAACCCCAGCAAAGGCCATGGAGGATCGTCAGGGTGACAACATAGACGCACTCCCATTTTTTCAGCTGTTGGTACGACAGCATCCAAAAAATATTTAAAATTTTCTCTTAGCTTATGGGCATCAATTCCAGAATAACTTTCAAGCCTTCTTTTTACTTCTTGAAAAGTTAATTTCTCGCTAGCACCAGGCAAACCAGCTGTTATGTTTTTGGTAAGAGTTAATTTTTTTTCTTTTGAAAACCCTTCAAAACGATGTTTTGCCTTGTCCACTAATTTTTTTTCGTAGTCATTTTGAGCGTTCATCCGGTCCAAAATGAAACAATCAAAAACAATGAAATCTAACAAGTCGAAATACATAGCAGTAGCTCCACTAGACATTGGAGCAGCCAACTCGGTACGGGTCCAATCAAGAATTGGCATGAAGTTGTAACAAATCACTTTTATGCCGAGTTCTGATAAGTTTTCCATCGACTCAATCCATGCTTTTATGTGCTCGTCTCGAGGGTGAGAGCCAGTTTTTATAGTTTCACTGACCGGTAAACTTTCAACTACTTGCCATGATAAGTTGGTCGGGTGGCTCTTTGATCCAGAGATTTCAGCCAACCTCAAAGAAATTTCTTCTTTCTTCCAA
>JBJLGF010000071.1:0-24167 GCA_045564975.1 Paracoccaceae bacterium
GTGACTAAACTACGTGTAATACACCCCAGCTCTTACTACTGCACACTAGCCAACGAACAGGAAATGGCACCTGAGGTTAGAGGATGGTAATGTAAATGCGTAACTTCAAAGCAAGAATAAGTAAGCTAGAGAAGCACATTAATCTCAGAAAGAAGCTGTATAGGATTTACTGGGCTGATGACACATTTGTTGGCGAATATTGGGCTTAAACCTATTGGGTTTCGTTTATTCTTTTGATTAATATATAGTCAAATTCGTCCGTTAATTCAGCAACTTATAGTTTTTAACAAATAATTAATTATTTACAGCAAGGTTTACGTTGAGGAATGTTTGCAATATTTGCTGCAGTGCAGAAACTAACACCTGTACACAGCACACCTCCTCCCTGTCGTGTCGATGTACAAATTACTGGACCTGCTTCATTGCTCTCTTGAAGCGGGTCTTTTTTACTTCGCGCTGTCAAAAGGTGAAAAATGCATAACTTCAATTCAAGAATAAGTAAGCTAAAAAAGAACATTAGGCCCAGAAAGAAGCTATATAAGATTTACTGGGCTGATGGCACATTTGTAGGAGAATATTGGGCGTAAAGGCCATTTAAATGCGGTCTATGAGGTGGACTGTGGGGTGGACTGAAACACTATAATATCAGCCAAATATTTGTTTTTATTGAAGTAATTATTTGGAAGTGGTGCCCCCACACGGACTCGAACCGCGGACCTACTGATTACAAATCAGTTGCTCTACCAGCTGAGCTATAGGGGCACTAAAATGGTCATTAAATAAACACTTTCAATCTTTCAAGAGACAAAATCAATTTAGTGAGAAATATGCTTATTCACTCTAGCTAACAAGAAAACAGCACAAAGTCCTATCAAAACAATTAAAATCGCACCGGGCGCAGCATTTGGCAAATCTTCCAAACTTGCTTGAACGTGCACTCTCGTAGCGAGCGTTTCAAAATTGAATGGTCTCAGTAGCATAGTTGCAGGCAACTCTTTTACGCAATCTACAAACACAAGTAAGAGTGCAGTAGCTGTCGAACCACTTATTAAGGGTCGATAAATTTTCCATAAAACTTGAAGTTTATTATGGCCTAATGATCGAGCTGCATTTGGCAAACTTGGAGAAACTCTTCCAAGCGCTCCATCTATTGTTTGTTGTGCAATAGAAAAAAACCGAACACAATAAGCTAGAATTACTGCAAAAGCTGTCCCGGTAAAAATCAATCCAGGATCATATCTCGTTAAATCAAAAACTCGATCTGCCAGCCAATTATCAAAAACAGCTAGAGGAACTAGAATACCAATTCCGAGAACTGCTCCTGGTGCTGCATATCCTATGGTTGTTAAAGGTAAAATCAAAAGTGGTATTTTTTTACCAGAGAGCCGGATACCATATACCATCAATAATGCCAGCGTAACTGTGATAAGTGCAGCCAGCCCAGATACTATTAAAGTATTTTTTATGGCAGAAATTAAGCTAGCATTCATCCAAAGATCCAGATTTCCATATCCTATATTTACCAGAACAAGGAAGGGTAAGATAAACCCAAAGAAAATTGGAAGAAAACAGACGGAAAAAGCTATCAAACTATGGATACGATTTAGACTAATCTTCTCTATTTTTTTGTAACGATAAGACAAGTTGTAAAAACGCAATTTCCGTTGGTTAAATTTTTCCAGTGAAACTAAAATGATAATTAGAATTAAAACTGTAGAGGCAATCTGGGCAGCGCCGCCTGCATTATTACTTTCCAGCCAAACACTAAATATCCCAGTAGTCAAAGTTTGTACGGCAAAGAAATCAACTGCTCCAAAATCACTGGCCGTCTCCATCATTACGAGAGCAATCCCTGCAAAAACGGCAGGACGTGCTAATGGCATACCTAGCCTAAAAAACCTTCCCATCACTGAAATACCTAACGATTTTGCTACCTCCTCAGCAGAATCTGCTTGTTCTAAAAACGCCGAGCGCGCCATCAAATAAACATAAGGGTAAAGGGCGAATGACAAAACAAAAATTGCTGAGCTTAAACTGCGTATTTCGGGAAACCAGTAATCCCGTGATGTTTGCCAATTAAACAGATTACGTAATAAAGATTGAATGGGGCCAGCATATTCCAGCAAGTCTACTAGAGCATAGGATGCCACATAGGCAGGCAGAGCAAGAGGTAGAAATAGAGCCCAATGCAACCAATTAGATCCAATAAATCGGTAGCGTGCAATTAGCCAAGCAGTAAAAGTTCCTATTACACCAGAAATTATTCCTACAAAAAACATTAGAAAGAGTGTGTTAGAGGCGTAACGGGGCAAAGTAGTTGATAATAAATGCGGCCAAATATTTTCTGTCGGGGTTAACGCTATGATGAAAACAGATAGTATGGGGGCAATTACTAATGTGGCAATTAGAACTGAATTAATGGACCAAACATCCATATTTTTCAAAAGTAGAATTCTATTTGTTTGTAGTTTATCTTCTATCAAGGTTTACCTGCTCAAACCAAATTTAAATCAAAAAATATAGCTGTGATCGAATAATAACCATAACCTAATTCATACCCAGCGCTGTCTTGTACATACTCAAAATAGCCTCTTCTTCTGCGACATCTTCCAAATCACGTTTTCTTAAAGACACAATTTTGCGCATTATTCTCGTATCATATCCACGTGACTTTGCCTCAGCCATAACTTCTTTTTGCTGATCAGAAATATCTTTTTTTTCAATTTCCAAACGCTCAAACCTTTCAACGAATTGCCTCAATTCTTCTCCAGCTACTCTATAACTGTCAGGCACGGTATCAACCATCACTCCCTCCTAGTATAATCAGATAAATTTATTCTAAGTTTTTTAAATTATTAGAGAACTTGCGATATTAAATAAACTAGCTTAACTCAAGGACAAAACGGGGTAGAAATGGAATTACTGATCTGGATTGGCTCAATTTTATCTATACTTGGCCTTGTTGGTCTCTTTTGGTGTATTAAAACCGTTTTAAAGGCAAAAAAGCTTGCAAAATCAGACGAAGAATTGCGTAGAAGCCTACAAAAATTAGTTCCTTTAAATATGGCCGCGCTTTTCTTATCAGCTATTGGTTTAATGCTAGTTATTCTTGGAATAATGCTCTGAGAAATCACGTTAGGTAGTACTTGATTTACGTTATATTTTAAATGTATCGTTTTGTTATCGGAGGTTTATATGAAACCAAATGTCACATCATTTTTTGATACTGCAACAAACACCATTTCATATATAGTTGCAGACCCTAATGGAAACTCATGTGCCATCATCGATAGTGTTTTAGATTTTGATTTCTCATCAGGCAGGACCAACACCGCATTTGCTGACGAAATTATAACTTATATAAAAGAAACCGACTTAACAGTGGAATGGCTGCTAGAGTCTCATGTACACGCCGATCACTTATCAGCAGCTCCATATCTACAAGAAAAAATTGGTGGCAAAATCGCCATTGGAGAGAATATAAAATTAGTCCAGGATACTTTTGGAAAAATTTTCAATGAAGGCACCGAGTTTCAACGTGACGGCTCGCAATTTGATCAGTTGTTTAAAGATGGTGATAGTTTTCATATAGGCCAAATGCGAGGCGATGTCATTCATACACCAGGGCACACCCCCGCCTGTCTCACGTATGTAATTGGTGATGCCGCTTTTGTCGGCGACACACTTTTTATGCCAGATTTTGGGACCGCACGATGTGACTTTCCTGGTGGCTCGTCAACAACGATGTTTCATTCAATACAAAAGATTTTAAGTCTACCAGATGAAACGAGAATATTTGTAGGCCATGACTATAAGTCACCAGAAAGAGATGAGTTTGCTTGGGAGACAACTGTCCGAGAGCAGAAAGAAAAAAATATCCATATTAAAGTAGGAAAATCTAAAGAAGACTTCGTAAAGATGCGGGATGAACGCGATAAAAAATTGAATATGCCAAAGTTAATCATTCCATCTCTACAGGTGAATATGAGAGCTGGGAATATGCCCGACCCAGATGAACAAGGTAATACATTTATAAAAGTTCCTGTTAACAAGCTTTGAGTTGGCCAGATATTTAGAAAAAAATGCAAATCGTTAATATATCTGGACTATATAATGTCTCCCCGCAAATATCCCTAGCAGATGTAGAAATCCTTTCAGAAAAAGGCTTTGGAAAAATTATTTGTAATCGCCCTGACTTTGAAGTCCATCCAAATATCCAATCGACCCTAGTTGAAAAAGTCGCAACAGAAATGGGCATTTTATTTGAATATCATCCCCTAACATTCGAAAATATGAATGCTGAAAATATTGAAAAACAGATGGATTTTATAAATAAAAGTGAGCGCCCAGTTTTGGCCTACTGTACTAGCGGAACTAGATGTGCTGCTATTTGGGCGTTAGGTCAAATTGGAAAAATGTCTAAAGATGAAATTTTAAAAACAACGCTAGAAAGCGGCTATAATCTTGAAGGTTTGCTCTAATTGCTAGCTGGCGGGTAACACTTGAAAAAACTTCGTAAAGAATTTTTACATATTTAGAGTTGCGAGCTTGCGATTTAGCTTTATAAATTTGGTCGTGCTATAAGTTAGGCAGATAAAGCCGAATAACGATCTTATTATCGATGGGAGACCACATGTCTAAAAATATTTTTCCTCCAAGCGACGAATTTAAAGCCAACGCTATTATTGACAAAGAACGCTATGAAGAAATGTATTCTGAATCGATAAATGATCCCGATGCGTTTTGGTCAAAGCATGGTTTGCGAGTAGACTGGATAAAACCCTTCACTAAAATCAAGAATGTATCATACGAACACCCGAATGTTTCAATAAAGTGGTTTGAGGACGGTGAGCTCAATGTTTCGGCTAACTGTGTCGACCGACATCTTGACAGTCGTGGTGAGCAAACAGCTATCATATGGGAAGGGGACGACCCCTCAGAGAGCAAGCATGTAACCTACAGCGAACTGCATCAACAAGTAAGTAAGCTTGCAAATGTTTATAAAAATTTAGGATTATCCAAGGGTGACCGTGTCGTGCTTTATATGCCAATGATACCTGAAGCAGCCTATGCAATGCTGGCTTGTGCTAGGATTGGGGCAATTCACTCCATTGTTTTTGCAGGATTTTCACCTGAAGCGTTAGCCGCTCGAGTTGAAGGCTGTAAAGCCTCACTGATCGTTACAGCCGATGAGGCTCCAAGGGGAGGAAAAAATACACCTTTGAAGGCAAACGTAGATAAAGCATTAAAGATATGCGGTGATGTTCAAACTCTTGTCGTTGAAAGAACTCGAGGTAATGTCCCGATGACGGAAGGTCGCGACATCTCTTATAATTCTGCCATGAAGGATGCATCTGAAAAATGCGAGCCAACAGCTATGAATGCCGAAGACCCATTGTTTATCCTTTATACATCAGGCTCAACTGGTGCACCTAAAGGTGTTCAACACTGTTCAGGCGGCTATTTAGTTTGGGCTTCAATGACACATGAATACGTATTTGATTATCATCAAAATGATATTTTCTGGTGTACTGCGGACGTGGGATGGGTAACTGGCCATAGTTATATTGTTTATGGTCCCCTTTCAAATGGAGCAACAACCTTAATGTTTGAGGGGATCCCAACCTACCCTGACGCGTCGCGGTTTTGGCAAGTTTGTGAGAAACATAAAGTAAACCAGTTTTATACAGCACCAACAGCCATTCGTGCGTTGATGGGCCAGGGTAATGAGTATGTTGAAAAATGTAATTTATCGTCTCTAAAAGTTCTAGGAACAGTTGGTGAGCCTATAAACCCAGAGGCATGGAATTGGTATAATGAGGTTGTAGGAAAAGGAAATTGCCCAATTGTTGACACATGGTGGCAAACTGAAACTGGTGGGCACCTGTTGACACCAATTCCTGGCGCGACAGATACAAAACCTGGATCAGCGACAAATCCATTTTTTGGAATTAAACCAGCCATTTTAGATCCACAGACAGGCCAAGAAATAAATGACACAGAAGCAGAAGGTGTTTTATGTATAAAAGATAGTTGGCCCGGGCAAATGCGTACTGTTTATGGCGATCATGACCGCTTTGTTAAAACCTACTTCAGTGATTACAAAGGGTATTATTTTTCTGGAGATGGTTGTCGTCGCGATAGTGACGGATATTACTGGATTACAGGCCGAGTAGATGATGTCATCAATGTTTCAGGTCATAGAATGGGGACTGCAGAAGTTGAGAGCGCACTTGTTGCTCACCCTAAAGTTTCAGAAGCCGCAGTGGTTGGGTTTCCCCATAATATTAAGGGACAGGGCATTTATTGTTATGTGACATTAATGTCGGGAGAAATCCCTACTGAAGAACTTCGGTTGGAACTAAGAAATTGGGTTCGGGCCGAAATTGGACCAATTGCTTCTCCAGACCTCATTCAGTGGGCACCTGGTTTACCAAAAACGCGATCTGGTAAAATTATGCGGCGTATACTGAGAAAAATCGCAGAAAACGACTACGGTTCTTTAGGAGATACATCTACCTTAGCAGAACCTGCTGTTGTAGATGATCTTATTACAAATAGAATGAACGACGCGTGACTGAATAAACAAAAAAATCAAAATTAGGGCTATTAAATTAGCCTTAGATATTTTGCTTTAATTTTTCTCGTAAGTGAGTTTTTAGGACCTTGCCATAATTATTTTTTGGCAATTCACTTACGTTTATATAGTCTTTCGGCCTCTTAAACCGAGCAATGTTTTCAAGGCAATGTTGATCAAGAGTTTCTGGTAAAAACTGTTGACCTTTTTCGATAACAATAAATGCAACAACTTCCTCACCCCACTCGTCATTTTCTCTGCCAACTACTGAAACTTCACTTACAGATTTATGTAAAAGTAGAATTTCTTCGATTTCTCTCGGATATATATTCGATCCACCAGAAATAATCATATCTTTGGAGCGATCATGCATAGTTACATAACCATCTTCGTCTATCGAACCTACATCTCCAGTCATTAACCACCCATCAATAATTGCCTTTGAAGTGGCGTTTCTATTATTCCAATAACCTGGCATGACCAGGTCGCCTCTTACCATAATCTCGCCAGTTTCCCCGGGTTTACTGACACTGCCAGCTTTGCTTCCTATTTTTACTTCAACCGCAGACTGAGCAAAGCCAACAGACTGCAACCGTTGTTTCCATTTTTTCGATTTTCGATCTGCAACCTGATATCTTGGAAGAACTGTTATACCCATTGGACATTCACCTTGCCCATAAACTTGCACGAATATTGGACCGAACTGCTCTACCGCTTCAATTATATCTGATAAGTACATTGGGCCTCCAGCGTAGACTACTGTACGAAACCCAGTACCGTCTTTATTGTTTTTTTTGGCAAATTTCGTTAACCGCTTCACCATAGTTGGAGCTGCAAACATATGTATGTTATCTAATTTTTCAGCTAAATTAAATATCTCTCCTTCGTCAAAGCCACCACTCAAAGGTATAGCGTGCCGAGTACCCGCTAGTATATGCATAATACTATATAACCCAGCTCCATGAGACATAGGAGCGGCATAAAGCGTTGTATCCGAGGGATGGACTTGATCAACATCCGCAAAGTAAGACAAAGCCATAGTTTTTATCATACCATGCGTTATCATGACACCTTTGGGTTTACCCGTTGTACCAGAAGTATAAAACAGCCATGCCAATTCATTAAAGGAACACGAAACTGGCGCAACATGTACGTTTTTGGATAAATTATCCCATTTTGGAGCGAATATAGTGATATTAGGAAGATCTATCTCAGAAGATAAAACAGCATCACTTAAAACATACCAACACTCTGCATTATCTAAAATCCAGCTAACTTCTCGCATATGAAGCTTAGAGTTTATAGGTACAATAACTGCACCCATTGACCAAATTGCATAGAACGCGACCAAAAATTCAGGACAGTTTGCCATATATACTGCTACTCTATCGCCGCGCTTAATCCCCTCTTTTTCCAAATGAATTCTCAACGCACAAACAGCTCGCCAGAAATCTTTGTATGTTCCAATACATTCAGAACCCAAAAATAAAGCTTCTCGATTTGGGTGTTTCAAAGCCGTTCTTTCTAACCAAATGGCTAAGTTCATAAAGTCTTCCCTTAATATTTAAAAATCGATTGCTGATAACAAATTTGTATGTGTTATATTATTAAGCAAGCTCTTTACATCAATAAAGCTCCCTAAATGTGTTAAAATATCTTAAAATTTTGAGTAAGTTTTACTGCAAGTTCTTTTCACAGCATCAACCTTGCTTTATACAGACGCAAATTGCTGAAATTTATTAAAACGCATGTGAGGGCAATATGACAAAAAATAATAGAGACAAAGACGTCCAATTTATTGAGGCATTAGCTGTTCTACTTAGAGAGCATGATCTGAACGAAGTTGAAGTCAATCGGGAATTTGGCCAGGATGACAGCCTGACAGTGAGAGTAGCTAGAGGCGGCCAAGTAGTAGCAACAGCACCTATTAGCAATCCAGCAATAGCAGCAGCTCCTATACAAGAAGTTACACATGTTTCTGACACTAAACAGGCTTCCGACGCTAGTAGTGATGATCCTGCTAATCATCCAGGCGCAGTTACATCTCCTATGGTCGGAACTGTTTATATGCAACCTGAGCCCGGTGCCCCCACATTTATTTCGGTTGGTGCAAGCATCTCAGAAGGAGATACGTTGCTAATCGTTGAAGCTATGAAAACGATGAACCAAATCCCTGCCCCAAAATCTGGAACTATAAAACGCATTTTAGTTGAGGATGGAGCAGCTGTTGAATTCGGTTCGCCACTTGCAATTATTGAATAGTGCAGACGATGTTTAATAAAGTTCTAATCGCAAACCGTGGAGAAATTGCCCTCCGGGTTATTCGAGCCTGCCGTGAGATGGGTATTAAATCTGTCGCAGTTCACTCAACAGCGGATAGTGACGCCATGCACGTCCGGATGGCAGACGAAAGTGTTTGTATTGGCCCAGCGGCTGGAATTTCGAGTTATTTATCTATGCCCGCGATTATCGCCGCATGTGAAATTACTGGAGCGGAAGCCATTCACCCTGGTTACGGATTCTTGTCTGAAAATGCAAAATTTGTTCAAATAGTCGAGGATCATGGAATAAAGTTTATCGGCCCAACAGCGGAGCATATTCGCATAATGGGTGATAAAATTACGGCTAAAGACACAATGAGAGATCTTGGCGTTCCGTGTGTTCCAGGATCAGATGGCGGTGTCCCTGATGTTATTACAGCAAAAAAGATTGGAGCCGATATTGGTTATCCAGTGATTATTAAAGCTACGGCAGGAGGTGGCGGCAGAGGAATGAAAGTCGCAAATTCTGAAGCAGAAATGGAACAAGCTTTCATGACTGCACGAGCTGAAGGAAAAGCTGCGTTTGGAAATGATGAAGTTTACATCGAGAAATATTTAACAACCCCTAGACACATTGAAATCCAAGTATTTGGAGATGGCAAGGGTCAAGCTGTTCATTTGGGCGAAAGGGATTGCTCTCTCCAAAGACGCCACCAAAAAGTTTTTGAAGAAGCCCCAGGCCCTTGCATATCCTCAAAAGAACGCGAAAGAATAGGCGCAACATGCGCTGAAGCAGTGGCTAAAATTAATTATATTGGCGC
Source organism: Paracoccaceae bacterium (assembly GCA_045564975.1). GTDB lineage: Bacteria > Pseudomonadota > Alphaproteobacteria > Rhodobacterales > Rhodobacteraceae > Salinivivens. Next base: position 9,660 of record JBJLGF010000071.1, read on the forward strand.
AGGTACAATTGAATTTCTATATGAAAATGGTGAGTTTTATTTCATTGAAATGAATACAAGACTTCAGGTGGAGCACCCAATTACCGAAAGTATTTTTGGTGTTGATATAGTGCGCGAACAAATCCGCGTAGCAGCCGGATTAGAAATGAATTTTAGACAAGAAGAATTATCGATAAAGGGCCACTCTATTGAAGTTCGTATAAATGCTGAAAAAATCCCAAGTTTTGCTCCCTGTCCAGGAAAAATAACGGCTTATCATGCACCTGGCGGATTGGGTGTAAGAACTGACAGCGCTATTTACGTGGGATACAATATACCGCCTTATTACGACAGCTTGATTGGAAAACTTATTGTACGCGGTAGAGATAGATCAGAGGCATTAGCGAGATTAAGCGGAGCTTTATCTGAGATAATTATAGATGGGATAGATACCACAATACCCCTTTTTCGATCTCTCTTAGAAGAAGACGACATCCAAAATGGGGTATATAATATTCATTGGTTAGAAAAATGGCTAGATAAAAATTTCGGGCAAAATACATAAGTTCCAGCTTAATAATATTTTTTCATTTATTAATTGAGGCTTAAGGTGCTTAAATACCTATCTCCAGAAGTTCTTTTATTTGCCTATCAGCAGGGTTTATTCCCGATGGCTGAAAGCCGAAATGCAAAACAAGTTCAGTGGATTCAACCCAAAAAGCGCGGGATATTTCAGTTGGGAAATTTTCACATCTCACGATCATTAAAGCGAGCCATACTTAAAAAAGATTATTCAATAAAAATAAATTCGTGTTTTTCCAAAGTTGTGGAGAAATGTGCTAACAGAAACGAAACTTGGATCAATCAAGATATATACAATTGCTACTGCAAATTACACGATGACGGATTTGCTCATTCAGTTGAAGTATGGAGAGACAATCGACTTATCGGGGGTGTATATGGCGTAGCTATTGGTGCTGCTTTTTTTGGGGAAAGTATGTTTTCCGAAGTCTCTAATGGTTCAAAAATCGCCTTAACCTTTTTACATGATAGACTTTTCAAAGCTGGTTTTATTTTATTTGATACCCAATTTCTGACCGAGCATTTAGCCAGTTTAGGTGCAATTGAAATCACGCAAGCTCAGTATTTAATTAAACTAGATAAAGCATTAAACAAAAGTGCCACTTTTTTAGATAATAACTATTCGGCTGATGTTGAAACCATAGCACATCGAAGCACCCAAACATCATAGCGTGCATGTTCTAATGGGTTAAGCGCCGGTGATGATGCCACCATCCATCCCCGAAACAAATCACTCTCAGATTTATCTTGCGAAATTGTAAGATGAGCAAAGGCATCACCCACAGGATTAGAGATTGGGTAACGGCATTCAGAAAGCTTTATATCAAGTTTCCAAAGTAGGTAGTTATCACCTGATTTTATACCAAAATCAATGACTTCTCCACTTACCTTGTCGAGGCCCCTTAGTAGAGCGCCATCTGCTATATTGGTCTGCTCCTGAGCATTAATGCTAAAAAACGGATAAAGAAGAATAGTTATAAAAAATATTAGCTTCTTCAATTATCACTTCCTGATACAAATTTCAGTAACAAAGAAATAAGGCTTACAGAACCCTGTGTATCAAGAAACTCATCTCCCGGCTGCATGTATTCATAAGAAGCGCCTGGTATAATTTCTATAAAATTTCCACCCAATAAACCTTCAGAACTTACCGTCAAAGCACTGTCATCTGGAATATCTATTTTATTTTTAATAGCAAGCTCAGCTTCAGCTCTATAAGTCTCTGCATTGAGACCCAGATCACTCACAGTACCAACCTTAACTCCTGCTAAACGAACATCAGTTCCAACATGAATCCCATCGGCAGATCGAAAATCCGCTTTTAGCTCATAATGCCCAGAGTTCGAAACTGAAAGACCAGTTGATTGAAAAAGAAAAACAACGAACCCTAAGGCGACCGTGAGCACAGCAGCTCCAATAATAACCTCAAGTTTATTTTCTTTCATCGATTTACTCCGGCCTCCAAGCCTCGTAATCACGACGCTTTTTTATATCTCGCTGGTTTAGAGAGCCTGCTGGTTTATAAGACGCCAAACTACCAGTTACATTAGGTTTATGGTCAATTTCCCAGGATTTTTTAGGAAGAGGCTTTTCCGTTGGTGGTTCATCCCAGGTTCTATGAAGCCAACCATGCCACTCAGCACTTACCCGGCTAGCTTCAACTTCCCCATTGAAAATAACCCACCGACGACGGTCATCCTTGTCTTTAAAAAAAATGTTACCTGCGCTATCCTCTCCCACTTTAACGCCCTTGCGCCAAGTATAAAGCTGAGTTCCTAAAGTTTCTCTATTCCACCATGTTGTGGCTCTAGAAAGGAAGCTAAATACACCCATATTATACCCCAATATTTACCATTCTTTTATGCAATAGAAATTACACGGCGTCCATACGCCCAGCCAAGTACATCAAGCAGATTGGTCTTCTTTTTGATTTTCAGCATAAATCATCAGTGGATTAGATTCTGAAGATACAGCCTCTTCATTTACAACGACCTCGGTCACCTCATCAAGACCAGGCAAATCAAACATAGTATCAAGTAATATCTCTTCAAGGATAGATCGTAACCCGCGAGCCCCTGTTTTTCTCTCAATAGCTCTCTTTGCGATCGCATTTAAAGCATCGTCTGTAAAATTTAACTTAGTGTCCTCTAACTCAAAAAGTCGTTGGTATTGCTTGACCAATGCATTTTTAGGCTCTGTTAGTATTGTTACCAAGGCATCTTGATCTAAATCTTCCAACGTCGCAATTACCGGTAGCCTTCCAACAAATTCTGGGATCAATCCAAACTTTAGTAAATCTTCAGGCTCAATATCTTTGAATATTTCTCCAATACCGCGCTCATCATCATTTCGAACGTCTGCCCCAAAACCCATGGCGCTGCCTTTACCACGCTGAGCAATAATTTTATCAAGACCCGCAAATGCCCCACCGCAAATAAATAAAATATTAGTAGTATCTACTTGCAGAAACTCTTGCTGCGGGTGCTTTCTTCCACCTTGTGGGGGCACGCTAGCTACTGTACCTTCCATTAGCTTTAGCAAAGCTTGCTGAACACCTTCGCCAGACACATCGCGTGTAATTGAGGGGTTTTCAGACTTCCGAGTTATTTTATCGACCTCATCAATGTAGACTATTCCACGTTGAGCACGCTCAACATTATATTCCGAAGCTTGTAAAAGTTTTAAAATTATATTCTCAACATCCTCGCCTACATAACCGGCCTCAGTTAGTGTAGTTGCATCAGCCATGGTAAAAGGTACGTCAAGAATACGAGCTAAAGTTTGGGCTAAGAGTGTTTTCCCACAGCCTGTGGGCCCAATCAATAATATATTAGACTTAGAAAGCTCTATATCACCCGATTTTGCAGAATGTTCTAGCCGCTTATAGTGATTATGCACGGCTACAGAAAGGACACGTTTTGCTATTGCCTGACCAATAACATAGTCATCTAAAACACCGCAGATTTCTCTAGGAGTTGGCACTCCGTCTGAAGATTTAAAACCAGTTGATTTGGTTTCCTCACGTATAATGTCCATGCAGAGTTCAACGCACTCGTCACATATAAATACCGTGGGGCCAGCAATGAGTTTTCTTACTTCATGCTGGCTTTTACCGCAAAAACTGCAGTAAAGAGTGTTTTTACTATCAGAGCCAGAATTTGTTGACATTAAACCCAGTCCTTTGTCCTATTCGGTGCCGATATTTATCCACAGCTTAAGTCAGGCTTTCACTGTCTACAATGGCAAAATTCATATTTTATTTTTAAAAAGCAAATGTGATGCCAATTTACTCTTCGTCACTGCTTGTTCGCTGCGTGACAATTTCATCGATCAATCCCCATTTCTTAGCATCTTCTGCTGCCATGAAATTATCGCGTTCAAGGGCCGCCTCAACTGTTTTCAAAGACTGGCCAGTGTGCTTTACGTATATTTCGTTTAATCGCTTTTTCAATTTAAGCGTTTCTTCCGCATGTATCATTATATCCGTTGCCTGTCCCTGATAGCCGCCGGAAGGTTGATGCACCATTATTCGACTATTTGGTAAGGAGTACCGCATGCCTGGTTCTCCTGCAGTCAGCAATAATGAGCCCATTGAGGCCGCCTGCCCAATTACTAATGTTGAAACCTTTGGTTTGATGTACTGCATAGTATCATAAATTGATAAGCCAGAGGTAACTACGCCGCCTGGACTATTTATATACATACTAATATCTTTAGATGGGTTTTCAGCCTCTAGATGTAGCAGCTGGGCTACAACTAAACTGGACATGCCATCATGCACCGCACCATTTAGGAAAATAATTCGCTCTTTTAAAAGACGCGAAAATATGTCGTAAGCACGTTCCCCTCGGCTGGTTTGCTCGACTACCATAGGTACTAATGTGTTCATGTAAAATTCTGCTGGATCGTTCATAGGGCCTGCCTTTTCTGAAGCGCATTACAATTTTTATATATCTAATGTTAGTAGCGCCATGCCAAAGCTTCAAGAGGTCACAAACAATTGACACAAATTAAAATAAAAAAGTTTATGTTTCTTAGTAAAAACTTGAACTCCTCTACTTCTCAGCTACCTAGCTATGATGGTAAAAAATGCACCCCTACATAAAAATCCAAGTCGAGCAACAGCGCTCAAAAAGCTTACGGATTTCATTCCAAAAGCAGCCCTAAGTTACAGAAACAAAAGAAATTATGACTTTGGCCCATCTAACCATAGTTATGTTTCCCAATTATCTCCTTTCATAAGGCGGAGGATTCTTACTGAAGAAGAAGTTTTGAAGGCTATTTTAAGTAAACATAGCCTTTCTTCGTCTGAAAAATTTGTACAAGAAGTATTTTGGCGAACTTACTGGAAAGGTTGGCTGGAAATGAGACCATCGGTTTGGCTAGATTACCAAAACGATTTGAGCCGATTGGAAAATCAGATCATGACACAAGCGGGCTTACGCAAACCATGGGAGACAGCCTGTGAGGGTAAAACCGATATAGATTGCTTTGATTTTTGGGCATGCGAACTGAAAGAAACTGGATATCTTCATAATCACGCCCGCATGTGGTTTGCATCAATATGGATTTTTACATTAAATTTACCCTGGCAACTGGGTGCAGATTTCTTTCTGCGTCATTTGCTGGACGGAGATCCAGCTTCTAATACGTTAAGTTGGAGATGGGTTGCAGGCCTGCAAACGCAAGGAAAGACTTACCTGGCGCGCAGAGATAATATTTCTAAATTTACAGACGATAGATTTGATCCCGTTGGGCTTTCAAGCTCAGCTACAGCATTAAAAGGACAACCTCATCCAAATATATCAATGTTAAACCTCAATAACTTACCAAACTCAGATTTAAGAACTGGGCTTTTGATACACAATGACGACTTAGAGCTTTCACCAATTTTAAATGGTTTAAAAATTGAAAGGACTATTGCAGTAAACAATTTGGATCAAATAAGCCCCTGGTCATGTGCAAATTTGGTACATACATTCGTAAATTCATTAATCGAAGATGTCTTGATAAGGTACAGGGATAAAATTGGTGCAGTTAAAATAATCTCAACCGCTGATGAAGTTGAAGACTGGTATCATGAAAATAAAATAGAACAAATTGTTGTTGCTTATGCTGCAACAGGACCGAATGCATCATTTATCAAAAATCTAAACAAGCGCGGTTTAAATGTTGTTCAAATTTCAAAAGAATATGATCAGATAGCATGGCCTCATGCGACACATGGTTTTTTCCGATTTAAGGAAAAAATCCCAGCCCTTATTAATGAGCTGGGATTAATGTCTTAGCCAAACATATCGGCTGTAATACCAGCGTACCAACCAAGAGACTCCTCGTAAGTAGCTTTACGAACGTCAGCTGCTTCACCAGTTTTGGAAATAAATCCATCAACTTTTGCGATCTTTTCGTCTGTTGCTTTATATGTGGCACCAACTTTAACACCATCATTTGTATCGACTAAAGACCAGCATGTATTTGAGAACTTTGCTGGGAATACTTTGGAGCCAGTTAATGCACCTCTGATAGCCATCGCAGCGACCTTAGCTTGAGAATTAGCTGAGAAACCTGATTTTGGCATATCACCTTGAGCCGCAGCGTCACCAAGTACATGGATATTGCCATCAACTTTAGACGACATATCGTGCGCACTTACTGGTGCCCAATTCCCATCTGTTATGCCGGCCATCTCACAAATACGCCCAGCTTTCATCGCAGGAATAACGTTACAAGCGTCCACTTTCGTTTCTTCACCATCAATTGATACGGTCATAGCTTCTGGATTAACAGATACATTTCCTCCACCAAAATCTGATCCAATCCAATCAACCATCCCGTCATAGTGGTTTGCCCAACCTTCCTGGAATAGTCCCATTTTAGAAAACTTTGGTTTTGGGTCCGCGACTATAATTTTAGCAGTCGGATTTGATTTTTTGAGCATATGAGCGATCATCGAAATGCGTTCATATGGTCCAGGAGGACACCTGTAAGGGTTTGGTGGGGCGACCATTGCAAATACGCCACCTGAAGGCATAGAAGCCAGTTGAGCTTTTAGCAACTCCGTTTGACTGCCAGCTTTATAAGCATGTGGCATTTTATTTTGAGCATTTAAATCCCAGCCTTCAACTGCGCCATCAACAAAATCAATACCTGGTGAAAGAACGAGACGATCATAATAGAGCGTTCCGCCTCCAGCTAAAGAAACTGTTTTACCTCCTCGGTCAATATCTACAGCCCAGTCATGAACGACGTTAATCCCATATTCTGAAGCAAGGTTGCCATAACTGTGAGCAATACTGCCCAAATCTCTAAAACCTCCTAAATAGAGATTAGAGAAGAAGCATGTGTAGTATGTGCGAGACGGCTCTACTAAAGTTACGTCAATTGCACCTTTGCTGTCCTTAGCTATATACCTGGCTGCGGTAGCACCACCAGCACCACCTCCAATAACAACAACTCTCGGTTTTCCCCCGTTCGCCATAACCATTGGTGCCGACAAACTAGCGGTAACAGCAGCCGCAGTTTGTATAAATGAACGTCTATTTATCGACATATTTTTCCCTCCACTGTTTATCTGGGATACGCCCAGAGCCTCCTAAAAGGCTTTTTCCCATACCATTCAGGTACAAGTTTTTACTGCAACGACGCAAAGTAACTTGCCAAAGCTGCAATCTCTTCATCGCCTAAACCTCCAGCCATCATTTGCATGACTTGGTTTTTGCGATACTTATTTTTGTATTCATGTAAAGCATACACGATTTCTTTAATTTCCCTACCATTTATTCCCGGGATGCCTTCATTTTTGTTATCTGACCGGTGACACGTTTGACAATCGCTGGCTAAATACTCTCCATAGGCTAGGTCACCCTCAATTTCCAAGATTGAAGAAGGCAAAACAAATTCCTCCTCAGCTTGGTCTGCGTTTAAATTAGTTCCCAAAAATAATGCTATTAAGACCAAAATAGATCTAAACCACATAAATCACCCCTTAACTTACCTTACGTTAACTGAAAAAAAAGCAACCTGTCAAAAAACACCATACGTAATTTCAATTAAAAGACTCAAATGACTTCAAATATTCAATTGTTGAAACAATATCCTCTTCTTTTTTGAAACCTGAAAAAGACATTTTAGTCCCTTTTGCATATTGCTTGGGTGCAGCTAAAAATGCCGCCATTGATTCTTCGTCCCAGACGCGACCATCATCCCGCATCGACTTAAAAATCTTTGAATACTTAAAGCCCTCAAGACCACCTATCTTTCGACCAAAAATTGCATTTAAATGAGGCCCAGTTTTATTTTTTGCTCCATCACCAATTTGATGACAAGACTTACATTTCTTAAAGGCTTTCTCTCCAGATTTCACTAGCTCAGGATTTAAGGCAGCTACCTCAACCACTGATTCAGCCCGTACTTCAGATTGATTTGAGATAGTTTCCGTAGCAGACGACACTACAGCCTCTTCATTTTCATCATCCTCTGGAGTTACATCAAGTACGGCTGCGCGCATTGTAATTTCAACATCACTTTTACAGTCAGACATGCAAACTTTTTTATTCCAAAAATGTGACTCTGATGTCAAACGATCATCAATTATGAAACCATTTGCATTTGGCATTTTCACATCAAGAAAGGTTTCATTTGATAAGACAAACTCCTCATCAATAATATCGTTAGAATAAAGTATATAAGCAACGATTGCATATACATCATCATCACTCAAACTTTGAGCATAACCAAAAGGCATTGAGCGTTTCACATAATCCCATGCTGTCGACAAATAGGGCCAATATGAACCTACTGTTTTTACTGGATCTTCGTCTGCAAGTGTATCTAAGCCACCAGCTAACTCGGGCCAGTTATCCACACCTTCGGCAAAGTCTCCGTGGCATATGGCACAATGTTCAGAAAAAATTTCCTCTCCGTCTATTGCATCGCCGGAGCCAGCCGGTAAGCCAGTACCATCTGGACTTATATCACCGTTCCAAGCCGCAACTTCGTTTTGTGTTGCACCACGCCCTAACCCAAACTTTCCATCTCTTGGCCCAACAGCAGAAGCTGAGGCGGCAGCGATCATTTTAAAATCAAAATCAAACTCTGCTGCCACTACCTCAGCATCTGTTGGAAGTTGTGTTACAAATCGATCAGCAAAATTACTCGCGATCAATAAAACGCCAAAAACACAAATTCCTAAACCAATAAATAAATCACGAGATTTCGACATTTTCGGCCTCTCCATTTGATTTAACCCACCAGGTTTGGATACAATTGTTATGATAGATAGAATTCAAGCCACGCACTTCTCTGAGCTCTTCTTTGGTAGGCTGAACATAGCCTGTTTCGTCATGAGCTCTTGACTGCAGGAACATTTCTTCACCATTCCAATCTATATCAAGATAAAATCTTGTAAGCGCCATTTTTGTCCCAGGGTGGGCCAATCTAGCCTCGTGCCAGTTTTTTCCTCCGTCTATTGTAACATCTACTCTCGTTACGACGCCTCGCCCGGACCATGCTAAACCAGAAATAACCAGCGGACCTTTTCCATGTGAAATTGGCGATTGTGGACTAGGCGATGTTACAACGGACTTTGCGTCCATAGCCCAAGTCCACTTTCTGCTTTCTCCATCGGCTAAAGTATCAGTATATTTGGAGGTTTCCTCCCTACTTTCGACGGGTCCATCCAGAACCTCAACCCGCCGAAGCCATTTAACCCACATATTTCCTTCCCACCCCGGCACAACTAGTCGGACCGGGTAACCGTGCTCTTTTCTGAGCGCCTCACCATTGGCTTTAAAAGCGACAAGAACATCATCTAAAGCTTTCTCCATGGGAATGGATCGACCATTGGAAGAAGCATCGGCTCCCTCTACAAAAATCCATTTTCCTTTTAAGTCACCAGCCGCATTCAAACCAGCCTCATTGAGTAGCGTTCTGAGTGAGACACCCGTGTATTCCATATTATGAATCATTCCGTGAGTGAACTGAACGCCATTCAACTGCGCACCGGCCCACTCCATGCCGGTATTGGCCGCACATTCACAAAAATACACATGTTGTTCTCTAGGAAATCTTTCAAGATCTTCATAAGTAAAAACTAATTCTTGGTCGACCAGACCGTTTATCATCAGTCGATAATCTTCTTTTCGAAGTTCAATTGCTCCCGAATGATGTCGTTCAAAAGCACATCCTTGTGGCGTGATTGTTCCATCCAAAGCATGGATAGGACTAAAATTTATAGAACTTATTGTATCAGCGGTTAACCAACCAACATTCCTCCGAACCACGTCCTTTTCAAATTCAATTGGAAGTCCATAGGGCGTAGCGTCGACACCGTCACCAGTTATTTGGGCCCATTCTTGAACCTCAGTTATAAGCGGGTCATCACCACTAGCTGATAGAGAGCCTGCAGCAGAAGAGCCTGCGCCTAAAGCAGCAGCACCAGCTAAAAATTGTCGTCGAGAAGGTTTTTTATCAGGAAAATTATCCGTCATAATTTATTTTTCCTTTAACAAGTCCACTAAATACCGACAACTTTTACATTACTGCTAGGTTCAATAGAGATGGTTTGGTTCCTTCGAATATAATTTTCAACCACATCCCAGATCTGTGGTCCTTCAGTGTTTTCATTCACTGAAGCCCAACCAGAAACAATATACGTTTTTGAAGGATCAATTTTTTCACCAGTTTTCAAAAGTGTCATATCCGTTATGCGACTACCTTGGGGTTTATTTATATCAATTTTATAGCTCATGCCACCTATGCGCACCATATCACCACCCTGTTGATAGTAGGGATCAGCATTAAACAAATTATCCGCCACATCTTCCAAAATAATGTGAATAAATTCTCCTGTAAATTCTGTTCTGTAGGCTTTACCGTACGTCATTGCAGTCACGTTCCATATATCCTCACGGGTTATATCTTGACCTGGAACAATTGAGGGACCCCATCTAACACCTGGAGACATCGAAATATCTGCTTCGCGCTCTTCAATAAGCGCTTCACATATTAAATCATCCCAAGTTCCATTAAAATTACCCCTCCGATATAAAAGGCTTTCTGATTTCCCAATAACTTCATTTAATTCTTTTATGTAAGGAGCGCGTTGTTGGTCTATTAAATTTGCCACCGCTTTATCAGGCGATATAACATCAGAAAAAATTGGAATTAATTTGTGCTTATAACCCATCATGCGTCCGTTTTGGACATCTAAATCAACTCGGCTGACAAATTTTCCATTTGAACCAGAAGCAATGATAATTGTTTTTCCAATTAAGACAGGCTCTGGCAAAGCATCATGTGTATGTCCCGATAAAATCACATCAATTCCAGAAACGCGGCCAGCCATTTTCTTATCCACATCAAATCCATTATGAGATAACACAACAACCAATTCCACACCTAAAGAGCGGACTTCATCAACCATATCCTGCATATTGGAGTCTCGTATACCAAAACTATATTCCGGAAACATCCAGCCAGGGTTGGCAATCGGCATGTATGGAAAGGCTTGACCGATAACTGCTATTTTTGAGCCCCCACGTTCAAACATTTTATAAGGTGGAAAAAGTTCGGCAGGCTCATCCCATTCAGCATCAAAAATATTCTGACCCAGAGCAGCAAAAGGTAGATTTTCAACAATCTCTGAAATACGATCAGAACCCAGTGTGAATTCCCAATGGAATGTCATTGCATCTGGCTTTAAAGCGTTCATAACGTTTACCATGTCCTGACCCTGAGTATGGTAACATGTATATGAACCATGCCATGTATCTCCACCGTCGAGTAAGAGTGCGTCAGGTCTTTCAGCGCGAATGGAATTTATTACAGTAGCGACACGATCCAACCCACCAACACGCCCATAACCATCGGCCATAGCAATAAAATCATCATGAGTTAATGCATAGTGAGCTGGGGACCCATCATCAATTCCGTAGAGCCTACGAAAGTCCGAACCTGTAATATGGGGCACCTGTCCTAAAGCATCCCCAACCCCTAAATTTACCTCTGGTTCACGAAAATAAATCGGCTTTAATTGCGCGTGTATGTCAGTAACATGAATAAGCGATACATTTCCAAAGTTTTCAAATTCTAAAAGTTGGTTTTGGTTTAGCTTTTGTTGAGCCGCTAACTTAGCCCAGTTCCCAAACCCAGATGCACCATAAAGTGAAGACGCAGCCATCGATACTTGTAAAAAATCGCGACGTGATAACATATTATTCTTTTCCATTAAGCAAACACATGCAATTTTTTACATAAGTTAAGTCAAAAAATCCCCGCACCGTCTGATGCGAGGATTATAAAACTTAGTTTCGAACTGAAGGCGTCTCGACTGATAACCCATTAGCACGGGACGCAACATAAAGTTCGAGTGCTTTAAATTCATCACTACCCTCTTTGAAAGGCGTAGCTCTGATATTTTTCATACAGCCTTTAAAACGTCCGTGGATTGTGTTCAATTTAGCATTTTTTAATCGATAAGTCGGAAAGCCATTTATTTGTCCCTGTGACAAATGATCTGCACGGATCATGTTTCCATAGTTATCTTCATGACAACTTGAGCATGCCATATCTAACTGACCTACCCGCATATAATAAAGCTCTTTGCCTTTTTCCCAGAATGAAGCGGCTGGCCCATCTATAGCAACTTCAACAGGCATACCTCGAGACTGGAGGCCAATTAGACCCAACATTGCCGACATTTGCCCACCTGACCATTTCCATTTTTCAGCACCCATTCTCTCGGTTCGACAGTTATTTATTAGCTCTGGAATAGTCTCAAGCTCACCAGCTGAATTAACTCGCGGCATGCTCGCGCGTAAACCCGAGAAAACCTCAGCAGAGTCATGACACGAAGAACAGGCCTTACCAGCAGAACCTTCAACCATTTCAAATTGATCTAACGCCTGATCTACAAAGACAAACGCGGGGTTATCAAAATCATCCATTTGAAGCGCTTGCGTTTCATCTAGCCTAAAAGTCCATCCAGAAAATATTTCGTCTACGTTTTCAAGATGGGCTGGAGCGGCAGCTTTTGTGACAAAAACTTCCCCGTCAATCGTTAATGTTGAATCTTCCCCTGCAGTTACGAAACCAGCAACTATCGCAATACTGAACGCCAGTGGTAAAAGCGACGTGATTTTCATATTCTTTTCCTCCCAAAAAGGCGTCTCCGCTCTAAACGAAAACAATTTACCCTAAGCTATTTTTATTGACTTTTTCTTTTCGTAAACTGAACCGTCATCGTCATACCATGTGAATACGAATTCACCTGCTTCAGGCACAGTAGCTTCAAATTGAAAATACGGATTGACAGATATTGCCGGCTCCATATTCACATCAACCACATTTTTCCCATTAAACGCACAAGTAAACCTATTAATTATTGAACGCGGGATTACATTTCCGTCTCCATCTTTGCGACGCCCAGTTTCCATTTTATGACTAATTAAAGTCTTTATTGTTACCGTCTCCCCTGCAGCTGCAGTTTTGGGAACCTTTACGCGTGGTTTTACACCTTTTGCCATTTTTTATCTCCCTAATACCTAGCCGCCGCAGCCGCCAATTGTGACCTTAACAGTCTGATGGGCAGCGGAAAAAGAACCATCCGCCATTTCAGCAACAGCGATAACATCTTGTGTTCCAGCTAACCTAATACGGGTTGTGCAGCTTTGAGAGCCTGAACCCGCTCCAAAATTAAATTTCGCAACGCCAGGTGTTGGGTTGCCTGCCGCCAAAACCGTGATTGCGACTGCTCCGGGCGCATCTATTGAAATAGGTACGGTATTACCATTTTCCGCAATTTCGGGCGCTGTCAGATTTATTCCATCACCAGAAGCTTCTGTGCCGCCTGTGATGCCTGAAATAAGATCAGTCGTAGACGCCATTAATTTAATAGGCAGCACGCTAGCTACTAGAGCCGCTCCGCTTACCGCCATTGTTTCACGTCGTGTGAAATTCATAACAATCTCCTAATTATTAAATTTCAATGCTTTCGCTATTCTTTCAAAGTCATAACATAAGCCAACAGGTCTTCGACTTCCTGCGCGGATAGAATGGTTGTCCCATCAAACTTTTTCAAAATCCGATTATAACCGCTATCCCTATAAAACGCTGGCATTATAGTGCCCTCAAACATATTTTTTGAGTTAACTAAAATACCACGAAGTTCTGCTGCATCCCATCTATCTGCAACTCCGTCCAATTCTGGACCTACTTCACCATGAAAAGTTTGTTCGGCCATATCACTGTTGACATGACACGCTAGGCAATTGCCTTTTTTTCGGTTCATAAAAAGTTTTCTTCCACTGGCTGCATCTCCTGCAACACCAGTTAGAGCAAGCTCCACTTCACCGTTTTCTCCAAACTTTATGTTTCCGGGCTCTGTTGGTTCGGCAAACGCAGTACTGCTTAAAGCGACCGCCGCTGCCAATGTAATTATAGTAAGCCTCATAGCTCCTCCCATAGTAATCAAGACTATAAATCCTGATATCCTAATCACACCGTAGGCTACTCAAATTATAAAAATCAAGATCAAACTCATAAAAACGAAAAAATTAATCCACTAGTTTGATTTTGCAGCTCTTCTCTCGTTTATACGTCTTGCATGATAGCGCTGGAAATCTTCACCATTATCCAGAAGATAGCGCTCTTCCTTTACCCATGTGAGCATATCAAGAGTAGTGCCGGTTGACCACGCCCCTGGCATGAAAGAAACGGAGGCTTCCGGGGCAGTTAAACCGTCATCAACTTCTTGGGGTAAATACAAAACTGTCGGCGTGAAAAGGATATTCCACTTTCTAGCCATTGCTTTTTCCGACAGCATCTCTCCGTCAAAATCCGTAACCTCTAAATCACCGTGGAGATTAAGTTGTACAACGAAAAAATTTTCTTCGATATAATTTGAAACCTTATCACGAGAATAGACATCTTTATGCATTTTTGAGCAGT
>JBJLGF010000072.1:0-23282 GCA_045564975.1 Paracoccaceae bacterium
GCGTCGTCACCAGTAAAGTTTACCTTTTCTTTTTTTGCAATACCGCTTGCTTGTGCATAACTATTGATTGTTCTAGTTAGTGCTCCACGGAAACCTGCAGTATGTGCTCCCCCATCTCTTTGAGGAATATTATTCGTAAAAGGGAGGACATTTTCATGGTAACTGTCATTCCACCACATTGCTACTTCGATACCAATTTCATCCTTTTCGCCCGTTATAAATATAGGTTCTGGGATCAAAGAGGTTTTTGATCGATCTAGATACTTTACAAATTCCTTTACGCCACCCTCGTAAACCAATTCTGAACTTAAGACTTCAGTGGGTCTTTCGTCCTCAAGAATAATTTTTACACCAGAGTTAAGGAAGGCTAACTCTCGAAGACGCTTTTCAAGAACTTCAAAAGAATAGTCCAGGTTAGAAAAAGTCTCAGTAGAAGCTAAAAACCTGACCTCAGTGCCACGCTCCTTGGCAACATCTTTTATTTTTTTTAAGTGCTCGGTTGTTTCTCCATTTGCAAATTTAGCAAAATATTCGCTTCCATCACGCCAAATTCGTAGTTCGAGCCAAACCGATAGCGCATTAACAACTGATACTCCAACACCATGCAAGCCTCCGGATACTTTATAAGAATTACTATCAAATTTTCCACCTGCGTGGAGTTGGGTCATAATAACCTCAGCTGCAGAAACCCCCTCTTCTTCGTGAATGTCAACTGGTATCCCTCGTCCATTATCTCGAACAGAAACACTGCTATCAGCATGAATTTTTACATGAACATAGTCTGCATGCTTAGCTAAAGCTTCATCTATACCGTTGTCTACGACCTCATAGACCATATGATGCAGCCCACTTCCATCGTCAGTATCGCCGATGTACATCCCTGGTCGTTTTCTTACTGCTTCTAAACCTTTTAGAACCTTAATAGAATCGGCGCTATATTCTTCCTGCTCTTGCTCGAATTCGGACATTAACTCGATCCTTTAATTTTCTAATACTATACGATTTATGGTAGCATATGTCACGCTTTTCACTACATTTAGTACCTACATTAGGCTAAAAATGTGTACTATTTGGCTTTCTTTAGTCGTTCTGCGTTATTAATTAGAAATTGAGAGTTCGGAAACACCATCAATAGTTGAAACTTCTATAAACTGTGCCTTATTTTCAAGTTCTGAAAATAATTCGGGCCCTGTTCCTGTCATCCAAGCTTGAACACCAAGTCCACATATTTCATCGTACAAAGCTGCTTGTCTCTCTTTATCGAGATGTGCGGAAACCTCATCTAGCAAGACAATTGGTGAAACATTACTAATTTTTGCAAGGGACTTAGCATTTGCTAATATTATTGATATCAAAATGGCTTTTTGTTCTCCTGTTGAGCAATCTTTAGCTAAAGTAAACTTGTCTTCATAAGTGGCTTGAAGATCTGACTTGTGAGGACCAACGCTCGTTCGACCTATTATCATATCACTCGGACGCGAACCTTTCAGAGCCTGAATAGCTTCTTCTTCGTCGGTGATTAATGTTTGATCTGGATCGACTAAAAGCAACTCAGCTTTTGGAAATTTTCCTGTCAAATTATTTTGTGCTTCGCTCAGGTATTTTATAGTCTCTAATCTTGCTTTCTGGATAGAAACTGCACTTTTAGCCATTTTAATTTCAAGAGCATTATACCAGTGATCGTTATAGATTTTATCTTTTAAAAGGCGATTTCTTTCTCTCATTGCTTTTTCGTACGAGAGACTAGTCTCTGCATGCTCTGGAAAATAACTTAAAGTAAGCCGGTCTAAAAATTGCCTTCTTCCGCTTGAACCCTCTATCCATATTCTATCCATTGAGGGAACAAGCCATACAATCCGTAAGATTTGGCTTAGCTTCATAATAGAAGCTTTTTTTCCATCTAAAAAAAGACGTCGGGATTCACCGTTCTCAGAGCTAATAACCACCTCATATTCTGAGATTCTATTTTTCACGCTACCTTCAATTTTCCAGCCTATTGCTTCAGGGTTGCGTGTAATATCGTCAGCAGTCGCACGCCTTAGTCCTCGGCCTGGTGAAAATAACGAAACAGCTTCTAAAATATTAGTTTTACCTGTGCCATTTTTTCCAAAAACAACAACAGGTCTTCCATCAAGTGAAAGCTTAGAAACTTTATGAGACCGGAAATGCGAAAGGGTCAGGTTTGATATATGTTCCACGACCTTTTCAAAACCTTTTTTTCAATAATTAGACAACTTTAATCTAAACGCGCATTGGCATAACAACATAAACAGCGCTGGTATCATTTCCTTCTCGCATTAAAGTAGGGTCACCAGAAGAGTTGAACAAAAAGACGGCATTTTCCCGATCAACTTGGCTTGCAATCTCTAAAAGATATTTAGCGTTAAAGCCTATCTCCAAAGGCTCATCACCATATGCAACGGCAAGCTCCTCTTCTGCTGCGCCACTATCTGGAGCATTTACTGATAATATCAATCTATCTTCATCCAGTGATAACTTTACGGCTCGTGATCGCTCGGAAGAAACAGTTGCAACCCTATCCACTGCTTTAGCAAAGTCGCTAGCATCAACTTCAAGCCGCCTGACATTTTCATTTGGTATAACTCTAGTATAGTCTGGGAAAGTTCCGTCTATAACTTTTGACGTTAATGTTATTTCTGGAGTAGCAAATCTAATTTTTGTTTCTGATACAGAAACAGCAATTTTAAGTTCATCATCATCAAGTAACTTGCGTAATTCTCCAACAGTTTTTCTTGGCACTATCACGCCAGGCATATCTGAAGCACCCTCTGGCAAGTCTGAGTCAATTCTTGCAAGTCTGTGACCGTCGGTTGCAACACATCGAAGGACCTGACCACCATCAGAGGATGCAATGTGCATGTATACACCATTCAGGTAATATCTTGTTTCTTCTGTTGAAATAGCGAATTTTGATTTATCAAATAATCGTCTCAGTAAAGAAGCTTTTGCAGTAAAATTAGATGAATATTCTGAGCTAGCCATTATTGGAAAATCTTCCTTAGGCAACGTAGCTAGCGAAAAGTTTGATCGGCCAGCCTCGACAGTCAAACGACCTTTATCGGTATCACCTGTTAAAGTTACAAGGGCTCCGTCCGGTAACTTTCGAACAATCTCATGCAAGGTTATAGCAGAAACTGTTGTTGAGCCTGGCTGCTCAATTTGAGCTGGAGCCTTGTCAACAACTTCAATATCTAGGTCGGTAGCACGAAATTTGGCGCCGTCGCTGTCTGTTTCAATTAACACATTCGACAAAATAGGGATTGTATTTCTGCGCTCAACAACTGATTGAGCCTGTGAAATTGCTTTTAATAAATAGCTTCGCTCTACGCTCAACTTCATTATCTTGCTCCTCTTGCTGAAACGAAGGATAATGTACTAAAACATCCAGTCAACGCAAGTTTTCGTTTGAGATGAAATTCATGTTGTTAGGATATCTTAATTTTTCTTAAAATAAATGTATTTATTTAGAAATGATTTATGCTTCTAGTGCTCTTCTAAGCATTTCTAGATCTTCAGCGATCTGCCCATCCTGTGCTCTTAAGTCTTCTATTCGTCTTACGCCATGCATTACGGTTGTATGATCTCTACCACCAAATCGACGACCGATTTCTGGTAGACTACGACTAGTTAGTTGCTTGCTTAGAAACATCGCTATTTGTCTAGGCCTAGCATAAGTCCGAAGACGTTTAGGGCCTATCATATCCGATAGTCTGATATTATAATGCTCTGATACTTTGCGTTGAATCTCTTCAACCGTTATCTTTCTTTCAGATGCCCGAAGTACATCAGCAAGACAATCCTGTGCCACCTCAAGGGTAATATGTCGCCCGATAAGTGAGGCAAAAGCAAATAACCTCGTTAGAGCACCCTCTAATACTCGAACATTTGTTGAAATTCGGAGAGCTAGAAATTCTAAAACGTTATTATCTATACTCAGCTCTGGGTATTGCTGTTTTTGACGCTCAACCTTTGATTGTAAAATGCCCAAGCGCAACTCGTAGTCAGTTGGGTGCAAATCAACCACTAAACCAGACTGTAGTCTACTTTTAATTCTATCTTCTAAATCTTTAATTTCACCGGGCGCACGATCGCCTGAAATAATTATTTGTTTGTTTTGATCAACCAATGCATTGAAAGTATGAAAAAACTCTTCTTGGGTGCTTCCTTTACCCGCAATAAATTGAACATCGTCAACCATTAAAATATCTACGGATCGAAACAGTTGTTTGAAATCCATCATTTTTCGTTCTCTTAGAGCCTGAACAAATCTATACATGAATTGTTCTGCGGACAAATACAGTACATTTATATCCGGCCGACGGTTACTAAGCTCCCAAGCTATAGCATGCATTAGATGAGTTTTTCCTAACCCAACGCCTCCATAAAGAAAAAGTGGATTAAAACTTACATCGCCTCCTTCAGCAACTCGTCGGGCTGCTGCATGAGCTAATTCATTAGGTTTGCCAACAACAAAGGCATCAAATGTAAATCTCTTATCCAATTGTGCGCCAGTTAATTCGTTATCTTTTTGAACACTAATGTGAGCAGGCAGAGAGGGTTGGGGTTCTCCAAATTTATTCAACTCAGGGTCTACTTCAAATCTAATGCGATTAATTTTATCATTTTCGGATGAAATTTGCCCTGTTATCAATTCACCCCAATTTTGTGATACGTAATTGCCTAAAAAGTTTGTTGGTACAGTGAACACAGCCACGTCTTCATCAACGTAGCTGAAGTTAATGGGTGATAACCAATTATTAAAGTTGTTTTCGCCGATTGATTTTTTGAGGGAAATTTTTAATTTGGTCCATATTTTATTGTCCATTTTTAAGTCCTAAATTCAAAAAACCATCAGTTCAATTTAATGATCTGAAATTTCCCTGGATCACATCTTCTGAGAAACATATTAAGGGTCGAAAATATTTTTGACCAATCTATGAAAGATAAAATATCACGCTGTTGTTTCAAGCGTTAAACATTTTTGTCCCCTCAGACGCAGTGAATCGCTAATGTACGGTAACAACTTGATACAAGGAGTTTCAACACAACTTATTACTTGACTCGAAAAAAAACTAAAAAGAATCTCTTTAAAAATAAAAAATGCCTCCGAATCGAGGCGAATTTACGTTTACAAGATGGTTTAAGCTATTTTTTTAACTCTTGCTGAGAGCCTAGACATTTTACGGGCTGCCGTGTTTTTGTGAAAGATCCCTTTAGAAACGCCTCTCATTAGTTCAGGTTGTACTGCAGTAAGTGCAGAGCTAGCGGCGCTTTTATCGCCACTTGAGATTGCTTCTTCAACTTTTCGTAAAAATGTTCTAATACGCGACCGTCGCGATTTATTGACTGCAGCACGTTTCTCGTTTTGACGAGCTCTCTTTTTTGATTGAGCCGTATTTGCCATTTTTATCGACCTTTGCGGTTACTGTCTATTAAAGTCAGCTCTTTAAGTCCGACTCGCATTGCTGTCAACATGTAAACGAGTTGCAATTAATCTGATATTCTATTTATCTCTAAATTGAGCTTCTCGTTTTTCCAAAAAAGCCGCCATACCTTCTTTTTGGTCTTCAGTTGCAAATAATGAATGAAAGCCACGTCGCTCGAAAAGTAAACCCTCATCAAGAGATGTTTCATATGAGCGGTTCACCATTTCTTTAACCATAGCAACAGCAACCATCGATTTTTCAGCAACTTTAGTTGCGGCTGTTATTGCTTCATCTCTTAATTTTTTTGCTGGAACAACTCTACTAACCAATCCGCAGCGTTCAGCTTCATCTGACTCCATAAAGCGACCTGTTAAGTTCATATCCATAGATTTAGATTTTCCTATAAATCTTGTAAGTCTTTGTGTTCCGCCAAGGCCCGCCGAAACCCCAAGGTTTATCTCGGGTTGCCCAAACTTTGCAGTATCAGAACAAATGATAAAATCGCACATCATAGCCAATTCACAACCTCCACCAAGAGCATAACCTGAAACTGCGGCTATTATTGGTTTTCTAATTGCGAGAATTCTATTAGATGCTTCGGTAAACATATCTCCCATAAAAGCATCAACAAAACTTTTATTGGCCATCACTGATATATCAGCACCTGCAGCGAAAGCTTTTTCTGACCCAGTCAAAATTATACAACGGACTTTTTCATTTTTTTGAGCATCTTCTAAAGCGTCGGCTAGTTCGCCTAAAAGTGCATCGTTTAATGCATTTAATGCATCAGGTCTATTAAGAGTAACAACACAGATGTGATCTTCAATTTCAACAATTATTGTTTCGTAGGCCATGCAGCGCCCCATAGTGATTGCAACCATCCATGCATTTTAATCGTGAAATTCTCAGGGTTCAAGTTATCTTTGGCAGTACGGACAATAGAATGAAGACCTTCCAGACTGAGATATTCTTTTTATTTTGCGGTCGCAATTTGCTGTTTTACAGTATTCGTTTTCCCGCCCGTATACATAAAATTCAAATTGAAAATAACCTGAATTACCTTGTATATCGGTGAAATCTTTTAATGATGACCCCCCTGCCTCAATAGCTGATATCAAAACCGCACGAATATTTTGCACTAGCTCTTCACATTTATTTTTGGAAATTTTACAGGCTATTTTTTTAGGCGAAATACCGCTCATGAATAAAGCCTCGCAGACGTATATATTTCCCAAACCTGCAACTACAGATTGATTTAACAGAACATTTTTGATTGGCGATTCTTTTTTTGATAGTTCAATTTTTAAATAATCAGAATTGAAATTATTTCCTAGAGGTTCAGGCCCTAACTTCTCAAGAAACTTATGATTGTTTAAATCATCGGTCTTGGCTAAATCCATAGCCCCAAATCGTCTTGGATCATTATATGTAATTATCGTTCCACCGTTCAATTCAAAGATAACGTGATCATGTTTAGCCAGCTTTGAAGACTCATAAAAATAATTACCAATTTTTGAGTCAGAAACTAGAATTTTCCCAGACATCCCTAGATGTATTAATAGCGTTTCACCTGTACTTAAATTGATCAAAATATACTTTGAACGTCTTTTTAAATTCAGTACTTTCGACTCTTTTACACGACTTGCGAAATTTTCAGGGAATGGCCAACGTAAATCTGCCCTATTGAGTTTAATTCTTTTTATCGTTGCTCCCGCCAAAAAGGGTGAAATTCCGCGCATTATAGTTTCCACTTCAGGTAATTCTGGCATTGATTGCTCCGCGTTTCACTTTTCTTTTATGATCATTTTTTGTTTTGTAGAATAGGATGCATTGTAACTCAGTGATGTATTACTATAAGTGTATTACTCGGTTTAGGAAGGCGCATATGTCAAAAACTCTAAATAAAGAAACCCATTTTGGCTTTGAAACCATTAACGAAAAAGAAAAAGCCGGACGTGTCCAAGGAGTTTTTAATTCTGTATCATCAAAATATGATGTCATGAATGATGTCATGTCACTTGGAGTCCATCGTATCTGGAAAGATATGATGATGGATTGGCTTGCGCCTCGAGCGGATCAAAAACTTTTAGATGTAGCGGGTGGAACAGGTGATATAGCATTCAAGTTTCTTGAGCGATCAGGTTCTGGGCATGCGACTGTTTTAGATTTGACTGCATCGATGTTAACCGAGGGCCAAAATCGGGCTGAAGCACAACAGATGAATAATCAGATCAATTGGGTTGTTGGCGATGCTATGAATTTACCCTTTGAAGACAATCTGTTTGATGCTTACACTGTCAGTTTTGGTATTCGTAATGTTACACGGCCGCAAGAAGCTCTTAAAGAAGCATACAGGGTATTGAAACCAGGCGGACGTATTATGGTTCTAGAGTTTTCGCAAATTCCAGTCCCTTTGGGCCAATGGCTCTATGATCGTTATTCATTTAATTTGATACCAAAGATGGGAGAGATAATTACTAATGATCGCGCCAGCTACCAATACCTTGTTGAGTCTATTAGAAAATTTCCTGACCAGGAGACTTTTTTAAGCATGATCAAAAGTGCTGGATTTGAAAATGCAAAGTATCGGAATTTAACACTAGGGATAGCCTGCTTACACTCAGGTTGGAAGATTTGAGCGATGCGCGGCCCACATAATATTTTCAGGTTAATTCGAACCGGAGCAACTTTAGAGAGAACCGGAGCTATGTCCATAGTTCTTGCAGCTTTAAGTGCACCGAGGCCGCTCCGGATAATAGCTCGTGTGTTATGTTGGCCAATAAAATGGCTGGGTTTGCGAGGCGATGAATCTATGCCTGCTGTGACTAGGGCTTTATCTGCATTAGGTCCAGCTTACATAAAATTTGGTCAGATATTATCTACCCGACCTGACTTAGTTGGTGAGGAGTTAGCCACCCAGTTGTGCGTTCTTCAAGACAGATTACCTCCGTTTTCAATAGAGGAGGCAAAAGAAACATTTTTTAATGAAACAGGCTTATCAGCTGATGAAACTTTTGATCAATTTAGTGAGGCGATTGCAGCAGCTTCTATAGCTCAAGTCCATAAGGTCCGCGTTCGTGAAACGCAAGAAGAGCTGGCTGTTAAAGTGCTTAGGCCGGGAATAGAAAAGGCATTTCGAAAAGATGTAGACGCTTTTTACTTGCTTGCAGGTCTGGTAGATTTTTTTGCACCTTTTGCGAGGCGGTTGCGCCCAGTTGAGGTTATTGAGCATTTTGAGGGAATAGTTTTAAGCGAATTGGACCTACGGCTTGAAAGTTCTTCTGCCTCAAAGTTTAAAGATACTACGAAAGCTGACAATGGTTTTAATGTTCCGTCAGTAAGTTGGAAATTATCTGGCAAAAGGGTAATGACAATGTCCTGGGTTGAGGGTATCGCCCTTGGTGACATTACGTCTCTTGAAAATTTTGGTCATGATAAGCTTGCCATAGGAGAACGTGTCTTGCAGCTTTTTTTAAACCACGCTCTCCGAGATGGTTATTTTCATGCAGATATGCACCAGGGAAACCTGAAGGTGAACTCAAAGGGAGAAATAATTGCCTATGATTTTGGTATAATGGGCTACATTGATGAATATACCAGGCGTGTCTATGCTGAAATTTTATACGGTTTCATTAAGAGGGATTACAAAAGAGTAGCCGAGGTACATTTCGAAGCTGGTTATGTTCCAATAGATCAAGATGTGGAAGATTTTGCTAATGCGCTGCGCGCTGTAGGTGAGCCAATTTTTGGAATGGATGCAGCTAATATTTCTATGGGAAAATTACTCACTTACCTTTTTGAGGTGACTGAAAGGTTTGGGATGGAAACGCGCACAGAGTTAATCTTATTGCAGCGTACAATGGTTGTTGTTGAAGGTGTTGCTCGTTCTTTAAATCCTAACATCAATATTTGGAAAACAGCTCAACCGATTGTTGAAAATTATATACGACAAAGTATTGGGCCAAAAGCCGTTTTTAAAGATATAGCAGATACAGTGAGAGTTATAGCCAAATTTGGCCCAAGGCTTCCAGACTTGGTTGAAAATATCTTACTTGACCATTCTGAAAAACAAGAAAGAAAAGCAACTAGGTTTGGTAAGCTTCCCTATGTTTCCATCGCAATAGTATCGGCATTTTTAGGTGCGCTAGCGGCAAACCTATTGTCTAATCTCTAATAGCTATACTCTTCAAATATTTTTGTTAAATCTCTGTTCCAAGAGCCATGATATTTTTCGAGCAAAACGTCCGCAGAGCTTTTTCTTATTTCAATATTTTCTTTAAGAGATTCTAAAAAAAGTGTTTCATCAGAATATAACCCATTTGAACTGGCTTGGGCTCTTTTTTTCAAACCGTTCTCTGAAATTCGAATTGTTTCTTTAGCTAGATCAATTAACCTTATGCTTCCAACATATCCATTTAGCCCGTCTTCTGCGGCTGCTATCCTTAAATTTTCTCGGTCATTTTTGTCCCAGCTTTTTACCATATCCCATGCTGCATCTAGGGAGTCTTGATCATAGCATATGCCCACCCAAAAAGCTGGTAACGCACATAGACGATGCCACTGACCTGCATCTGCACCCCTCATCTCTATAAACTTTTTCAGCCGGGCTTCTGGAAAAATTGTTGTCAAATGATCTGCCCAATCACTGAGTGTTGGTAATTCGCCTGGCAAAGCTGGAAGCTCTCCCTTCATAAAATCTCTGAATGATTGTCCAAGTGCGTTTATGTAATTTCCGTCTCGATAAACGAAATACATTGGGACATCTAAAGCATATTCCGTCCATGCTTCAAAACCAAAGCCGTCACTAAAAACGAACGGTAGCAATCCCGTTCTTTGTGGGTCTAAACTTCTCCAAATTCTACTCCTCCAACTCTTGTGCCCTGTTGGGTTTCCCTCAAAAAAAGGTGAGTTGGCAAAAAGTGCTGTCGCGATGGGCTGCAGCGCTAAAGCAACCCGCATCTTTTGCACCATATCGGACTCAGAAGAATAGTCTAAGTTTACCTGGACAGTGCATGTTCTAAACATCATGGATTTGCCCATAGTACCAACTTTGTCCATATATTCGCTCATTAATTTGTATCGTCCCTTTGGCATCATTGGCATTTCATCGTGTTTCCAATGTGGAGCAGCGCCTAAACCTATGAACCCAATATTCAGTTTATCAGCAATAGATTTTACTTCTAACAAATGTTCATTAACTTCATCACAAGTTTGAAATACTGTTTGGAGTTGAGCGCCCGAAAGTTCCAGCGCACCTCCTGGCTCTAATGAAACATTTGCTCCATTTTTAGAAAGACCAATGACATTGTTATTTTCTTTTACTGGTTTCCAACCATATTCTTTCTCTAATCCTTTTAGGATCGCAAGAACTGATCGATGTCCGCTATATGGAATAGGTAAAAGAGTCTCCTTACAGTAACCAAATTTTTCGTGCTCTGTTCCGATACGCCAATCTAATTTTGGCTTACAGCCTGAGGCTAAGTATTCAATAAGTTGACTATAGTTTTCTATTCGACCGCCACCTGATTGTGGGATAGACATTGAAATCTCCAATTTTCCACCTTAGTGAGCCTTGCTTTATTTTTTATTTAAGGTCAACGCATCTGTTTATGCCATCCGCAAAATTTTTGATTTTAGTTTATAAATAATCTTCGTTCCAATCACCAAAATGTGATTGCCAAAGCGTTAAAGCCGAAATAGCGGCTGTATCCGCCCGCAATATCCGTGGCCCTAGACTTATTGAGAAAGTTTTTGGGTGCTTCATAAAAAGGTTTTTTTCTTTTTTTGAAAAACCACCTTCAGGCCCTATAAAAATAGCCCAGGCCCCTTTTGGAAGCTTGCATAATTTTCCTACTGGTTTCAAATTATCCTCATTACAAAAAAAAATGTTCCGATTGTCTGGCCATTTTTCTAATGTGCTAGTTAATTTACAAATTTTGTGCACTTTAGGAACATAGGTTCCACCACACTGTTCCGCTGCTTCTATCGCATGAGCTTGCAAACGATCCTGATTAATTCTTACAGAATTGGTAAATTCACTACTAGTTGGAAAAATCTCAGCTACTCCAAGTTCAGCGGCTTTTTCGACAATGAAATCGGTACGGGATTTTTTAATTGGTGAAAAAAATAACCAAACATTAGGTGGAACCTTAGATGGTCTTATTTTATTTAAGCATTTCAATTTTACAAATCGTTTGTTTCCACTAATTATTTCTGCAAGCCATTCACCATCACAATTATTAAAAATTAGGATTTGGTTGCCGACTGTCTGTCGCATCACAGCAAATAAGTAATTTGCTTGATTACGCTCTAAAGAAATGATTTGAGCTTCGCAAAGTTGGTTTCTTATATATAGTCGTATTTTTGCATCCATAGAGGCACCATATGTCGCAAAACTCAACAAAGCTAGATAAACCAGGCCAAGTTGTTGACGCCGTTACAGGTAACTGGGTCGATAGATTTGCTCCGATTAAACTGAGACCATATTTACGATTGTCTCGAGCGGACCGTCCAATTGGAACATGGTTATTGTTGATACCATGTTGGTGGGGATTATTGATTGGAATTTTGGAAGACGAAAAGGTTATTGCCAATGACTTCTGGCTTTTGTTTTCATGTTCTATAGGTGCCTTTTTAATGCGTGGTGCTGGATGTACATGGAATGATATTTTAGACAGAAAAATTGATGGTGCAGTTGAAAGAACAAGATCAAGACCAATTCCTTCTGGTCAGGTCAATTTAACTCAAGCAATTGTTTGGATGATCGTACAAATTGGTTTGGCAGGTATTATTTTGCTAAGCTATAATCTTACCTCAATAATATTAGGTTTGAGTTCATTATTTTTGGTTGTGATTTATCCATTTGCAAAAAGATTTACTTGGTGGCCACAGGTGTTTTTAGGGCTCGCATTCAATTGGGGAATTCTTCTGTTATTTACGGCTCATACTGGAAGTTTAAACTGGCCAATCATCGCTTTGTATTTTTCAGGAATTTTTTGGACCTTATTTTACGATACAATTTACGCCTATCAGGACAGCCAAGATGACTTACTTATAGGTGTAAAATCGACAGCTATTTTGTTTGGTGAGCATGCAAAGAAATGGTTATTTAGTTTTATAATATTTTGTTCTATTTTTATGGCCATTTCTGTATTCGTTATTACTCAAGAAAGAACAATTTTTTCGAAAATTTTATCTTCTATTGGAGTACTGAGTTTCTCGCTGCATCTGTTTTTGCAGTGGCAAAATTTTGATGCCAAAGATTCCCAAGTTTTGTTGCGTCTTTTTCGCTCTAATCGAAATGCAGGGTTTATCTTTGCTATCTTTCTTTGCTTAGCCATTTGGGTTTGATTGCACAAACGATCACTTCCGCGTATTAAATAACCGGACTAAATTATTTCGTGAGATGTAATGCGCTTACCAAAGATATTCTGGAATTATTTTTCCTTTTTCTCTGCGGCTGTAATATCAGTAATAGTGGCAACTATGGCTGTAAACTCCATTGAAAAAATCTCTCGTGATCAAGTAAAAAAAGAACTGCTTACCGGCGGAGTTGACTGGGCTGATGTGGAAACAATAGGTTTGCAAGTTTTTTTAATTGGCGATGCTCCTGACGAAGCTGGTAGATTTAATGCCTTGAGTCTTGCAGGTAATGTAGTCGATGCAGAGCGGTTAATTGACCAAATGAACATTATTGATAATTCCAATATTGAACCCCCAACTTTGAAATTAGAAGTTTCAAAAAATGGAAAAGAAATTTCTGTCTATGGGGTTGTGCCAGAGAACTTTAACAAACTTGCTCTTATAAGCTCGCTAGAAAGGCAAAGTGGATCATCTGGGATGGTAAGAGAATTTATTGAATATTCTAGTTATAGTGCAGATCATAATTGGGCAAAGTCAATCCGTTTTGGCTTATCGGTTCTAGAGGAGGTGAACTTAGCTTGGCTCGAAATAACAACTGGTACTATTACGGGTGAGGTTGTTGTTGAAAATCTAGAGCAGAAAGGTTCTTTAATAAAACAGTGGAGTAAAGATATTCCTCAAGAATTAAGGCACAAAATCAATATAAAATCTCCACGCCCGCTGATTACACCATTTTCTTTTAGGGCCACAAAAGGGGAAGGTGTCTTCCGTTTAGATGCTTGCAGCGCTGATAATAAAGAAGCGGCATCTGAAATTTTAAAAGAAGTTGCTAAGTTGTCTGGCAAAAAAGGATTAAAATGTGAGATAGGGCTCGGACAACCTTCGGAGAGCTGGCTTGAGGTGGTGTTAAGCTCTCTCAACGCATTATCGAAAACAGATGAGGGATCAATAACCATTATAAACGATGAAATTTCATTTTTTGTCCAGAAAGTAGGTTCGGAACAAAAATTTCAAAAACTATTAGAGATGCTAGAAAATGCTTTGCCAAAAGATTATTTGCTAAATGCGAGAATTATATCCAATTCAGACGAAGATGGAGATCTTGGTGGAACAGTTGTCCTCACCCTTAGCCCAGAGGGTTTGTTTCAGATGAATGGCCAGGTTCGTTTTAAAACTACCAGAAATACACTTTCCAGTTTAGCGGAAGCTAAGTTTGGCAAAGATTTTGTGAACAACAAACTTAAAATTGACACTTCTATGCCTCAAGACTGGAGTGATTTAATAATGTTTGGTATTGAGTCGATGTCGTTGCTTAAAAATGGATTTATTTCGATAAATAATTCTGAGGTTTCCGTTTCTGGTGAAGCAAATGAACCGAATATAGCCGTTAAGATTGCGCAAACTTTTTATGGAAACCTAGCTTCAAATCAACCTTTGAAAACTAAGATTAGTTACGTCGAGCCTCCAAAGTTTATTGAGCCTGAAGGTCCAACTGATGAAGAGTGTTTAGATGGTGTTGATAACCTTCTTGTAGAAAGAAAAATAACTTTTGAACCCAGCTCAGATCGCATAAACTTAGATGGTCAACAATTGTTGGATGAAATAGCGGATGTTCTTCGTGATTGTGATGAATTATCGTTAGAAATAGCAGGTCATACAGATAGTCAGGGTCGAGAGGAGATGAACCTACAGCTATCGCAGTCGCGCGCTACTGCAGTTTTAATAGAGCTGCAGAGAAGAAATGTTCTTACTACCAACTATGTTGCTAAAGGATATGGTGAGTTAAAACCTATTGCTGACAATGGCACTGAAGAGGGTCGCGAAACTAATAGGCGTATTGAATTTAAATTGGCGCCAAGCGAAGAAGTGCAGAGAAATAAGAGTGAATAGATGAACAGAGAAGAATTTATAGTTAGTGCGGCAATTGTACTGTTTCTTACATTTTTGTTGGGCTGGCTTTCACGTTGGTTAATACAACGGCTGAATATGGTCTCTGAAAAGGATTTGAAAGACCTGAATAAGATTTCTACAGCCTTGCTTGAAGCTGAGCAAGATAATGAAAATGCAAAAAATAGAGAGATAGACCTAAATAAAAAAATCTTGCAGTTAGAGGCTGAGTTAGAGGCAGCTATGGATGGTTTGCGCGCTGCACGTCTTGAGACCGAAGATTTGAAATCTTCTTTGATAGAAAAAAAATAGTAGCATTAAGATTCTAAATTTAAAATCATGACCAACGGCTTAAAGCAGCCTCATCGCCGCTTCCGGCCTTCACCCAATTTCCTTCACCGTTTAATACTTCTTTTTTCCAAAAAGGAGCCCTGCTCTTTAGATAATCCATTAGGTATTCGGCTGCCTCGAAGGCTTCTTTACGGTGTTGGGCTGCTGTTGCGACCATCATAATTGGTTCGCCTGGCTCCAGTTTTCCATAACGGTGTATCACAAGTGCGTCACATATTTTCCAACGTTTGAAAGTTTCTTCAACAATCAATTTTATTTGAGTTTCAGTCATGCCTGGATAATGCTCGATTAACATATAATCTAGAGTATTGGATTTTTGCCCTCTTACAATTCCTGTAAAGGTTACCAAAGCTCCGATGTTGTCCAATTTTGAATTGAAATTTTCTACCTCTTTAGAAAAATCAAAAAATTCACTTTGTACAGAAATATGCAAGTGGGTTATCCTCCCGTCATAGGTGGAAAAAAAGCTATTTCCTTGGCTTCTATTATAGACGCATCAAAAGTTGTTAATTCTTGGTTGATAGCAACTCGAAAAGAGCATAAATCAGAAAATACTTCGGAATAACGAACATCTTTTTTCTTAAGCTCTTCAATTAGCTCAATAACAGTTGATGCTCCTGTTTCGATGCTCTCACTCGATTTTCCAATTCTTTCTCTGATCCAAGAAAAATAAATTAAGTCTATCATTTTTAACCTTTTAAATATGGCCAAGACTTTTTGAGATATTCGAAGCCTGATATTAATGTCAGTGCTGCAGCAATCCAAAGGAACACAAGACCAAAATTACTAGAATAAAACATAGCATCGGATAAAAAACCCAGATTTTTTGCACTAGTGGAGGTTTTTGCTGAGAGAGTGATGTGATAATGTTCGAATACGCCATGTGAGAACAAAACAGCTATAGCTACCATTTGAGCAGAAGTTTTTAGCTTGGCAATTTTTGTTACCTTGAGAAGCTTTGTCTTGTCGCCCAAGTATTCTCGCAGTCCTGAAATAAATACTTCTCTGAACATTATAACTGTTGCTGGCAATACAAGCCAGGGTGACATGCTTGAGTAGCCGACGATGACCATCAAAGCTATTACGACCATTGCTTTGTCTGCTATCGGGTCAAGCATTGAGCCAAGTTTAGTTTCTTGAGCCCAAGCTCTTGCTAGAAATCCATCAAACCAGTCCGTTATAGCTGCCCCGATAAATAGCAAAAGTGCAAACCAATCTGCATATGGCCTATTAAAGTATAAAAACATTACTGCCACAGCTGGCGCTGCGATTAATCTCATAGCTGTTAATATATTGGGTGTTGTCCACATTTTGAACTCTTATGATCAAGTGAGCTTATAATTTATTTATTGGTTCATATTAACCCGTTGGTCATTTACTTTTCAGGATTTCCAATATTTTCATAACGGCAAATTCGTAACCTCTTACCCCAAGGCCTGCTATTACTCCATCGGCTCTCAGGGAAACATAAGACTGATGTCGAAATTCTTCCCGCTTATGTATGTTAGATACGTGAACTTCTATTACTGGCCCTTCAAACGCCATCAGGGCATCCATGATTGCTATAGATGTATGTGAGTATGCGGCTGGATTTATTACAATCCCGGCACCAGTATTTCTTGCCTCATGTATCCAATCTATTAAATCTGCTTCGCTATTTGATTGGCGTAGATCAATTTTAAAAGCTTTTTCATTAGCTATTGCACTACATGATTTTTCCACATCTTTTAAGGTTTTGGAACCATAAAGCTCTGGTTGTCTTTTTCCTAATAAATTCATATTGGGGCCATTGAGGACATATATTGTGTCGGTCATTTGGTTATCCTTTTTAGTCCTTTGATATTCAGGTTAGTTTCATAGTGGTGCAAGATTACATAATAGCCCATATTATTAAAAAACTTCCGAGCAATATTCTGTATAAAACATAAGGAGTAAAATTAATAGTCGTTAATAATCGCATCATTAAACTTAAAGCGCCGAAAGCCGCCAGTGCGGAGATAATAATTGCTAAAACTATTTCAAGCCAGTTTATTGAAACGTTTTCAAAACCTAAAGAATAAAATTCTAGAGTAGCGGCCGCAATTATTGTCGGTATCGACATAAGCATCGATATTTTTATCGCGCTTGACCTATTATAGTTTAAAAAGCGAGCACCTGTAATTGTTATTCCGGATCTTGACGTACCGGGAATTAATGCGAGCATCTGCCAAAATCCTAGCATAAGGGCGTGTCTAATCGTCCAATCAGATATCTTCACATTGACTTGCTCCTTTTTGTCGGAGAACCACAATAAAATACCAAACCCTATCATAGCTATGCCAATTATAAGGGTGCTTTCTCTAATATAATCGTAAAGGCCTGTGTATTTTAACGTAGCGCCCAAAACCACTGCGGGAGTCGTTGCGATAACTAAGCAGACTACCAAATTGCTAGTGGGATCATTTAAATTTCCGGAAAAGAATTTAACAGCGCTTGCTATAATGGTTCTTACATCAGTCCAGAAAAATGTTGTTACGGCAATCAGGCTTCCAAGGTGAACAGAAATATCAATTAAAAGTCCTTGGTCTTTATTTCCACTAAATGTTGGAAATAAAATAAGATGAGCACTCGAAGATACTGGTAAAAATTCTGTAATACCTTGAATCAACGATAAAAAAATGACGTTGAGCAATTCCATTTTAAAAAACCCATTTTAAATATGGTGACCTATACACTAAAAATTTGCAGATAGCATTTTTAAAATTATAACCGAAACGGACCTAAAATTGATCATTTTTATAACTACAATTTTATCAAGGCCGTTTTTTTTATTTAATAGGTCATAAATACTGACTTTTCTTTTGAAATAAACTAGTATATGAGATCGGTTTAAGGAAAATGGAGACCAGCAGTGGCAAAGCAACCAATGTTGAAATTTGTAAATTTTGAAAGGCAGATGCCTGAAAAGCGTATTGCTGGCATACGCAATAAGGATTTTTTGGAAATTTACTCAGAGTTTGCGGGCATAAAAGCAGAAGAGCAGGCAAGCCGCTGCAGTCAATGTGGCGTACCTTACTGTCAGTCTCATTGTCCTCTTCACAATAACATCCCCGACTGGCTTAAACTTACAGCAGAGGGACGACTGCAGGAAGCTTATGAAGCAAGTCAGGCAACAAACACCTTTCCAGAAATATGTGGAAGAATTTGTCCTCAAGATCGCTTGTGTGAGGGCAACTGCGTTATTGAGCAATCGGGTCACGAGACTGTAACAATAGGAGCTCTGGAAAAATATATAACAGACACCGCTTGGGAAGAAGGTTGGGTTAAGGTCAATATACCCGTTAACAGTATTGATAAAAGTGTTGGTATAATAGGTGCTGGTCCTGGAGGTCTGGCTGCAGCAGATAGGCTTAGGCAGGAAGGTTTAGATGTAACTATATATGACCGCTACGATAGAGCAGGTGGACTTCTAACTTATGGAATACCAGGATTTAAATTGGAAAAAGACGTTGTCATGCGGCGGAATGAGCAACTTGAAAAGAGTGGTATAAAATTTGTTTTAAATACAAATATAGGCGTAGATATCACGTTTAATAAAATTAGAGAAAAACATGATTTTGTTATATTGGCAACCGGTGTTTACAAAGCGCGTGGGCTGGATATTCCAAATGGTGACCTAAACGGTAAAGTAGCCGCGTTGGACTATTTGACGGCTTCAAACAGATTGAGTTTTGGCGATAGGGTTAAAGAATTTGAAACTGGTATATTTAATGCCAATAGGAAAAAAGTTGTAGTAATCGGTGGTGGCGATACGGCCATGGATTGTGTTCGTACTGCGGTAAGACAGGGCGCTACTTCAGTGAAGTGTTTGTATAGACGAGATAGGGCAAATATGCCTGGCTCACAAAGAGAAGTTAAGAACGCTGAGGAGGAAGGTGTTATATTCGAATGGCTCACTTCACCTAAAGCATTGTCAACCGAGTTAAGAGATCCCGATCTATTAAATTTGGAAGCTCAAGAAGGTGACTTGAAGGGCATTATTGTTCAGAAAATGCGACTTGGAGACCCAGATGCAACTGGTCGCAGAACTCCGGAAGAAATCATTGGTTCTGAGTATTTGGAAGAAGCAGATTTAGTAATTGAGGCACTAGGTTTTGAGCCAGAAGATCTTCCTACACTTTGGGATCAGCCTCATCTCCCTGTTTCTCGCTGGGGCACTATAAAAGTTGAGTATGAGACAGGAAAAACAGATTTAGAAAACGTTTATGCTGTTGGCGACATCGTTAGAGGTGCGTCTTTAGTTGTTTGGGCGATTAAAGATGGGCGAGAAACTGCAAATGCGATTTTGAGTGAAATAGAAGCGACCAAAGTAATAGCAGCCGAATGAGGCTATTGTTTTTGCAAAGATAAAAGAAAAACACTGGACGATTAAATCATGAAATCAGAAGAAAGTAATTTTGAAAGCTTTGAAAAAATTCCATACGACGAAAAATGGGTTAAAGCAGAAAATGAAAAACGAAACTGGATGTCAAAAAATAGTCTTTATCGAGAAGATACGGAGCATGCGTCTTGTGGTGTTGGTTTGGTCGTTTCATTGGATGGAAAGCCTAACAGGAAAGTAGTTGAAAATGGTATAGAAGCACTGAAAGCTATTTGGCATAGAGGAGCGGTCGATGCAGATGGTAAAACTGGGGATGGGGCAGGTATTCACATCCAAATTCCAGTACCATTTTTTTACGATCAAATTAGGCGCACCGGACATGAACCACGACTTGATGAATTAATTGCCGTTGGACAGGTTTTTTTACCTAGAACCGATTTTGGGGCACAGGAAACTTGTAGGACGATCGTCGAGTCCGAAGTACTTCGAATGGGTTATTATATATATGGGTGGCGGCATGTTCCTGTTGAAGTCGGATGTCTTGGTGAAAAGGCCAATGCTACAAGGCCCGAGATTGAACAAATTCTTATTTCAAACTCAAAGGGTGTCGATGAAGTAACGTTTGAGCGAGAATTGTATGTCATTCGACGTAGGATAGAAAAATCTGTAGCTGAAGCGGGTATTACGGATTTATACCTAGCGTCGCTATCGTGCAGGTCTATTATCTATAAAGGGATGATGTTAGCGGAGCA
Organism: Paracoccaceae bacterium; assembly: GCA_045564975.1. Lineage (GTDB taxonomy): Bacteria > Pseudomonadota > Alphaproteobacteria > Rhodobacterales > Rhodobacteraceae > Salinivivens. The sequence goes on from JBJLGF010000072.1 coordinate 20,160, forward strand.
AGTCGCAGTATTTTATCCTGATTTGATGGATGAACGGTTTGAAAGTGCATTCGCTATCTATCATCAGCGCTATTCAACAAATACTTTTCCTCAATGGTGGTTGGCTCAACCTTTCAGAATGCTTGCCCATAACGGTGAAATAAATACGTTAAAGGGGAATACAAACTGGATGAAAAGTCATGAAATTCGCATGGCGTCGAATGCCTTTGGGCCATTAGCTGATGATATAAAGCCCATTATTCCTGGCGGTGCTTCCGATTCTGCAGCGCTGGATGCAGTTTTTGAAGTTCTTGTACGTGCTGGTCGTAATGCGCCAATGGCTAAGACAATGTTAGTGCCTGAAAGTTGGTCAAATCAAGCAAAAGAGCTGCCAAAAAAATGGCGTGATATGTATTCCTATTGTAATTCTATTATGGAACCTTGGGATGGCCCAGCCGCTTTAGCAATGACTGATGGTCGTTGGGTTTGTGCTGGACTAGACCGAAACGGTCTAAGACCAATGCGTTATGTTGTGACTGGTGATGGTCTTTTAATTGCTGGTTCCGAGGTTGGTATGGTGCCGACTGATGAGGCAACAATTAGAGAAAAAGGAGCTCTTGGTCCTGGGCAACTTTTGGCAGTTGACATGGAAGAGGGCCGCTTATTTCATGATAATGAAATAAAAAACAAATTAGCAGAAAGCCAGCCCTTTGGAGGTTGGGTAAGCAAGATAACTGATCTTGATAAAGTGCTATCAAAAGTTACTGAAAAGGCTGTCTTTTCAGGAAATCAGCTCAGAAAGAGACAAATAGCAGCAGGTTATTCAATTGAAGAAATTGAACAAATTTTAGCGCCAATGGTCGAAGATGCTAAAGAAACGTTAGCGTCAATGGGTGATGATACACCAAGTGCGGTTTTATCAAAAAAGTACAGGCCACTCAGTCACTACTTCCGGCAAAATTTTTCACAAGTTACTAACCCACCAATTGACAGTTTGCGCGAATACCGCGTGATGTCTCTAAAGACACGATTTGGTAACTTAAAGAATGTTTTGGACGAGAGCAGCACTCAAACAGAAATATTGGTTCTGGATAGTCCTTTTGTTGGGAATTCACAATGGCAGGCACTAAAGAAGCAATTCAATGCCGATTTAGTCGAGATAGACTGCACATTTGACGTAAATGCAGAGCAAGGGGCATTACAGGTTGAGCTGGAGCGCATACGATCTGAGGCAGAAGATGCTGTTAGATCGGGTGCAGGTCATTTAGTGTTGTCAGATCAGCTTTCTACTGAAACAAAAGTTGCCGTACCTATGATACTCGCAACCTCTGCAGTTCATAGTCATTTGACTAGAAAGGGCTTGCGAACATTTTGTTCTTTGAATGTTAGATCTGCTGAATGTATTGACCCGCACTATTTTGCCGTTTTAATTGGCGCCGGTGCAACTGTTGTAAATGCATATTTGGCGGAAGATACGATTGCGGATCGAATTGAGCGTGGATTATTGAAAGGTCCTTTAACGGAAGCTACCCGACGTTATAAAGAGGCCATTGACCAGGGCTTACTCAAAATAATGGCGAAAATGGGTATTTCTGTTGTTTCATCATATAGGGGAGGCTTGAATTTTGAGGCTGTCGGCCTGTCTCGTGCAATGTGTGCTGAATACTTCCCTGGGCTAATGAGTAGGATATCAGGTATTGGTGTCCATGGAATCCAGCAAAAAGCAATTGAAATTCATAAGCTTGGTTGGTTTGGACAAGATGTTTTACCGATTGGTGGGTTTTATAAATCAAGAAAAACGGGCGAAACACATGCCTGGGAAGCACAAACCATGCATATGATGCAAACAGCATGCAATAGAGCAAGCTATGATTTGTGGAAGCAGTATTCAAATCGAATGCAATCTAACCCGCCTATTCATTTGCGAGATCTCTTAGCTATAAAGCCCTTAGGTGAGCCGATACCATTGGAGGATGTTGAAAGTATAACATCCATTCGAAAGCGGTTCGTTACACCTGGTATGTCTTTGGGAGCACTTAGCCCTGAAGCTCATAAAACGCTTAATGTTGCGATGAATAGAATTGGGGCGAAATCGGATAGTGGCGAGGGTGGTGAAGATCCTGCACACTTTCATCCAGAGCCAAATGGTGACAATCCATCGGCAAAAATTAAACAAGTTGCTTCGGGTCGTTTTGGCGTTACTGCGGAGTATCTCAATCAGTGTGAGGAATTGGAAATAAAAGTGGCACAAGGCGCCAAACCAGGCGAAGGCGGCCAACTTCCAGGAATGAAGGTAACAGATTTGATAGCCAGATTAAGACACTCGACTAAGGGAGTGACTCTGATCTCACCGCCACCGCATCATGATATTTATTCTATAGAAGATCTTGCACAGCTGATTTATGACCTGAAGCAAATAAACCCAAGATGCAAAGTTACGGTAAAACTGGTCGCTGCTTCTGGTGTTGGAACAATAGCTGCTGGTGTGGCTAAGGCTGAAGCTGACGTCATTTTGATTTCAGGCCATAATGGAGGAACTGGTGCCTCCCCTGCGACATCAATAAAATTTGCCGGTTTGCCGTGGGAAATGGGATTAACGGAAGCTCACCAAGTATTAGCTATGAATAACCTACGAGAAAGGATCACACTAAGAACTGATGGTGGCTTGCGGACGGGGCGTGATATAGTAATGGCTGCGATGATGGGTGCCGAAGAATTTGGTATAGGTACGGCCGCTTTAATAGCTATGGGATGTATTATGGTTCGTCAGTGCCAGTCAAATACTTGCCCAGTAGGAGTTTGCACTCAAGATGAAAGTTTGCGCGAAAAATTTACTGGTAGTGCTGACAAAGTTGTTAACCTCATTACTTTCTATGCTCAGGAAGTTAGAGAAATTCTAGCAGAAATAGGTGCGCGCAGCGTGGATGAAATTATCGGCCGTGCTGATTTGCTTGGTCAAGTAAGTAGAGGTTCAGATCATCTTGATGATCTTGATCTGAACCCTTTATTAATAACCGTAGATGGGGCTGATAGCATTTCATATGATAGGTCTCGGGCAAGAAATGAAGTTCCCGAAACATTGGATAAAGAAATTGTACGTGATGCAGAGAGATTTTTGAAAGATGGTGAAAAAATGCAGCTTTC
>JBJLGF010000073.1:0-22297 GCA_045564975.1 Paracoccaceae bacterium
GAGGGACCCGGCCATAGGGGAACTGTGGCGCCATGAAACATTCTGGAGGATATTTCATGTCAAGCAAAAGTGACCTGTCTTTTACAGGTTTAACAGACGAACAGGCGCAGGAGTTGCATTCTGTTTATTTGAGTGGGATGTGGTTATTCGTAACTGCTTGTATCTTAGCTCATGTAGCAACATACATCTACCGCCCTTGGTTCGCATTTTAGGGAGGATTGATTAATGGCTAAATTCTATAAAATCTGGCTCGTTTTCGATCCACGCCGTGTGTTTGTTGCACAGGGTGTTTTCCTATTCTTGCTAGCAGCAATGATACATCTCGTTCTGCTAAGCACGGAGTACTTCAACTGGTTTGAATCAGCTGCAGCGGCAGCTGGTTAAGCCTTTGTTTTGTACAAGGTGAACTAAAAAATAATGCTACGGGCAATTGTCTTAGCAACTTGCCCGTAGCAACAAAATTATAATTAAAGGTGGAGAGAAGAGATAGTATTGCCCACCAGTGCGGGTTATCAACTTTAAGGGTAAAAGAATGTCCTACAATCTAGAAAACTCTCTGCTAAATAAAGTTAAAACCCCCAATGATTTACGGCTTCTGAATGATGACCAATTGGATCAGGTATCCAAAGAACTCAGAAATGAGGTCATTGAAGTAGTTTCGCAAACAGGTGGTCACCTAGGGTCATCACTTGGAGTGGTGGAGTTAACCGTCGCTTTACACGCTGTTTTTAACACTCCCTTTGATAAGCTAATTTGGGATGTTGGCCATCAGTGTTATCCACACAAAATAATTACAGAACGTCGAAACGATATGAGAAGTCTTCGGCAAAAGGGCGGTATCAGCGGATTTACGAAACGAAGTGAAAGTGAATATGATCCTTTTGGAGCCGCCCATAGCTCAACTTCAATATCAGCTGCCCTAGGCTTCACCATGGCTAGAGAATTAGGTCAGCCTGTTGGTGATACGATTGCTGTTATAGGAGATGGGTCTATTACAGCAGGCATGGCCTATGAAGCTTTAAATAACGTTGGAAGCGAAAATAAGAGAATGTTCGTGATCCTTAATGACAACGAAATGTCTATCGCGCCTCCAGTTGGTGCAATGTCTTCTTACTTATCTACAATCAACTCACATCAAGCATTCGAAAAATTAAAACTTTTTGGAGAAGAAATTGAAAGTCATTTGCCTTCTACACTTAGAGAAGGGGCTAGAAGAGCACGACAACTTGTTACTGGAAGAAGCCAGTCAACATTTTTTGAAGATCTAGGATTTAATTATCTTGGACCAATTGATGGGCATGATATGGGACAGTTGCTTTATGTTTTGCGTGCTGCAAAGTTTAGGTCAACCGGGCCAACCTTAATTCATGTTTGTACTAAAAAGGGCCATGGTTATGCGCCAGCTGAAAATTCCGCCGATAAGTATCATGGAGTTTCAAAATTTAATGTTCAGACTGGTCAGCAATCCAAGGCTCCGGCAAATGCCCCGTCCTATACAAGTATTTTTGGCAAATCACTTCTTGAAGAAGCAAAATTAGATACGAGAGTGGTTGGAATAACAGCAGCCATGCCATCCGGAACGGGAATAAACATTATGGCGAAAGAGTTGCCTGAACGTGTTTTTGACGTTGGCATTGCAGAGCAGCACGCGGTAACCTTCGCTGCAGGTCTCGCTGCTGGAGGTATGAAGCCATTTTGTGCGATTTATTCAACCTTTTTGCAACGAGCTTATGACCAAATTGTTCACGATGTAGCACTGCAAAACCTTCCAGTACGTTTTGCAATTGATAGAGCAGGTTTAGTTGGAGCAGATGGAGCTACTCACGCTGGTGTATTTGATATCTCTTATATGTCCAATATTCCTAACATGACGGTTATGGCTGCTTCTGACGAAGCGGAATTAGTTCACATGGTTAGGACTGCGGCAGAATTTGATGAAGGGCCTGTCGCATTTAGATATCCCCGTGGGAATGGCACTGGTATTCAATTACCGCAAAGAGGTGAAATTCTCAAAATAGGCAAAGGGCGCATTATCCAAGAAGGAACTGATCTGGTCATCTTATCATTTGGTGCGCATATGAACTTGGTTAAGGATGCCGAAGTGGCTTTAGCTAAAATGGGTGTTAGTGTAACAATAGCTGACGCAAGGTTTGCAAAACCATTAGACGTCGAACTTGTTGATCAGTTAATGGAAAATCACTCTTGTATGTTGACAGTTGAGCAAGGCTCAATGGGGGGCTTTGGAAGCATAGTACTTCAACATGTTAATAGGAACAGATCAAGAAATGAAAATTTAGTATTTGATAGCATTTTTGTGGCTGATAGATTTATTGATCAAGCAGATGTTAACTCAATGTATGAAGATGCAGGTATGGGTATAAACGATATAATTGATAAAAGTATCAAATTATTAGAACAAAGTAGTCAAAATTCTCGGAAATTTGATTTTGGCAATTTTAAAGAAAATGCAGTTTCTTAAATTTAAGTTAACTTACATGATAGTCAGTTTGCCGTCTATTACTCCAACCCGGCGTATTAATCCTTTTTGTTTAAGTCTATCGGCCGCTTGAATAAAAAATTTGTCATCAAATTTCTTATCAAACTTATCATTACTTAAAACGGTTAAATTATTCCTGTCTGCGTATCTTATTATTAAAGGATCTGCGCTGTGACCTTTCTTAGAAACCGTGAGATTGTATCTGTCTCGCTTGAGAAGTCTGCATAAAGCAATTGGAACAGTCTCTTTTGGTCGAAGGAAATTACTATTCTTTAGAGTTTTTTTAATTCCATAATCAAAGAAAAGATGAGTAGCCATATCGTCTCGCTCAAGTTCGTTTATGAAATCTGAAAACTTCTTTAAATCCCATTCTACTAACCCCAATAAATTATTTGCGTCTACGGCAAATGTGAAATCGGTATTATCGGATTTTTCGCGATCAGTAAAATTTAGGCCACGCTTAATGTTAATGTAACCAAAAATTAGTAGTGATGCGGTTAAACCATAAATTACCAGAGTAATAATGCTTTCTTTGTCTGTAATATAAAGAAATACTACCGCTACAGTCAGCGAACTCCATAGCCATATTCCCCTAAATGTTAGCCCAAATAAAATAATTAAAAGACTAATTATTATTGGAACTTGCGTGTAATCAAATGATATCATTTGAGTTTTTCACCCGTTGATGCTTTTCCTTAGCCACTTAGACTTTTACATATTGAAAATCAATAAAGCTTACTGTCGCGGTCGATATTTAATTCCACCTTTTGTTTTTTAATGGCATAAAAATATTGCTCTAAAGTATCTTTTCCTGTCGAGGGTGTTTTAAAGGGATCGTAACACATTTTGTCTTCATCCCATACTAGCATGGACTCAGTTGCATAATATTTAGCTATTTTAATCAGCTCGAACTTGTTTTTTGCCCAGTTTGAGAAAGGAGAGCCAATTAAGAAAAATAAACCAATTACATCAAGTAATTTGGTCGGAAAAGATCTGTATTTTGGGGTCATTTCAAATATTTCAAATAACATTTCACCAACATTTTTTGGCGTCAACGATTGATTTGGGCCTCCAATAGGCAGTATCTTTTTCCACTTATTTTTATCTCTGATACAAGATAAAATAAAAAGAGATAAATCTTTTTCAGAAATTGGATTACACTGCGTAATTTTACCATCACCAAAATAGATGTAAGGTTTACCCTGTTTTATATTTTCTATTTGCCCAGATAAAGATTTGAAATAGGCGGTAGGCCTTATAATTGAAAAATTCAGCCCACTGTTTCTTAGCGCTTCTTCAAAAGCTAGTTTTTCAAATTGAAAAGCTAATTTTGGTTTTTGAACGCAGATTGCTGATAGTAGAATAAATTGTGAACACTTTATAGCCTTTGCTTTTTCAAGAAGTAGATTGTTAAGTTCAAAATCTACATAGTGAGCATCTTTGGGCTCACCAGATCGACTTGCCAAGCAAGAGATGAATACATCTATATCGTGAAGGTTAGCTAGCCAGCTTTCGTCACTTTCGGATATTTTTATCACTGTTAAATTTTGATCCTTTAGACCAAAATCAGCCTTCTCTTTTCTTGTGGCTGCAACAACATCAAAATTTTTCTCTAACGCGCTTTTGACAACATTTGTTCCAATGTAACCAGTTGCGCCGGCAACAAAAATTTTAGTCAACTTGAATACCTTGAAAGTTTCTAATTGTAGTTAATAATCTAATTACTGAAAAATAAACAACTTTTCGAAATGTTCATTTAAATAAATTTTGAACCACTGAGTATATTTTGCTGGAGAATTTTTTACGTTTTCCCTTAATTTTTCAATATCCACCCAAGCAAAATCCTTTACCTCTTCTGGATTCATTTTAACTTCTGGAGTTGTCTCACAGAAAGCAGAAAAACAATCTACAACTTCATGCTCTATCAGTTCGGAACCAACATTTGCCTTATATTCTATTTTATCAATAAAACGCAGTTCCAAGTTCTTAAGACCAAGTTCTTCAAATATACGTCTACTTGAACAGTCTTCCGAGCTTTCGCCCCAATTTGGGTGTGAACAACAGGAATTGGCCCAAAGTTCGGGTGAATGATATTTATTTGATGCTCTTTGCTGAATGAGCAGTTTCCCACCACAGAAAACAAATATCGAGATTGCTTTATGTTTTAAACCTCTTTTGTGAACTTCAAGCTTCTCTACTGGCTCTAATATCCCTTTATTCCAGGCAGGTATAAAAATTGTCATGTATATTCCTTCGAAACGATACCTAACAAATGGGCAATATTTTTTAGCGCAATTTTAAGATGAGCTAGCGGTTGGGATTTTCCCAAGTCCTTATTCATGTACGCTTCAAATGTCATTGTTTGTACATCCACATCATGGCAGAGCGAGACAAATCTTTCCCTTCTATCATCTGTTTTATAATATGCATTCTGCATCGCGCCTAAAACTTTAAAAACGGTTCCATGTTGTTTAACAAAGGACTTTTGAGCTAAGCCAAGCAACTTTGGATTATGTTTTTGCAATGCTTCTGCAACGGCTGAAGCGGCCATTCGACCAGAACACATAGCATAAAATATGCCTTCGCCTGAACTGGGAGCGACTACACCGGCTGCATCACCAGCCAATAAAACATCTTTGCCATTATCCCATTTTTTTAATGGCTTAAGTGGAATTGGCGCTCCTTCTTTTCTAATAGTTTCACAGTTCTCCAAGCCTGAATTAACACGAAGGGATGAAGTGGCATCCTTTAAATCAAAACCCTTTACACCGGTGCCCATTCCCACAGAAACGGTTTCTCCATGTGGGAAAACCCAACCGTAGAAATCAGGCGAAATTGAACCGTTGTAAATCACATCACAGCGATCCGACTTGTATCCAGAAAACCCTTCTGGTGCTTTTATAATTTCGTGATAAGCAATCACATAAGGAATTTGATCCGCCCCAGGGATCTCGGATCTAGCTACTTTGCTTCTAGCTCCATCAGCCCCAATAATTATTTTTGCTCGTATTTTTTCCTTATTTTCGTTTTTATGATTTAAAAACTCAACAATAGTTTCACCATCTTGACGAGTTATTTTATCAAACGTACCTGAAAACCTAGTAACTCCGGCAGACTCGGCACGTTTCCGCAAGAATTCATCAAATTCTTCCCTATCCACCATTCCAACGAAGCCGTTTTCTATCGGTATATCGACACTTCGGTTTGTTGGAGAAACCATCCTAGCAGTTACAATCTTTGCTTTTAATAAACGATCAGGTATGTCGAAATCTCTTATTAAGATAGGTGGAACGGCACCGCCACATGGTTTAATCCTTCCTGGCCTATCCAAAAGCGCAACTTTGTGACCTAATCTCCCAAGATCCTCTGCGGCAGTTGCTCCGCATGGACCACCGCCAATAATTACAACGTCAAACATTTTACTCACCCGGTATTGCTATATTTTTCCCATAACTTTTATTAAACGTAATTGATGTGCTCGCCAAAAGAGCAGCTAATGCAAATAGGCTGGCTTCTAGTGAAAAAACCATACCATAAGCATTTACGGGGCTAAGGTCAGCCACTTGCAATAAGTCCACAAGAATTGTTCCCAGTAGACCACCAAAACCAGCAGCTATTGCTTGTGCTGCCCCCCATAATCCCATCCTCGTTCCTTCGCGTCTTTTACTTCCACTACCTGCTAAACTCATCATAGAGCCAATCGCAGCAACCGCGAACATCCCATTAAAAAATCCAAGGCCAACAACAGCTAATTCTAATGGTAAAGAACTATTTATCTGTCCCAGCAGCATAATTGACAAAAGCATAAAACAGGATCCAAAACATCCCCCTTGGACCCACGATTTTAATGTTCCAAATTTGAGAGCAGTCGCCAGTATTCCAACAGTGAGCATTCCAATAAACACTCCACCATTTTGCATTCCAGATAACGAAGTTGTTTGACTAGGCGTATATTGGAAAACAATGCCTGCGTATGGTTCAAGAATAAGTTCTTGCATGAAGTAAGCTGTCATGGAGAGGAAAACAAAGATTGTAAAATTCCTAGTTTTTGAATGCTCCCACAAACTTTTTAATTCTTCAAGCAACGGTGCTTTTTCTTCATTCGGTTCCCGAATTTCATCTAGGTTGTTTTCAATTTTCCATGTAGCGGCGAATGATATAATCATAGTCAAAACTGTTAATCCCCCTACAATTTTGAGCAATAATTCAAAGCTATATGGAACCAGTAGCATTCCAACAATCCCAGCTGTCATCGCTATTCCAAATATCATCATTAACCATGTAATCATGGCAGCAGCAGGTCGACGCCTCTCAGCAGTATGTTTTGCCATGAGCGCTAATAAAGAGGTTCCCGATGCTCCCACACCTAATCCAATAAGCGTATAAGCAATAATGGAAAGAAGCATTGCTAGAAAAGGATTTGAATGAAAAAGCACTAGACTTAGTGTCGCTAAATTTGCTCCAATCCCTAAGATTAGCATACCCAAATTTATCCACTTAGTTCTGTTATTTTCGAGGTCAGAAATTAAACCCCATTTAGGTCTTGAAAGCTGAACGGCGTAGTGTAAGCCGACCAAAAACCCTGGCACTGTTGCAGCCATGGATAACTCTACCACCATTAGGCGGTTCAAAGTAGAAGTCATCAGTACAACTACTGCACCCAGACAGGCTTGAACTAAACCAAGTCGAAAAATTGAAAACCATCCAAGTGTTTTTTGTTGAATACCGTTCGTCATTGGACAACCGCCTGCGATAAACCAAGAGCACAAACCATCATTCCGCTCACAAACATCAAAACTCCTGTTGAATTATACCAAGGAGCAAATTTTTCTGGATCGCTTAGTAGCCGTCTCATTGCAAATATCTGTCCGATTAAGAGCAATAAGACAAAAATAGAAAATGTGGTTAATCCCCAGGCAAAAAGAAAAGATATCACTAAGATCTGAGGTATGGCCATTACATAGCATGCAATTTTTGCAGCTCTTTCGGGGCCTAATTGTACTGGAAGTGAATTTATTCCCAGCGCTTTATCTCCCTTTAGCGCTTTGAAGTCGTTGAGCGTCATGATCCCATGAGCTCCTATTGCATAGGCAATTGCTACCAAAATAATTTTTGAATCTGGAAATGCCTGCAGCATAACCGCGGCACCGGTGAACCAAGGTATACCTTCATAACAGAGACCAACCAAACCAGGACCCCATATACCTGATCTTTTCAATCGAATAGGTTCAATCGAGTAGGCCCATGCGGCTAACGCTGCAATGATAGTCGCAATAAAGCCCCATACGCCAAGTTGCCAACCTAGTGCTAGTGCCAGGACTGTCATCCCTAACGCTATTTTTAAACCCCAATTTCCTGGCATCCTGCCAGATGGGATAGGCCTATTTGGTTCATTTATTGTGTCTACGTAGCGATCACACCAATCATTGGCTGCCTGGCTCATTCCGCAAACTACTGGCCCCGCAACTATGATCCCCAAAATGAGTAAGTCTAAATTTTCCACCACAGAGATACCCGATGATATTACACCACAAGCGAAAGCCCACATCGGAGGGAACCATGTTATTGGCTTAAGAAGTTCGAGAACCACCATAAAATTTGGATATGCTGTGGGCTGTTTGCTATTCGTGACACTCATGTGTCATATATTATTGACAATATAAAATCATGCAACTGAAAATAAATACTTTTATTAAACTTTAATCGATTTCAAAACGGTTTAAAGCCAATAGGTAAGCCAAACCTTGGCTTACATTTCAAACTTACTTAATTTGACATATAAGCTTTGCCTGGAAAGGCCTAATAGGTCAGCTGCGGCTGCTCTATTATTGTTCGTTATTTCTAGCGCCGCTTCTATACATATTTTTTCAATAACATCGGTTGTATCAGTAACGATCTCCTTGAGAGTTGCGCTTCCGACTAACTCCTTTGCGGCAACTTCATCCTGATTTTTTTCCAGATTAGTATTTGCGCCAGAAATCCCAGCTCTATTTCCGGGTGATGAAACTTCTCTTACTATAAATGCAATTAAACCATTGGTGTCAGCGTTATTACGTGAAACTGAAGCTTCAATATCTATCTTAGTTCCAAAAGAGCTTTTTAAATGGGTAGAATAAATTTTGACAGCTCCAGATTTCATAACGTTTTCTAACATTATGGCTAAGTCAATTTCTCCTCTGCCCAAAAACTCCGAAAGATTTTTTGCAGCAACTTCATTATTGCTACTAGCGTTTGTTAAATCTAAAAATCTTTCATTCGTATATTGGATCGCCCCTTTAGCATCTGTGAAAATTATTGCATCTGGGCTGTTGTGAAATGTTGCGAGGAGGTTCTCGATGAGCTCTTTTTCCCCTTGTTTTCTAATTGTTTTAGGAAGAAATTTGCAGATAATAATCTGTTGTCCGGCTGCTCTATAAATATCAGGAGTTATCGAAAAAATCACTTCTCCATTATTCGTATTCAACTCTTCACTTACGTCATAATTTCCATGAGCGGCTATGGAAATTTTTTCCATGAACCCTTTTCGTTCGGTCTTGTTAGAAAGAAAGGACTGCATAGACGTTTTTTCAACATTCATGTCGTCATTAAAGAAGAACTCTTGAAACGCAGTATTGGAAAAAATAATTTCACCTGACTTTGCGTTTACGAAAGCCAAAGCATCACTTGTTTTGGCCAATAGCACTTTAAAGTGAGCTTCTAACTCTCTTTTTTCCTCAATGCTTTCTTCAGCTGCTATTTGAGCTTTGACAAACCTTTGTTGATTTTCTGATATTGATTGAAGATCTCTACCAAGCAAGATTATTTGCCCGTCTTTTCCAAGCCTATGGATATTATATTTAATAGGAAACTGCCATTGTGCATTATCAACATGGTTAAGTTCCAAACCATATAAGACTGTTTCGTCACTCTCCAACTTTTCAATAGCAGCTACAATCTTTGGAATACTTTCTATGGTTAAAAATTCTGTGACTTTTCGTCCAATCCAGTGGTTCAAGTTTCCATAAGATTTCTCTGCATTGTTTACCAAAATTGATGATATCTTGGTATCAGAATTTAGTAACAGCGCGATATCGGAGGACGTCGCCAAAACTAGACCCAGATGTTCTGGATCTATCATTGGAATAGAACCAAACTTCCAAGTAGTATCAGGTTTCTGATTCATCGTTAGTGGGCTCCTAGCAGTCCCAATGGTTCTTTTTTTCGTTGCTTTTCAACATATTCGGTAGCTGCATCAAGCGAGCTTGTAACTAAATCGAAATCTTTTAAATCTATACCCTCAGATATCTTTTCAATATTACTTCCACCTAAGAAAATTGGGAGATTGTATCTAAAAGTCTGTCTGATTTTATTGACACAGCTAGCTGTTTCTCTAACGCTTAAATAACTTGCGCATGAGAAAAATATTGCATCGTAATCATTGGAATTTTGAAGTTCGCAAATTTCTGGGAATTTTGCATCTAATTTTATTTTTAAAGAGTGTCCTTGCCGTCTTAGCATATCACCCATAACCAAAGCCCCGAGAGTATGTTGTTCACTTTCGTGGACGCAGATGAGAAATCTTTTTCCATTATTAGAATTTAAACTAATTTGCCTACCTTGGGCTATTAACTTTAGTAATTTTTGTAAATTGGCAGATCCAACAGTTGTTTCAGCGAAACTTAATGTATCGTTAACCCAAGACTCTCCAAGTTTTGTTGCGGCAAGAGGAATACAATAATCGACAATTGTATCATGCTTAAACCCTAGCTCCATTAGCTCCTGCAAAACAGTCTTTTGATCAAAGGTGCTATCCAAGCATTGCCGCACAAGCAAAACCCCAGCTTCTTCGATCCATTCCGAATTTGCTGGGCGTAAAAGTTGTTGCTTGCTTGTATTTAAGGCTGAGTACACCAAGCTGGAGATCAGACCATCATCCGAACCGGGTGCTATTCTTATATTTTTGTCGCTCACGCTTGCCTCCAATCCCTGATCAACTTTGGCCAAGCAGCTTATGTTTAAAATTCGTGTAACTTGATGTTAGTTAATTTCAAGTAATTTGTCCAATTTTATGTTTGTTCCAAATTTTTTATTAAAACTGCTTCATTTTTATTCAAAAACTTATGGTATTCCCAACTTACTGGTTGTTCAGATAAGTAGACACTTTATGGAAAGCTGTGTAAGTTTTTATTGACATATTTTTATGCTGAGCAATACTGAAGTTATGCCCTTTGCCCGTCCCAGGACAGCAAGGGTAGGGAGAGAGCAAAAGAAAGACCGCGACTTGCTGTATAGTGCAGAAGAAAAAAAGCGCAGGGATGAGACTATTTGGACACAAGTGCAGGGGGTGCTTGCGCCACTGCAGTTTTTTGTTTTTCTCGTATCTAGCTACCTGGTAATAAAGTATTTAAATACTGGTGAGGGTTACCAGCTCGCTACTGTTTCCGTAATTGCTAAGACCTCTATTCTGTTATTGATAATGATCACCGGTGCGATCTGGGAAAAGGTTGTTTTCGGTCAGTACCTATTGGCGCCCGCATTTTTTTGGGAAGACGTTGTAAGTTTCTTCGTAATTTTCTTGCATATTGCTTATGTCCTTGCTCTCTGGATAAATTTATTTTCAGAGCAACAACTTATGTTGTTAGCTCTTTTTGCGTATGCTGCATATTTTGTGAATGCTATACAATTTCTCATAAAATTAAGGGCTGCTAGGCTGCAGTCAGCTTGGGAGGATGCTTATGTCCAGTGAAAAATCCCTAGCTGGCTGCATGAATGCACCTGTCCTTAAAGAGCGTGGACAGCATGAAGTTTTCTGCGGTTTAACATCGATAATTTGGCTGCACCGGAAAATGCAGGATGCATTTTTTCTTGTTGTTGGCTCGAGGACTTGCGCTCATTTACTGCAGAGTGCTGCTGGGGTGATGGTATTTGCTGAGCCTCGATTTGGTACTGCAATACTTGAAGAAACAGACTTAGCTGGGATGGCAGATGCTCAGGAAGAGCTTGAGAGAACCGTCGAGGAGTTACTTTCAAGACGAACGGACATAAAGCGTTTATTTTTGGTTGGCTCATGTCCATCAGAAGTTATTAAGTTGGATTTAGCCACTGCTGCAGAAAAATTATCTGAGCGATATTTTCCAAAAGTAAACGTTATAAATTACTCCGGCTCAGGAATCGAAACCACTTTTACTCAAGGTGAGGATGCCTGTTTAGAGGCGGTGATTCGGGGTCTTGAGCCCTCGAATGAGAGGCAACTTGTAATACTTGGGGCTCTTCCAGACATTGTTCATGATCAGATGCTCAGGTTGCTGGAGCAGCTCGGTTTGAAGAACTTCTGTGTTTTGCCCCAGGTTCGAGTTGATGACAAAGTTTCGGTAGGAAGTAATACCCATTTTATTTGTGCGCAGCCATTTCTAGGTGCAAGCTTTGAAGAGATGGTTCGTCGCGGAGCAAAGCCAATCTTTGCTCCTTTTCCTTTTGGTGCGAAAGGAACAACCGCATGGTTAAAGGCAATTTGCGATACCTTTGGCGTCTCAAAAGAAACTTTTGAAGCAGTAACTGATGCTCCGCGTCGGCGCGCAGAAATTGCCATTGAAAAGGTTTCGAAAATATTAACTGGCCGCTCACTTTTTCTTTTTCCAGATAGTCAGCTTGAGATCCCATTAGCTAGATTTTTAAATCAAGAATGTGGAATGAAATTAATTGAAGTTGGAAGTCCGTATATTCATAAACAGTTAGTTGGGCCTGATCTGCAGCTTCTTCCGGAGGGAATAATTATTTCCGAAGGTCAAGATGTTGATAAGCAGTTAGATAGGGTGTTTGATCACATGCCCGATTTAACAGTCTGTGGATTAGGGTTGGCAAATCCTTTAGAGGCTAAAGGATTAACCACCAAATGGGCTATAGAATTAGTTTTTAGTCCAATACATTTTTATGAACAGGCAGCCGACCTAGCATCACTTTTTGCTCGTCCCATAAATCGATCTGAGAAACTCAAGATTGGAAGGGTCGCATGAAGCTGTCGGTCTGGACATATGAAGGTCCTCCACATGTCGGAGCGATACGAGTTGCGACCGGTATGGAAAAAGTGCATCTAGTTCTGCATGCTCCGCAAGGTGATACTTACGCTGATTTACTATTTACAATGATTGAAAGGCGGAACCATCGCCCCCCCGTAACATATACTACATTTCAAGCTCGTGATTTAGGGTCAGATACGGCAAGCTTGTTTAAAAAGGCTTGTATTGAAGCTTATGAAAGATTTAAGCCTGAATTGCTGCTCGTGGGCGCTTCATGTACGGCGGAGTTAATTCAGGATGACCCAGGGGGTCTTGCGGAAACACTTGGATTACCGGTTCCTGTAGTGCCTTTAGAATTACCCAGTTATCAGCGGAAAGAAAACTTTGGCGCAGATGAAACTTTTTTCCAAATTGTGAAAACTCTTTCCAGACCGCTGGAAAAAACCAGTGAAATCACTTGTAACCTAATAGGGCCAACAGCATTAGGCTTTAGGCATCGTGATGATGTTCTGGAAATGACCAAATTATTAAACTCTATGGGAATAAAGGTAAATATTTGTGCACCCTATGGCGCTACACCAAAAGATATAGAGCTCATTTCGCAAGCACACTTCAATGTTTTGATGTATCCCGAAACTGGTGAAATGGCATGTAGATATCTAGAGCGTACTTATTCACAACCTTTCACTAAAACGGTTCCAATAGGCGTTGGAGCTATTTCTGACTTTGTCAAAGAAATTTCTGAAATCGTAGAAATTAATACTAGTGATGCGGATACTTATTCCCAGCTTCCTTGGTACTCTGCTTCGGTAGATAGTACTTATCTTACAAGCAAAAGAGTTTTTATTTTTGGAGATGGTACTCACGCGATGACTGCTGCCAGGATTGCAAGAGATGAAATTGGTTTTGAGGTGGTTGGTCTAGGCTGTTTCAATAGAGAGTTAGCTAGGCCTATGCGAAAGTTTGCTGCCACATTTGGTCTGGATGCCCTTATTTCTGATGATTATTTGGAGGTCGAAAAGCATATTCAAGCCGTTGCGCCAGAACTTATTTTGGGTACACAAATGGAGAGGCATATCGGAAAACGATTAGGAATTCCATGTGCCGTTATTTCAGCTCCTGTTCATGTTCAAGACTTTCCAGCTCGGTATTCACCGCAAATGGGGCCAGAAGGTGCTAACGTAATTTTTGATACTTGGGTTCACCCATTAGTTATGGGTTTAGAAGAGCATTTACTTACCATGTTTAGGGAAGACTTCGAGTTTCATGATGAAGCAGGCCCAAGCCATCATGCAGCGCATAGTCCTGGACAAAAAAATGAACCGCAAGTTACTGAAGCCACTGATAATATCGCCGAAAATAAAATAATTTGGCTAAAGGATGCTGAGAAAGAGCTTAAAAAAATACCGTTCTTTGTTCGAGGTAAGGCTCGCAAAAATACAGAAAAATATGCTGAGAATAATGGTTTTTCCGAAATATCTATAGAAACTCTTTACGAAGCAAAGGCACACTATGCGCGATAGTTTCGATTATAATGTCTCTGATAGAATTAACTATCGAATTGTGATTGTTACATTAGACTCTCACAACGCTCGTCCATGTGAGCGGGCATTATTGAATATGCTGCCTGATTTCAATGGATTGCAAATTGATATATTTGCTGCCGCTGAGTGGGATGAAGATCCTGGAGCTTTCGCCGCCGTTCGTGAAGCTATCGCTCAGGCTGACATAATTGTTATAAATCTTTTATTTTTAGAGCATCATGTGAAAAGGCTTTTGCCTGAAATTCAATTAAGGCGAAATTCTTGTGATGCAATTGTTGGAATGATTAGTGACGCGGAGCTCGTGAAGCAGACGAAAATGGGTGCGCTGGACATGCTTTCCCCGCAGAGCAATGTCATGTCTCTTTTAAAGAAGTTGAGGGGCTCTTCGAAGCCATCTAGCGAAAGTGGCGAAAAGAAGATGCGCATGCTTCGCAGACTTCCCAAAATCTTGAAATTTATCCCAGGAAAATCGCAAGACTTAAGAGCTTGGTTTCTAGCCATGCAATATTGGCTCGGCGGAACAGATGAAAATATTGAGTCTATGTTGCGCTTTCTAATTTCACGTTATTCGAAAATAGAGGGTTGGCGCGGTTGTAAAACTGAAATGCCAAAGGATTATCCGGACGTAGGTCTTTATCATCCTGATTCAAAGGGAAAAATAGTTGATAGTATTGAAGATCTGCCAAAACTGGAAAGCCCCTTAGGGACAATTGGGATTCTTTTGATGCGATCGTATGTATTGAGTGGAGATACGGCGCATTATGATGCTGTAATCAAAAGATTTCAGGAACATAATATTCAGGTTGTTCCTGCTTTTTCCGGGGGATTGGATGCAAGACCAGCTATTGAAAAATATTTCAAAAATTCTGAAAAACCGGTAATTGATGGACTTCTTTCGTTGACGGGATTTTCTTTGGTTGGTGGGCCCGCTTATAACGATAGTGAGGCAGCTGTCAGCGTTTTAAGGGAGTTAAATTTACCTTACGTTGCAGCTCACCCTTTGGAATTTCAAACTTTATCGCAATGGTCTGGTTCAAGTGGTGGTCTTGGTCCAATAGAAACAACAATGCTTGTTGCCCTCCCTGAATTGGATGGGGCAATTAATCCAACAGTATTTGCTGGCCGTCACGGTAATAGTGGCAAGCAGCGAGCAATGGCTCCTTGCAATGAGCGAATAAATATTCTTGCTGAGAGATGCGAAAAGCTGATTTTGTTGAAAAAGAAGCGCGCTGAAAATAAAAAAATAGCAATAATTATTTTTGGTTTTCCACCGAATGCAGGTGCTGCTGGGACTGCTGCATACTTGAACGTTTTTGGTTCATTGTATCGCACAATGTTACAGATGAAATTGGATGGTTATGACATAGAAGTTCCGTCATCAGTTGAAGAATTGAGAGATCAAGTTTTAAACGGAAATTCATCAAAATTTGGTCAAGATGCAAATGTTGCTTGTAGAGTCGATGCAGATTGGATTGTCAAAAATACGCCATGGCTGGAAGAAATTGAAAATCAATGGGGTTCAGCTCCTGGCCGTGTTCAGTCTGACGGAAGTTCAGTTTTTGTATTAGGAAAAGACTTCGGCAATGTTTTCGTGGGATTACAACCCTCATTTGGCTACGAAGGTGATCCTATGCGCTTACTCTTTGAAAAAGGGTTCGCGCCAACTCATGCATTCTCAACTTTTTATCAATGGTTGAAAAATGAATATAAGGCAGATGCAGTTCTGCATTTTGGTATGCATGGCGCACTTGAATTTATGCCTGGAAAACAGGTTGGTTTGAGTGGAGAAGATTGGCCAGATCGCCTAATCGGTAATTTGCCAAATATCTATCTTTATGCGTGTAACAACCCCTCTGAGGCTAGTTTGGCAAAGAGGCGCAGTAATGCAGTCACCATAACACACCTTACACCACCAGTTATAGCAGCTGGTTTATATAAAGGATTACAAGAGTTAAAAGATAGTTTGGTCCGCTGGCGCGAGATGCTAGATGACGATGCTGCAAGACCGGAATTAGCGGCTTTGATCCGGGAACAAGCCGAGATATTAGATTTTTCTGAAACAGATATCGATGCTCTTTGGCTTAAGTTATTAGAAACCGAAGAGGCATTAGTTCCGGAGGGCTTGCACGTTTTGGGTGAGGAGCTTTCAGATCATCAATGTCAAAGTTATGTAGATGCAATTGATGGGTTGGGTTCGGAAGAGCAAAATAGGCTATTCGAGGCGCTTAAAAAACAAAGTGAAATTCCAGCTTTAATGGATGCGCTTGCGGGGCAATACATTCCGCCTGTTCCGGGTGGAGATATTGTTCGCTCAACTGATATTCTTCCAACTGGGCGAAACATTCATGCTTTTGACCCATTTAGAATGCCGACTGTGTTTGCGTGCCGGCAGGGTGAAATTCAGGCGGAATTATTACTCAAAACTCACAAAAAGCTCCCTCAAACAGTGGCTTTAGTTTTATGGGGGTCTGATAATATTAAATCGGACGGTCAGCAGATAGCACAAGCCCTTGCTTTAATCGGAGCAACCCCAAGATTTGACAGTTTTGGAAGGCTTTCGGGAGCAAATTTAATTCCATTGGAAGAATTGGGAAGACCCAGAATTGATGTTGTAATGACACTTTCTGGCATTTTTAGAGACCTTTTACCGCTGCAAACTAAGATGTTGGCTGAAGCAGCATACAAGGCTGCCATAGCAGATGAAGATCCTTCGCAGAATTTTGTCCGTGCAAATGTCTTAGACTATATGGCTAGGACTAACAGTGATATTGAAACAGCAGCTTTGAGAATATTTTCAAATGCGGAAGGCGCATATGGCTCTAATGTAAATCAATTGGTAGATAGCTCATCCTTTGATGAAGAAGATGAATTAGCTGATGCATATGAGGCTCGTAAAAGTTTTGCATATGGACGAGATGGCAAGCCCAGTCAAAACCAAAAATTACTCAAAAATGTTTTGTCTAAAGTTGAGTTAGCTTATCAGAATTTAGAAAGTGTCGAGCTTGGCATAACTACTGTTGATCACTATTTTGATACATTGGGTGGAATTTCAAAAGCTGTGAGCAGAGCTCGTGAAGGTCAATCAATAGATGTTTATATATCTGATCACACAAGAGGAAATGGAAAAGTTCGAACACTCGCTGACCAGGTTTCTCTCGAAACACGTTCAAGGTCATTGAATCCAAAGTTTTATGAATCTTTACTTGATCATGGTGCTGAGGGCGTTCGACAGTTGGAGGCCCAGGTTACTAATACACTTGGTTGGTCGGCCACAACAGGAAAAGTAGAGCCTTGGGTTTACCAACGAATTAGTGAAACTTTTGTTCTTGATGAAGAGATGAGAAATAGGATCTCTGAACTTAACCCGACTGCCAGTTCGCGAATGGCGAATAGGTTGCTAGAGGCAAATGATCGTTCTTACTGGAACCCAGATCCTGAAACAATTGCTGCACTTCAAGATGCAGCAGATACTCTTGAGGACAGAATGGAAGGAATAGCTGCCCAATGAATTTATTATTTTCACAAACAAAAAGGTGCCTGATATGAGCCCATTAGATAAATCCCCACCACAACTGCGTGGTCAAGACGGCGAGGGTTCGGTGCAAGTGCATCAAGACCCGGATATGAAAATTGACGGAGCCAAAGTTTTCTCAGTTTATGGAAAAGGAGGAATAGGTAAATCAACGACTAGCTCTAACCTTTCAGCGGCTTTTTCAACATTAGGCAAGCGGGTCTTGCAAATTGGATGTGACCCTAAACACGATAGTACTTTTACATTAACGGGCTCCTTAGTTCCAACTGTCATAGACATTTTGAAAGAAGTTGATTTTCATTCTGAAGAACTTCGGCCCGAAGATTTCATTTTTGAAGGCTTTAATGGTGTAAAATGTGTTGAGGCTGGTGGTCCGCCGGCTGGCACAGGATGTGGCGGTTATGTAGTCGGTCAAACAGTCAAACTATTGAAGCAACATCATCTACTTGAAGATACGGATGTTGTAATTTTTGATGTTCTCGGCGACGTTGTTTGTGGTGGTTTTGCAGCTCCTCTGCAGCACGCAGATCGGGCTTTAATTGTTACTGCGAACGATTTTGACAGTATCTATGCAATGAATAGAATAATTGCCGCGGTTCAGGCCAAATCGAATAATTATAAAGTTAGACTTGCTGGATGTGTTGCAAACCGATCCCGGGAAACAAATGAAGTAGACAGATATTGCAACGAAGTTGGGTTCAATAGAATAGCCCATATGCCAGATGTCGATGTAATTCGTCGGTCTCGATTGAAAAAGAAAACGCTCTTTGAAATGGATGCTGACGAAGAAGTAGTAGCCGTTCAGGCGGAATATGTCCGACTTGCTGAAAAGCTCTGGAATGGGACTGAGCCGCTTGCTCCTGCTCCTTTAGAAGACAGAGTTATCTTTGAATTATTAGGTTTTGATTAATGCTTTACGACCAAACTCTTTCTCGCGTTGAGACTTATTTTGATAAAACTGCGTCAAAGACGTGGGAGCAGCTTACTTCAGATGCTCCGGTCTCTAAAATTCGCCAAACTGTACGGGCTGGGCGAGATAGAATGCGGCATAAATTGTTAAATCGATTACCTCAGGAATTAACAGGAGCTCGAATATTAGATGCTGGTTGTGGAACTGGTCAGTTAACGGCTGAGCTCGTAAAAAGAGGGGCCTCGGTCGTCGCAACGGACATAAGTTATTCTTTAATTCAGATTGCTAAAAGCAGAATTGACGACTGTTACCATCAGAAAATTAGTTTTCATGTTGGTGACCTATGCAGCGAAGATCTTGGGCAGTTTGACTACATAGTCGCTATGGATAGTCTCATTTATTATTCATTAAACGATCTGACTAGAATATTAACTGATTTAAAACAGAGGACTGATCGGGAAATAATCTTTACCGTCGCGCCAAGAACAAAACTCCTGCAGGCTATGTGGTATGTGGGAAAACTGGCTCCAAAGGGCGATAAATCGCCAGTTATGGTGCCGCAGTCTTTAACAAAAATTTCAAAAAGTTTGGCGGGAATTGCCGATATAAATGATCTTGGACGAATTTCTTCCGGGTTTTATATTTCACAGGGGGTCAGTTGTATGTGATGCTAGGTTTAAAGCCTCATATCGCTTTAAGTTTTACCAAAAAGCTTCTTCCATTTTCAGATGCGGCTAGCACTGATTTGCCTCTTGGGCAATTGCTGCGTCTTTCTTTATTCCAAATTTCAGTTGGTATGGCGACCGTGCTTCTATTAGGCACCCTTAATAGAGTTATGATCGTAGAACTAGGTGTGCCCGCGACTATTGTTGCGCTTATGGTGGCAATTCCTGTTTTAATTGCTCCCTTTAGGGCCGCTTTGGGTTTCAAATCTGATAACTATCGCTCGGCGATTGGCTGGAAACGAATACCTTTTATTTGGTTTGGTTCACTTTGGCAGATGGGTGGTTTAGCAATCATGCCTTTTGCACTTATTGTTTTATCTGGCGAGCAAACTATAGGCCCAATGTGGGCTGGAGAGGTCCTTGCGGGCTTGGCGTTTTTAATGACTGGCATTGGTTTGCATATGACTCAGACAGCGGGATTAGCACTTGCGAGCGATCGGGCACCAAAAGATAAGCGACCGAGAGTTGTAGCTCTTTTGTACGTTATGTTTTTAGTTGGAATGGGTTTGTCTGCGCTGGTTATCGGATATCTTTTACGGGATTTCTCAAACCTTCGGCTCATAAGAGTCGTGCAAGGTGCTGCTTTATTTGGGTTTATTATTAATTTGATTGCCATGTGGAGACAAGAGAGTGTCAACCCTATGTCCAAACTGGAAAGAGCTGCGCCCTATCCATTATTTAAAGAGGCTTGGAGAGACTTTATTAGTGTATCTAATAACGCTCGTCTTATCATGGTCGTTTTCATTGGAACCCTTGCTTTTAATATGCAGGATGTTCTTTTAGAACCCTATGGTGGACAAGTTCTTAAGTTAAATGTGAGTGAGACAACTCTGTTGACGGTGGCTTGGGCCGCTGGGGCTCTGATAGGCCTCGGAATTGCCGCCCAGAGATTAAATAAAGGAATAGATCCGAGCAACCTGATGAATTTTGGTGTCTTGGTGGGTTTTGTTGCTTTCACATGTGTAATTTTTGCATCACCAATTTTGTCAGTTGTTTTATTCTTTTTAGGTACTTTTTTGATCGGCTTAGGTGCTGGTCTATTTTCAGTTTCAACGCTCATCGCCGCCATGAACTTGCCTCTATCTGGCAAATCAGGACGCGGGTTGGCTTTGGGAGCTTGGGGAGCTGCGCAAGCTACAGGCGCAGGTTTAGCCATTGCAATAGGTGGAGCCACACGAGATATCGTGAATGCCTTTGCATTGAATGATAGTTTGGGCGCATCGCTTAATAATGAAGCGACCGGCTATCTTTTTGTTTATCATATAGAACTAGCACTTCTTGTGGTGACTTTGGTGATACTGTCACCGTTAATAAAAAGTGCACGAAATAAAGAAATAAAGTCTAATCAGAAATCAGCGGGCATTGGTATCGCTGATTTTCCCATGTAATTTGAATCGTTGAAAGGAAACAAAATGGACCTGATATTATTTGGAAACTTTGATCTAGCTAGCCTATCTATATGGCTATTCTGGATCTTTTTTGCTCTGTTGATTTTTTATATTCAAAGAGAGAACATGCGTGAAGGTTACCCGTTGGAAAATGATGACGGTAGCGAAGCTGCAAACCAGGGACCTTTCCCATTGCCGGAAGCCAAAACGTTTGACCTACCGCATGCCCGCGGTGAAGTAACTGTGCCAAATGCGAACGGTGAAGGTCGCTCTGTTGCTGTAGAACAAACTAGTGTTGCAAATGGTTACCCTTTTGAGCCAACCGGGGATCCTATGAAAGATGGCGTAGGTCCAGCATCTTGGGCGCCGCGTCGTGATGTTCCTGAGTTGGATGGACAGGGGCACCCAAAAATAATTCCCATGTCTGCAAACAGTAAATTTGTTGTTAGTGCTGGGCGTGACCCTCGTGACATGCCTGCGGTTGCAGGAGATGGAGAAGTTGTTGGTAAAATCTCCGATATGTGGGTGGATGAACCGGAACAGCTTGTTCGTTATTTAGAAATCGAACTTGGTAAAAAATATGGTGACGGATCCAGGCTTGTTCCAATGACTCTTGCCAAAATTCATAAAGACAAAGTGGCGATTAAATCAATTTTTGGAGAGCATTTTAACGATGTTCCTAAGCATAGTTCAAAGAACCAAGTAACTCTTTTAGAGGAAGATAAAATTTCCGCTTATTACGCGGGTGGAAATATGTATGCCTCTAAAAGCAGATTTGAGCCACTGACGTAAAATAGGAGAAACGAAAATGTCGCAAGATGATTTTGCTTTTGAGCCAATAAGAGGACTTCCAGAACGCCCTCCCGAAGGTGAGGTCATTTTGTGGCAGGGCCAACCAAATTGGTTGCGTCTTACGGTTGACTCGCTAAATCTTTGGTGGGTCTTAGCTTATTTTATTTTCTTGTTTGTTTGGAGGCTCATTTCTGTATCTGATCTGATGCCTTTTGATCAGGCTTTATTAGTGTCATTTCCGTTTTTAGCCTTGGCACTAATTGTTACTTTGCTTTTAATGTTAGTTGGGTTTATCCAAGCTAAGGCAACTGTTTATACCATAACAAATAAGCGTATTGTGATGCGAATTGGCGCTGCACTTACACTAACACTCAATTTACCCTTTACTGAAATTGAAGACGCAGCAATTGCTTCCAGCTCTAAAAATTTTGGGAGCATTGCTATAGATACGAAAAAGGATGCTAAGTTTTCTTTTTTAGTTCTTTGGCCGCATGTTCGCGCTTGGCATTTTAAAAAGCCGCAGCCCAGCTTGAGGTGCATACCCAATGCAACTGAAGTTGGTGAAATTTTAGCTAACGCAGCAAAAGCGAGATTGATTGAAGTTAAAGATAGCCCAAAGCAAAAGCTACAAAATATCGATGCTGTAATGAGTTAGGAGTAGCCAGATGACCAGCTTCGAAATAATCTCAAATAAACAAATTGAAGCAATATATTTAGCCAAAACCACGAAAGGGGAATAAAGTGGGCATTTTCACGAGAACTAAAGAACACGCGCCATGTACTGTGGAGGTTAGCCATAAATTTGAAAGTCTCCATGCACATGTTCGCATTAATAATGGTGCAGTTATTTATCCAGGAGATGCAGTTCAGGTTCAGGGTCCTGAGATCATGGCACCATTTGGTGAAGTGGTTAC
>JBJLGF010000074.1:0-21649 GCA_045564975.1 Paracoccaceae bacterium
CCTATACCAAAACATTTATATCCTCACCCCAAACATGTGGACTAGATGGCGGAGAATACTGTGCAATTTGGCTTGGTCCAGAGCTTCCTGGTGATCAACGAATAGATGACGGACAATCTGCTATTTTTACGACTTTAGAGTTGAGCGAGCAAATAGACATCGTTGGCGCTCCAAAAGTAAAATTAAAACTTAGATCATCTACCAGTACCGCTCAAATAGCAGTTCGCTTAAACCATATCCACCCCGATGGGGCATCAACACGAATAACCTATGGGGTTTATAATCTTGGACATGTTGATGGGCATGAAAAGCCAAGGCAAATTAAAAAAGACGAAATTATTTCAATTACCTTTGATTTAGATCAAATAGCCTACCGGGTTTTAAAGGGTCACAAAATTAGACTTTCTATCTCAAACGCTTATTGGCCGCTGTTATGGCCTATGCCTGAAAATGGTCAAATTGAAATTATTGAAGGAAGTATTGAAATACCAAATACAGAAGGCGGTAGCTGTGACATGCGCAGCTTTTTACCGGAAAAAACCGACGAACCCTGGAAAACTGAAACTATTCGAAAGCCTTCAAATACTAGAAAGGTAACTCGTGATATAAAATCAGACCAGTCAATTCTAGAAATTGTAGATGACTTTGGACTGGTTCGCGACATTGCTCATGGTTTAGAAATTGGATCTACAGCCCGAGAGTGGTGGACTATACATCCCAATGATCCTCTTTCAGCTGAAGGGCGAACGCACTGGACGGAAGAAAGAAATCGAGGAGACTGGCGAACTCGTACAGAAACATTTGCGACGATGAATAGTGATGCTGATAATTTCTACATTCATGCAAAATTAGAAGCTTACGAAAATGAAAAACTTTTTTACGAAAAGGAAATTTCTGAAACTATTGGTCGGGATTCGCATTAAATCAAGATTTAGTTTTATTTAGATTTACTTAAGAATACCTTAGTAGAAAACAGCGGGCCATCATAAAACTTTGGTTTAATAGCTAACGAAACCGTAAAAAAATCAAATTTTGCTTGCCTTTTGGGTACAGCATTTTGCATGATCGAATAGAAATAACGATAACACACAGGGAGTCGTAAATAATATGAGTAAATTAGAGTATAGAGCCATCCAAGAGCTCAAGTATAAAAGTGGCCAAATTGATCGCCGAACTTTTGTAAGATCTTTACTTGCCACAGGTGTCGCATTGCCTTCGGCACTATCACTAGCGGGCCAAGTTGCTGCAACAACACCAAAAAGTGGTGGTCGTTTTCGTATGGGCTTAGGCCACGGATCCACTACAGATACCTTGGATTCAGCAACATCTGAAAACCACTTCACACTCGTTAATGGGTATACTTTCGGAAACCACTTAACCGAAGTAAGTAATACTGGCGAGCTTATCCCAGAATTAGCGGAAAGCTTTGAATCTGATGATGCTCAAAAATGGGTTTTTAATCTAAGACAAGGTGTTGAGTTTCATAATGGAAAGACAATGACATCGGAAGACGTGGTCGCCAGCTACAATCATCACATGGGTGAGGATTCAACATCGGCAGCAAAAGGGCTTCTGACTCAGGTTAAATCATTAAAAGCAGACGGAAAAAACAAGGTGATTTTCGAATTAGAAAATCCAAATGCGGACTTTCCATTTATTGTGAGTGACTATCACATATCAATTAGACCAGCCGGAGACATGGCATCAGGCGTAGGCACTGGTGGCTATATCCTTCAATCTTTTGAGCCTGGCGTTAAGTCAGTTCTCAAGAAAAATCCAAACTATTGGAAAGAAGGCGCGGCACATTTTGACGAAGTGGAGTTGCTTTCAATTATTGATCCGACCGCCCGTCAAAACGCCCTAACATCAGGCGATATTGATGCGATGGACCGAGTAGATCTGAAAACAGTAAACCTGTTCAAGAGAAACAAGGATATCTATATTTGGGATGCTACTGGTACAGCACATTACACTTTCCCAATGAGATTGAGTGTAGCACCGTTCGATAACTATGATCTTAGAATGGCGCTTAAGTGGTCTATCAAACGTCAGGAATTAGTTGATAAAATTTTATTAGGATATGGCGCGATCGGTAACGACCATCCAATCTCTACAGCAAACAGATATCATAATTCAGACTTGCCTCAGCGGGAGTTTGATGCTGACAAAGCTGCGTATCACTACAAAAAATCTGGGCATTCAGGAAAAATTCCACTTTCTGCAGCCGATGCTGCATTCGCTGGAGCAGTTGATGCCGCGCAACTTATGGCAGCTTCTGCGGCCGAAGCCGGTATGGAGATTGAAGTGATCAGAGAACCGAAGGATGGATACTGGTCTAACGTTTGGAACAACGACGCCAAAGGATGGTGTGCATGTTACTGGGGTGGTAGACCAACAGAAGACTGGATGTTCTCCGCTGCATATACTGACGATACAGAGTGGAATGATACTGCTTGGAAAACTACTGATTCCGCAATTAAGTTCAATAGCCTTGTCAAAGAAGCACGCGCTGAATTGAATGATAATAAGCGTCGGGAACTATATTATGAGTGCCAGCGTCTAATTTATGATGATGGCGGAACAATATGCCCGATCTTCAACAGCTATGTTAGTGCTAACTCAAAGGCTATCGCAACAGACGAAAATATTGCGGCCAACTGGGACAGTGATGGTGCCAAGTGCGTCGAACGCTGGTGGTTTGCCTAATTATTAAATAGCAACTAAATTTATGGGCCCTATACTAGGGCCCATATTTATTTTTTAAATAAGGTAATACATTTTGCATCCCGTTTTAAAGACCGTTCTTGGGCGACTAGGCTTAGGACTTGCAACTCTTTTTATAGTTTCCATAATCATATTTTCTGCAATCGAAATGCTTCCTGGCGATTTCGGGCAAGCAATTTTAGGACAAGCCGCTACTGAAGAAACTGTTGCTGCCTTCAGAAGAGAATTGGGATTGGATGAACCTCCCTACATAAGGTATTTGCAGTGGGTTGGAGGCGCTATACAGGGAGACTTAGGAACCTCTTTTTCGGGCCGAAATGCGTCGGGAACAGATAGATCTAGAGAAGTCATCGACCTAATAGCTCCTCGCCTTTGGAATACTCTGTTCTTAGCAAGTGTTACAGCGATTATTGCAGTACCAGTTTCCCTATTTTTAGGGATCACCAGTGCTCTGTATCGCAATTCAGTTTATGACCGAACAATAAACACAACTACCTTAACGACAATATCTTTTCCTGAATTTTTTGTAGCATACATTTTGATTTTATTGTTTGCATCTCTGTATCCAATATTCCCATCTCTTGCCAATGTTGATGCCTCAACGCCATTGAGCGAACGATTATATAGAAGTGCTCTTCCTGCGTTTACACTTACACTTGTGATTGTAGCTCACATGATGAGAATGACCCGGGCCGCGATTATTAATCTTTTGGCGAGCCCATACATACAAATGGCCAGATTATCAGGAGCATCGCAAACTGAAGTAATACTTAAACATGCCCTACCAAATGCTTGGGCGCCTATTGCTACGGTGATTGCTTTTAACTTAGCCTATTTAGTTGTCGGAGTTGTCGTTGTAGAAGTAGTATTTGTTTATCCTGGCGTTGGGCAATTAATGGTTGATGCCGTCACGAGCAGAGATATTCCAGTTGTACAGGGATGTGCCCTGATATTTGCCATAACATATATTTTATTGAACTTAATCGCTGATATTATTGGAATTATAACAAATCCAAGGTTGCTTCATCCAAAATGACACAAGAAAAAAATACATACTCAGCAGCTGGTGAAGTCGGCTCCGTTCTTGAAAAACGCACTTTTTGGACACGAGCAAAAATAGAATTATCTAAATCACCCTGGACAGCCCGCTTTGGACTATTAGTAATATTTATATATGCAGTTTTAGCGATATTTGCTCCAATTTTTGCTCCATACGGAGAAGCAGCAGTTTTCCCAGAGCCTTATGCCGCTTGGAGTTCAGAGCACATATTTGGTACTGATCAAATTGGCCGTGATATTTTTTCACGTATGATTTTCGGTGCGCGCAATACAGTTGGAATAGCCGTTGCTACAACATTTCTGGCTTTTCTCATCGGTGGAGCTTTGGGACTCGCCGCCGCAATTAATCGATCATACATCGACCAACTTCTAAGTAGAGCTGTTGATGTTTTGATGGCAATTCCCAGCCTTATATTTGCACTTGTTTTATTATCAATTTTTGGATCAACAGTTACTAATTTGATCATTATTATTGCTGTATTGGACTCTACACGCGTCTTCCGTTTGACAAGAGCCGTTGCCGTAAATGTAGTGGTAATGGATTATGTTGAAGCCGCCCAATTACGTGGAGAGGGTATAGGCTGGATAATGCGAAAAGAAATTTTACCAAACATCATGCCGCCTTTAATTGCTGAGTTTGGGCTAAGATTTTGTTTTGTGTTCCTGACTATAGCAGCGCTTTCCTTCCTAGGTGTCGGAATACAGCCTCCCACTGCTGATTGGGGATCTATGGTACGTGATAATGCGTCTTTGATAATGTTTGCCCAATATGATTTGAAGGCTGGCCTAACTCCACTTTTGCCGGCAGCCGCAATCGCACTTCTTACTGTAGCCATCAACTTCGTTGTAGATTGGTTCTTGCACAAAACTAGTGGTATACGCGATGAGTAGTAAAAATCAAAAAGCCGATCCACTAATTCAAATCAATAATCTAAAGATAGAGGGTTTTTCTGACGAACAGTGGCACCCTATTATAAATGGCGTAAACCTTACGTTAAAACGGGGACAAGTAATGGGCCTCATTGGAGAGTCCGGCGCTGGAAAATCCACACTTGGTTTAGCAGCGATGGGATATACTCAGCCAGGGTGCAGAATAACAGGTGGAGAAATTTTGTTTGAGGGAACTGATCTTGCCTCCCTACGTGAAAGTGAAAAACAAAAGTTTTGGGGAAATAGGATGACTTATGTTGCGCAATCTGCGGCCGCATCTTTTAATCCTGCACATCGTTTAATTGACCAAACGACAGCCTCGGCCATACGATTTAAAATAAAAAATGAAAATGATGCAAAAAAAGACGCAAAAAGACTTTATGAAGCTTTAAATCTTCCTAATCCAGATAGCATAGGAGATCGCTATCCCCACCAAGTGTCTGGTGGTCAGTTACAACGAGTCATGACTGCCATGGCGATGTCACCGAGGCCAGACCTAATAGTTTTCGATGAACCAACCACAGCTTTAGATGTAACAACTCAAGTTGAAGTCCTTACAGCTATGAAAAATATAGTAGAGGAATTCAATACAGCAGCTATATATATCACTCACGACCTTGCTGTAGTTGCGCAAATGGCCGATGTAATAAAAGTTCTTAGATACGGTAATGAAATAGAGGAAGCAGAAACACGCAAGATGCTTACGGCGCCAAAAGAAAAATATACAAAGTCACTCTGGTCTGTTCGCTCCTTAGAAAAAAAGCCCGTAAGGGTGCAAAAGCCGATTTTAGAAATTAAAAATATCGATGCAGCATATGGCAAATTTAAAGTCTTACATGACGTAAATATTTCCGTCCCTAGAGGCTCTACTGTCGCTGTAGTAGGTGAATCTGGTTCTGGAAAGTCCACCACTGCAAGAGTTATAACCGGCCTTTTACCTCAGCAGACTGGATCAATTGAATTTGATGGAGAAGTTTTACCAAAACGGCTTGAAGATAGAACTAAAGAGCAAAAAAGAATAATCCAAATGATCTACCAAATGGCAGATACAGCAATGAATCCCCGCCAAACTGTCCGCGAGATCATAGGAAGACCTCTAGAGTTTTACCTCGATTTAAACGGTAAGGAAAAAGAGAAGCGTATTTTGGAACTTCTTGAAATGATCGAGTTAGATGGTCAGTTCATTGATCGCTTACCAAGTGAACTATCGGGAGGTCAGAAACAGCGAATATGTATAGCCAGAGCTCTAGCAGCAGATCCAAAATTTATAATATGTGATGAAGTAACTTCAGCATTAGATCAAATTGTTCAAGAAGGGATCCTTAAGCTTCTTATGAGGCTGCAAAAAGAATTAAACCTTACTTACTTATTTATAACGCATGATATCTCAACTGTTCGTGCCATATCTGACCAAGTGGTAGTTATGAACCTCGGTGAGGTCGTGGAGCAAGGATTAAAATCAGATGTCTTCAGCCCACCTCATCCCGATTATACAGAGCTTTTACTCTCATCAGTACCAGAAATGGACCCCAATTGGTTAAATAATTTAAATAAAAAAAGAGATTAGGTCTTGAACACTCTTTTCGTCCATCGTAAATAATGCTGCGTTGTTGGGATGTAGCCAAGTGGTAAGGCATCTGTTTTTGGTACAGAGTATCGTAGGTTCGAATCCTACCATCCCAGCCAAAAATTTTGAAAATTTAATACGCTGTTTCAATGATAATAATTGAATTGAAAACTTGTTTTACTGGGTCACTCAAAGTTATAGGTAAAGTGATGAAAAATATATTATTGCCACTTTTATTAGCTATATCATTAGCAACATCAGTAAAGTCTGAATTTGCTATGCTCGGTTTTGGCAAAGAAAGTTGCAGCGAGATGGTAAAAACTACCAATACAGGTTCTCAAATGGACCAAGTATATCAATTTGCTTATACTGCTTATATCCTCGGGTTTTTTACTGGAGTAAATGTTATGGAAAGCAAGTCTACAGGTTTGGAAGAAATAGATACGCTTTATAAGTCTGCCCGAGATTATTGTGCAAAACACCCTTCAGATAATATCTTTGATGCGATGATACGAGTATTGAGCCAAATAAGAGATTAAATAATAATTTCATCGTAAATCTTATATTGATTTCTTACCTCTTGGATCATTTGTATATTTGACGCAACGATACTTCTTTATTCAAAATAAATGCATCGCTAAGCTTTTGTTATGAAATACTAGAATATAAAATTTTCAAATCACGGAGGTACTTTATGGTAGAAAATTTTGGAGGCAGTTTTTTATATCTAATACTTTTTTTAATTCAGCTTCTTGGCCTGAGTTTTTACACCTATCTTGTAATTCTTAACCCAAAAAAAATTATAGCTGATTACCAAGTGGGTGAAGGCGCAATTGCACCTTTAAGACTAATAGGTTCTTTCATTTTCCCCCTGGTTTTAGTTGGAATCTACTTGCTTTTTACTTCAATTGAAGGAGCTTGGATCTATTTTATTTTAGGTCTTTTGACATCAATATATCAGTTATTTTATGATTTGGGTACTAGGTTTGGCATAATCGATAAAGGGTATACGATTATTAACAAAACTGAGGATACAATAATTTCGATAGTTTTTGTTGTGTCCAATGTTGTTCTAATAAACGGCCTAAGTGATAAAATATATGCCTAAGACACCATTGTGGCTGATTTTTAAAATCAGCCACGTCCTGTAGAGGAAATATTTTGTTGAGAAAATTTAGAGGTTTTTAAAAAGGCCTTTTAATGCCAAAAGCCTAGCCATTTTTATTTTCTAACTAACAGGTTATTTTGGAGACGTTTATGCCAAACATTGAAAAGGTCCGTGAACTACAATCAAAGGTCATGAAGGATATAGCTGCTGGGGCAATAATTCCTATAATGATGATTGGAGACGAATTAGGCTTATTTGAAAAATTGTATGAAGTTGGTCCATGTTCATCCAAAGATTTCGCAAAAAAGACAGAAATGGACCATCGCTATTTGCGTGAATGGTTACTAGCCTTAAGTGCCGCTGGCTATGTCAGCTATGATACTAAAACCGAATTTTTCTCACTTTCTGATGAGCAATATAGTGTCCTAGGTGACGAAAATAGCCCTTCATTAATGATTGGCGGCTTCGAAAATTTGGTTGGAGCAGTTCACAATTACCATCTAATTAAGCGGAATTTTAAATCAGGTGAAGGTACAGAATGGGGCTCACTTCACCCATGTTGTTTGTCAGGTTCTGCCCGCTTTTTTAAGCCTGCATATTCTATATTTCTTATTAATAAATGGCTCCCTAGTATAAAAGGCGCAATTACAACCCTCACCAAAGGGGGTAGTTTTGCTGATGTTGGATGCGGCTTTGGCCATTCTACGACAATGATTGCAGAACAATTTCCTCAGTCTTCAATTAGAGGTATAGACCCACATGATCAATCAATACATGAAGCACGAAAAATAGCAGAACAGAAAAATCTTAATAATTTATCTTATGAAGTTGCGTCTGCCGAAACTTATTCCGGCGAGTATGACATAATCTCATTCTTTGATTGTCTACACGATATGGGCGATCCCGTGGCAGCAGTAAGTTACGCGAAAACAAAATTAAAAAGTGGCGGGGCTTTGATGATCATTGAACCCTATGCAAATGATGAGGTTTCAGAAAACTTTAATATTATAGGACAAATGTATTACTCATTTTCTACTATAGCGTGTGTACCTGCATCAAAATCTCAAAAAGGGGGGATGGCTTTAGGGGCTCAAGCAGGTCTCAAAAAGTTGACAAATGTTTTAAATAATGGTGGCTTTTCAAAGGTTGAAATGACTTATAAGACAGCCTCCAATATGGTAATTGAAGCTAGGGTTTAGCTGAATTAGAGCATGACAAATTTTAAAAGAAACAAATCAAATTGGATTAGGGAATTTGTAAACGTTGTCATAGGTGGTTCTTTAATTGGCTTATTTAGTCTTTTCTTTTTGCCGCCGATAGCAGTCAAATACTGGTGGTTAATTTGGCTTATTGCTTCGACCGGTATTTTACTCTGGCGAGTATTGCAGAAAAGAAAGAACCCTAGTCAAAAGAAAGGAGTAGACTAGGGTTCTGGGTTAGATAGCCATAATCAACTCAAGGATATTAACTATCAGCTATTCAAGTATCATTTAGATACTATAATTAAATTTTTCATTACCTGATGGGTTTGTTCTTCAATATCACCTGAAATAAGTT
Organism: Paracoccaceae bacterium; assembly: GCA_045564975.1. Taxonomy (GTDB): domain Bacteria; phylum Pseudomonadota; class Alphaproteobacteria; order Rhodobacterales; family Rhodobacteraceae; genus Salinivivens. The sequence continues at coordinate 8,946 of JBJLGF010000074.1, forward strand.
TTGAGTTATCATTTTTCAAGGTTGGCATCTGACCAGTAATAAATAGGAATTCGCCAGCTTTTACAGCATGACTAAAGGGGGCAACTTTCATTGGTCCATCTGAGAAGTTTAAGTGTGATATTTCCATCATGTTTTGTTCCCTTTAATTTTCCCTATTGTAAGGAAAAGATTGAGAAAACCTCAAGTTGTATTACCCATACCCAGAAGAAACTTAGGTTTAGGTTGGAATAGCCAGATCAATATGGAATTTAGAGCCCCCCTTGGCGTGACTCCAGCGACATGAGGATATGTATATACTCAGAGTAACACACATGAGGATTTATCAAAGAGGCTTGTCTCTGTTTAGGTAGCTTGCAAAAGTAGGATAAGATTTTGTCAAAATCTTCTTGAAACAGATTGTAAAGCTAAAACATGTCCAACATTTCACGACTTTACTTACCTTATTTTGAGCTCAATATAAAAAAATTAGATTTACAATTAGAAGAACCGGCCTAAGAAATTAGGAGGCACTTCCTTTGCAATCAGTTTCTCACCGCATTTTGAGAAGTGATCCTTATCTCTGAACATAAAACAATCTTTTATAAATGATACTTTAGGTTCAAAGAATAAAGTGTTGTAACTTTCGTAATAGAAACTCTCCTTTTCGGTGATCATTGCTTGAATAACTTCTTCTAAACCTTCGAATAATTCTACTGATTTAGGATTTACTGAATACATGTCATCAAAAAATATTTTTCTATCTAACTGCCAACGGTACTCTAAAAATGGCCCTAACCAAAGTACAGGAAAATTGGTTTCAATTGAAAATTTATTCAAGTAATTTGTTAGCTTGGTAATAGATTGGGTGTCATATTTTAAAAACCCATCTTTGAAAGATTTATTGCTGTCTACCTGATTATCTACATCCATAATAAAGTATGAGCCACTTTGATGATATAGCACTAGTTTAATGAGATTCGGTTGTCCGTTTGCAAATTTTTGAAAGTTGTCATAATGGCATGTTTCTTTATTTTTATGGGCGCGACAACCTCCTTGTGACACACCAATTACAAAAGGATAAGTACCGCTATAACTTATTATATTAAATAAGTTCATTGCATGGGAGTCTCCCAGCACAATTATTGCTTTGCCAAATTTAGTTTTACAAAGTTCAATTTGCTTGAGATCAAGAAAATGAGTGTTTCGAGCCCATAATTTGCAATCGCTTTTGGCCATGTGTTTATACATGTCATAATTTATTGCTTCAAAAACTTTTTTGGCTTCTACCCTTTTCTCTTCTGAGTATTGTAAATTCACCATAGATGAATAAAAACCTTCAGATTTATATCCATAAAGTCCAAACAGAATGAAACAAATGCTTATCACAGGAAAAGTTGTAAATATTATTTTTCGACTTACTTTTTTGTCACGAAATGGTTTTTCTATATATCGCCAAGATAAAACCGCAAAAAATAATGAGATTACTGAAAGAAACAACATTGTCCAAACGGACGGTTCGTTTATCAATCTAATCCTTGCGAATGCAAACAAGGGTTGGTGCCATAAATATGCTGAATAACTGATTAGGCCCAATCCAACAAAAACTTTAGTGCTCAGCATTCTTGCTACCAAAGTCTCCTTACTTGCAAAGATAATCAATAATATTACACCACCTACTGGTAGGAGTGCATAAAAACTGGGAAATGGCGTACCCTGGTCGTAAAAAAATATAGATAATAATATTGCACCCAAACCTAGGGATGAGAGCGTATTACTTTTTTGAACACCCCTTTTTTGAACAATAAATGCGGTAATGGAACCAGAAAATAATTCCCAAAACCTATTCAAGGAAAAGAAAAAGCTGCGCTCAGGGTTTTCTCGCCAAGCCCATTCAGAGAATATAAAACTTAATAAAAGCATAACGCATAAAGAAATAAATGCCAGCCGACGACTGCGCTTAAAAAACAAAAGAAGTAATGGTGGGAAAAATAAATAAAATTGCTCTTCTACCGATAAACTCCAAGTATGCAGTAATGGGTTTAATTCAGCAACTGGAGCGAAATAGTCTAGCTGAGACATAAAGTAAAAATTTGATAAAAAAACTGAAACGGAAAATATTGCAGCAGAAAAGTCTTTCATCTGACTAGGAAGCATCCATAGCCAAGCAAACGGAATGCACATTATCAAAATAAAAAACAACGCAGGCAATATTCGACGAGCACGGCGTTCATAGAAGTTTAAAACACTAAAACGGTTATTCTCTATGTCTTCGATAAGGATTGTCGTAATCAAGTAACCACTGATTACAAAAAAAATATCTACCCCTACAAAGCCCCCACTGAACAACTCAAAACCTGCATGGAACATTATAACAGGAACAACTGCTAGTGCTCGCAAGCCGTCTATTTCAGGTCGGTACTTCAAAAAATAAAAGTTTCAGTCATTTGCTAAGCTATTAATGTCGTTGATAAGTTTGTTCAACCCAAAGCCGCTATGACACAATCGCCGTACTTTTTGTATAAATTCCATATCTATAAGCTTCACTTTCACCTGCCTCGAGATCAAATAAAGCATTCTTCCAGTTTCAAATTTTAATAAATTTTTTTAGCCAATTTTTGTTTATTTATTTGGTAAGGCTGTAGTGTGCATTTGTATTCAACCCTATATACTCTTTATTCTTTTTGACTACAAATAACCAAGCTTTACAATCCATGTTGGATTTTTTTGAAACCGAATGACTAATCGAAATTTGGGAGCCAAACCACATAGTTAGTACGTAAGGCATTACCGTCGGCCTGACCCCAAATGGATCCTTCTCTGATGCACCGCTGGGGCCATGTGACTCCGTATGCTCGATTATCAATAATCCATTTTGTTTTAGTTGAGAAAGCCAAGTTTGCACAGCAACCTGAGGCTGCCATGATTGGTCGAGTGAATTCGTATATATAAAATCTTGTTTTTCCTTCCAATCTTTGTTGATTTCATGGAAATCCCACTGCACCGAATTATCATAATTTTCTGCTGTCTCTGATATATCGGTACCTATGACCTCTAGATTTGTAGACAGACCTCTCAAAAAATTTTGCTCAAAACCATTACGTGTACCATGGCATATCCCAACAATCTTTTTCGACTCTCCAAATTCACTAATCAAAATATCTTTTACTCTCGTTAACGTATCTTCGTCCGCCCAAACTTTGTTTAACTTTGCTTTATTCAAATGAATTTGGACTCGCGCATACTCTTCATAAGATGAGTACCTGTGTAGATAAAAGTCAGCCATATCTTTAGTTGGGACAACAGTTAGGCCATAAGGTTTAAGAACGATTTTTAGTAATTTGTTTATGATTGATTTGAATTTCACTTATAACCTGTCCCTTAAGCAAGTGCACCTTTTAGCGTCGCAGCGGCAAAGGCGAACTCCTCGCATAGCCGCTTTACTTTTTTTGAGTGCATTATGCCGTTCGTTCTTCGTTGCTTCAACCATCTGTTATTGAATTACTTCAATTTCTTAAACTATGACGAAATCTTTTTTAGTTGAACTTATTAAATGCTTTTGACTGTTTGGTATGACGCTAGTAAATAGTATTGCTTAAAGATAATTACTAGCTCATAAATTTCTTCACTTAATCAACATACTTCTGCGCACCAGGACCAAATCCATCCTTTTAAGATCATCTGTTTCCAGATCAAATACACAATAAAGCTCTATATACACTCTTTCATAACCCTTCCGTTTCGAGGACATCAAAGTTTGCAAAGTCAAGTATATATGGATAATATGGGTAGCCTAGGTGTTTGGTGGAGCCTAGGGGGATCGAACCCCTGACCTCTACAATGCCATTGTAGCGCTCTCCCAGCTGAGCTAAGGCCCCATATTGTTTAATTTTAAACATATTAATTGAAAAAGGAAACCAATACACCTAAACAGTTTAACTGTCATCGTCGGAAGGCATATCCGCAATTTCTTCTAGAGAAACGTTATCATCTTCGTCGTCCTCTTCAAGTAAATCATCGCCGAGGTCTACATCCACATCCTCGTCATCTAATACAACTTCCTCTGTATCTAGGTCGGCGGCCTTGTTTCCTTTTGATGACATATCTTCAGCGTCAGCTGCAATCATTCTCGTTTTTGAAGTATCTAACTCAACAACTTCACTAGTATAAGGGCTCACTATAGGATTTCTATTTAAGTCATAGAACCTTTTACCTGTTGTAGGGCAAACTCGCTTAACACCCCATTCTTCTTTGGGCATCTTTATTTCCTTCATTAAAATCATTGTTTCAGTCTGGGCCAACTGCCACATCACGACGCATATGTCAAAGCCTTTGCGTAAATTTTATTGATAAGCTAGTAAACTGCTGAGGAAGTAATTTTATGACAAAAATTTTTCTTAATAATGAACCCGATTTAGAAATTTTTCTTCGGCAGCAGAGTAATTCGCGCCGAATAACTCTACGGGTCAGTGCTTTAGATGGAAAAATAACCATTACAGGACCTAACTATCTTGACTTGAAGGAATTCAAAAAATTTGCTGAAAGTAAAAAATCTTGGTTAAAGTCTAAAAGACAATCTTTTGAACCACCGATTTTCGTTTCTGAAGGGGTAAAAATTCCAATTTTAGGTGTTAAAACTAAAATTACTTGTGACGATATTCAAAAACCCAAAAAAGTCGGGAACCTTTTATATGTCAATACAAAACAATCTGTCTCAAGCCAAGTCAAAAAATATTTAACAGAACTTTGCAGAACACACTTAAATTTCATGTGCCAGGGGTTTTCAAAAAGACTAGGATCAAAAATCCGTAAAGTATCCCTGCGTGATACACGCTCTCGCTGGGGCTCTTGCTCAAGTGATGCCAATCTTATGTTTTCTTGGCGTCTAGTAATGGCACCGGAAGATGTTTTGGCCTACGTAGCAGCTCATGAAGTTGCTCACTTAAAGCACATGAACCATTCTAAAGATTTTTGGGGAACTGTTGAATATCTCTTTGGACCTTACAAAAAGGAACGTGCTTGGCTTAAGCAAAACGGTCCATTGTTGCATCGTTATAAATTTGAGAGTTGACGTAGTGCTAAATTTGTGATCACAAATAAAATATGAGTATTTCAACGGTAAAAGAACCTAATCAAGCTGCGCACGATTATGTATATAGAGGCTTACGTACAAGAATAATGCATGGCGAAATTCTGCCCGCCACATCAATGACTTTAAGAGGAATTGGAAAAGATTATTCCGTTTCGATGACGCCAGCGCGAGAAGCCGTTCGTCGCTTAATTGCTGAGGGCGCTTTGATGTTGTCTCCATCTGGTCGAGTGTCTACAGCAGAGCTAACTAATGATAGAATTGAGGAATTAGCAGTGATGCGGTCCTTAATAGAGGTAGAACTTTCTAGTAGGGCCCTCCCCAGAGCCCATTCAGCGCTTATAGATAGATTAAAGACTATTAATGCTTCAGTATCGCAAGCGATTACAACTCATAATCCTGTTGAATATATCAGAACAAACTTAGAATTTCACAGAATGCTTTATTTACGCGCTCAGGCTCCTGCGATGCTGGCAATAGCTGAAACGGTTTGGCTTCAATTGGGTCCAACAATGCGTTCACTGTATGAGCAATTTAATCGTAAGGAGCCCCCACATACTCATACAGCAATTATTGCAGCGCTTACTGCCGGAGATGAACCTGGACTTCGGTTAGCCGTTAGATCAGATGTAACTCATGGTTTGCGGCATTTACTAAAATAAGCTAAGCCGCCAGTCCTTTGCTACCCAATTTAAGGAATTTTTTACGCCGTTCACTTATAAGGTCTTTTGGTTTTTTAGAATTCAAGGCAGAAAGCATTGAACTAATAGCCACTTTGACAGACTCGATAGCCTGTTCCGGGTTTCTATGTGCGCCCCCTACTGGCTCTTCTATAATTTGATCACTAATGCCCAAAGCGTATAAATCATCAGCCGTTAATCGTAGCGCTTCCGCTGCTTCGCGCATTTTTTCCGCGTCTTTCCATAAAATGGATGCACAGCCTTCTGGGCTGATAACCGAGTATATGGCATGTTCAAGCATCGCCACTTTATTAGCTGTTGCAAAAGCAACTGCTCCACCAGACCCACCCTCTCCAATAATAATACTTATCAGAGGCACACCAATCTGAAGACATTTTTCGGTTGATCGAGCAATCGCCTCAGATTGGCCTCTTTCCTCTGCCCCTTTTCCTGGGTAAGCACCAGGGGTGTCAACTAAAGTAATCAACGGCAAACCAAACTTATCAGCCAACTCCATCAAACGGATTGCTTTTCGATAACCCTCGGGTCGGGCCATACCAAAATTACGCTCTATTCTGCTTTTCGTATCGCTACCCTTTTCATGTCCAATAACCACTATGGGCTTATCTCCAAAACGAGCAAGACCCCCAATGACTGCTTGATCGTCAGCAAAATTCCTATCGCCAGCTAGAGGAACAAATTCCGAAAATAAAGCTTTGATATAGTCTCTACAATGTGGTCTTTCGGGGTGCCTGGCTATTTGACATTTTCGCCATGGCGTTAAATTTTTGTATAAATCAACTAATATCTCTTGCGCCTTTAAGTCGAGATTTTCAGCCTCTTTTTCGACATCCATATCCTCATTTTGACGCGCCATGGCTCGTAGCTCCTCAGCCTTACCTTCAATCTCAGCCAAGGGTTTTTCAAAGTCTAAATAGTGAGCCATTTATTTCTCCAATGTTACGAGACGCCTATTTGGCCTATCTTATATTTTTTAATTCAAATTTTAACAACTTAGGAGTCGCAATCGATCAAATTTGCCAGCTTAACTAATACTTCAGCCTGTTTGATTGATGCAATGTCAACCATGCGACCTTTAAAAACAGTTACACCCTCACCATTCTCACCAGCTTTACTCATGGCTTTTATAATTTCTCTAGCTTCCTCAATTGCATCAGGCGAGGGTGTAAAAACTTCATTGGCAAGTGCGACTTGATTTGGATGAATTGCCCATTTACCCACCATCCCCAAGGTCGAAGCCCTTTGAGCCTCAGCAAAAAACCCCTCACGATCATTATAATCACCATAGGGTCCGTCTACAGGCAAGAGACCATTACTTCGGCAGGCGGCCACTAATGAAGCTTGAGCCCAGTGCCATGGGTTTGACCAGTACTTTTGGCCATCATGATGCATATAATAACCTTCCTGGGTCCCACCAATGCCCGTGGTCACCATACCCATTGAAGCGGCGAAATCCGCAGCCCCCAAAGCCATTGAAACTATTCTACCACTAGCGCTGGCTATATCATTTACGTTGGCTATCCCGGCAGCACTTTCAATAAGTATTTCAAAGCCAACCTTTTTAGACCGCAAAGCTGCTTTTTCAACAGCGGATACCAGAGCATCTACGGCATAAACATCAGCTGCACAGCCTGCCTTTGGTATTGTCAAATTATCCAATCTATCAGAGCAATTTTCCAATAAATCTATCACATCTCGATACCAGAATGATGTATCTAAACCGTTAATACGAACTGAAACAGTTTTATTTTTCCAGTCTATATCGTTTATTGCCTGAACTACATTCAACCGAGCTTTTTCTTTATCAGCTGGAGCAACAGAGTCCTCCAAATCTAAATTGATAACATCTGCGGTACTGTTTGCCATCTTTTCAAAAATTTCTGGGCGTGAACCGGGTCCAAATAGTTGAGACCTGTTCAAACGGGCAATAGGAGTTGGTTGTATTTGAAAAGACATGTGTGCGGCCCTCACCTGAAGAATTTAAGAAATTCAGAAATGATTATCTGTTATTTAGTAAGAATAATTTTTTCAAGACAAACTTGGAAACAATTAACATTCGCATATTAAACATTCTCAAAATTTCAAACATTTATAATTTTCTAAAACTTACATAAATTAAAATTATCTTCTATTAATTAATATAAATATGAAAGAATCGTGCAAAAATTAAAATTTACTTACGAAAAAAGAAGGTTTTTAAAATGTTTCTAAGGTATTCTGCTTTTATTAAGGGGAGATAAAACCGTGATTCCGACACCATATTTACTTTTTCTAGGTGATGCACCAGATCAACTTTCTGCTAAAGTAGCGCAGGGAATAAAAGATTGGCGGCCTGAAAACGCAGTAGGGCAAATCCGCATGCCTGGTTGCAATGCTGACCTCGGTTTAGAGGATCTTACTCTTGAACAGGCTTTTGAAAAGGGCGCGAGAACAGTGGTGATCGGTATAGCAAACCGAGGAGGTTATATTTCTGAAGCATGGAAAATCATATTAATAGAAGCCCTCAAAACTGGTTTTGATCTTGCAAGTGGTTTACACAATCTTTTACGTGATGAACCAGATCTAGTGACTCACGCCGAAAGATATGGTCGTAGCTTACATGACGTCCGAATACCAACCGTCGAATACCCTATTGCAAACGGAAAGAAGCGTAGTGGTAAAAGGTGCCTAGCAGTTGGGACAGATTGCTCGGCAGGCAAAATGTATACTGCACTGGCAATTGACAAATTAATGCAAAAAAGAGGCCTAAAATCAACTTTTCGTGCGACGGGCCAAACAGGCATACTAATTACGGGTGGGGGAGTGCCGTTGGATGCAGTGATAGCTGACTTTATGGCTGGTTCGATAGAATATCTTACACCTGATAACGAAGAAGATCATTGGGATTTAATTGAAGGACAAGGCAGCTTATTTCATGTGTCTTACTCCGGAGTAACAATGGCGCTCGTTCACGGCGGCCAACCGGATGCTTTGATACTTTGTCATGAACCTACCAGGGAACATATGAGGGGATTACCCGAATATAGCTTGCCGAGCCTCAAGGACCTGAATGATACAGCTCTCCATCTAGCAAAAGTTGCAAACCCAAACTGTCAGGTTGTCGGAATTTCAGTAAATACTCAAAATATGGAAGAGCAAGAAGCTATAGCGTATCTTGCATCTCTAGAAAAAGAGTTAAATCTACCTGCGACTGATCCTTTCAGATTTGGAGCAGATAAGTTGGTAGACGCCTTGGCGAGCCTTAATTGAATTATTTGATAAATTAGGTTGCATATTGTGATTCAAACTAAAGTTGAAATTTTTCCACTCGCTCACGTCTTTAGAATATCTAGAGGAGCCAGAACTAAAGCGGAAGTTGTAACCGTTACAATCGAAAAAAATGGGGTATCTGGTCGTGGGGAATGCGTTCCCTATGCTCGCTACAACGAAACACTAGAAAGCGTAATTAAACAAGTAGAGAGCTTACCAGCCGACATTGATAAGGACACTTTACAAGAAACTCTGCCTCCTGGAGCCGCCCGTAATGCTGTAGACTGCGCACTGTGGGATTTTGAATGTAAAAAGCGTGATCAAAGGATTTGGGAAATAGCGGATATTCAGGTCCCTGAGCAAAAAATAACTGCCTATACTTTATCGTTAGATGAGCCTGAAAATATGTTTAAACAGGCAGAAAAAAATTCAGACAGACCACTGCTGAAAATCAAATTAGGAACACCAAATGATATGCCGCGCCTAGAAGCCGTCAGAAAAGGCGCCCCGAACTCGGAAATCATTGTCGATGCAAATGAAGGTTGGGATGCAGAACTTTATTCACAACTTGCACCCGAATTAGTAAGACTTGGGGTCAAATTAGTTGAGCAGCCTCTTCCAGCAGATAACGACGACGATCTTATTGGGCTTCCTCGTCCCCTCCCAATTTGTGCCGACGAAAGTTGTCATGATCGAAAGAGTTTAGAAAAATTAATTGGAAAATATGACTTTGTTAATATCAAGTTAGATAAAACTGGAGGATTAACTGAGGCATTACAATTAAAAAACAAAGCGCTTGAAGCAGGCTTCAAAATTATGGTTGGCTGCATGGTTGGAAGTTCTCTTGCAATGGCACCGGCAACGCTAATTGCACAAAACGCGACATTTGTAGACCTTGACGGTCCCTTACTACTGGCGCAAGACAGACAAAACGGTCTTTTATATAATGAAAGTTGGGTTCATCCTCCTGCAAAAGATTTCTGGGGTTAATAGAGGAGCACCGCATGACCAGAACAGTTTATCTCAACGGTGAATACTTTTTAGAAAATGAAGCAAAAATATCAATTTTTGATAGAGGCTTTTTGATGGCTGACGCAGTATACGAAGTAACATCGGTATTGAATGGGAAACTTATTGATTTCAAAGGGCATGCTGATCGACTAGAGAGGTCTCTCGATGAGTTAGATATGAAAAATCCAGTATCATATGAAGAACTTTTAGTGGTTCACAGAGAGCTCGTTCGTTTAAATAATATTGATGAAGGTTTGGTTTATCTACAGATATCACGCGGAGCTCCGTCCGACAGAGACTTCGTATACCCAAATCCAGATGAGACAGATCCAACAGTAGTCTTATTCACACAAAACAAACCAGGATTAGCAAATAGCCCATCAGCCAAAAAAGGGATAAAAATTATAAGTATCGATGACGAGAGATGGGGAAGGCGCGACATCAAAACTGTTCAACTATTATATCCTTCTATGGGAAAAATGATGGCTAAAAAAGTAGGCGCTGATGATGCTTGGATGGTTCAGGACGGATACGTTACTGAAGGAACCTCAAACAACGCCTATATTATAAAAAACAACAAAATAGTTACCCGAGGCCTCTCGAATGACATCTTGCACGGCATCACCAGAGCAGCTGTTTTGAGATTTGCAAAAGAAGCTCAAATGCAGGTTGAAGAGCGGAATTTCACACTCGATGAAGCTTACGAAGCAGACGAAGCCTTCATAACCTCTGCAAGTACTTTTGTTATGCCAGTAATAGAAATTGATGGGAACAAAATAGGACATGGCAAGCCCGGCTCTAATTCTTCCCGATTAAGAGAGATTTACCTGGAAGAAAGTAAAAAGTTAGCTATTTAGCAAATGTGATTGGTATCAAAGTTTCAGTTCTTGTAAGAAACAAAAAGGTATACTAAGCTTTCAGTGACACGATGGGAGAACTGCGTCGCAGTGCCGAAGGAGCAACCGCCCCCGGAAACTCTCAGGCAAAAGGACCGTCGTGACGAATAGCTCTGGAGAGTGATGCTAAATGTATCCGCCGAAGGGATAACGATCTCAGGCAAAAGGACAGAGGGGGCATCTAGAAGCTTGCACATTTGTGCGAGAAATTAGGTGCCGGGTTTTCGTAATTCCGGCTAGAGGAAAAACGAAATGGCCCAAGGCTTGAAAAAAACACCGCTCTATGAATTGCATCGCGAACTTGGAGCTAAGTTGACTGAATTTGCCGGTTATGAAATGCCAGTTCAGTACGCTATGGGAATTTTGAGCGAACATCAGCATACAAGAACAAAGGCTGGCCTATTTGACGTAAGCCATATGGGCCAAGTCATTTTGCGTAGCAGGTCATATCAGGAAACAGCATATGCCTTAGAAAGAGCAATACCAATGGACGTTCTCAGTCTAGACGTAGGACGGCAAAGATATGGTTTTTTAACAAACGACAACGGCGGTATTTTGGATGATCTTATGTTTAGCAACAGAGGAGATCATATTTTTGTTGTTTTAAATGCCGCCTGCAAAGACTCAGATATAGTGCATTTAAGAACACTTTTAGAGCCAGATATTTCAATTGAGGAAATAGAAAACCGGGCACTAATCGCTTTACAAGGGCCAGCTTCTGAAGCTGTTCTAGGCGAATTCAACTCGCAGATTGCGGCTATGAAATTCATGGATGTAGAAACCCTTTCTATTGCCGGAGCTGAATGCTGGATATCGAGATCTGGATATACTGGAGAAGACGGTTTCGAAATATCGATACCTTCCAGCGCTGCCGAGTTAGTAACAAGAAGTATTTTATCAAAAGAGGAAGTCGAATTTATTGGTCTAGGAGCTCGTGACAGTCTTCGGTTGGAAGCAGGATTATGCCTTTATGGCCATGATATAGATGAGGCCACCACACCAGTGGAAGCGTCTTTGACGTGGGCAATTCAAAAAGCCAGAAGAGCCCATGGAGAAAGAGCCGGCGGCTTTATGGGTAGTGAGATTATCTCCCAGCAACTTGAAGAGGGAACTGATAAAAAAAGAGTGGGGTTTCTGCCACAAACCCGAGCACCGATGCGGGAAGGTGTGGAAATATTTGCAACAGAAACTTCAAAGAACGTTATTGGAAAAATAACCTCAGGTGGGTTCGGCCCAACTGTCGGGTATCCTATTGCAATGGGATACATTGCTAGCGAATTTGCAAATAGCGAAGATAATTTATTTGGCGAACTCCGAGGCAAACGGGTACCAGTAAAAGTTGCAAAAATTCCTTTTGTCCCATTAAATTTTAAACGTTAATCAACAGGAGAAACAAGAATGAAATTTACAGAAGAACACGAATGGCTTCGCACTGAGGGTGATATAGTTATTGTTGGCATTACTGAGCACGCGAGCACGCAACTGGGTGATGTAGTTTTTGTTGAACTCCCAGAAGAAGGCACAACCGTTTCAAAAGATGATGAAATTGTAGTCATCGAAAGTGTGAAAGCTGCATCAGATATTTTAGCGCCATTAGATGGAGAAATTATTGAAATTAATGAAGCCTTATCTGATGAACCCAGCAAAGTTAATGAAGACCCGATGGGCGAAGCATGGTTTTTTAAGATGAAACCATCAGACCCTTCGCAAGTAGAAGAATATATGACTGAAGATGAGTACAATAAACTAATAAGCTAGTTTGATATTGTAGAAATTAAGGAA